>JBKJZR010000146.1:0-4675 GCA_046715035.1 Burkholderiales bacterium | reverse complement strand
AACCTGAAGAGCCTGGTCTTCGTCAGCAAGTCGATTCGTTGCGCGGCGATGGCGCGCGAGGATTCGCGCGGCGCGCATTTTCGCACCGATTTTCCCGCGGTGCGAGACCTGGAAAATTCGCGATATACATGCGTCACCTGGCAGCAGGGGCGGTTCGAGATCGCCACCAGGCCGGTGATTTTCAGCCGCGTCAGGCCCGGGCAAACGCTGCTCACGTCCGAGGCCGTGCCCGCGTGACACGTTCATTCCGGCCCGCGCTGCCTGTCAACGGGCATGCGGCTTGTTTCGCATCACCGTAAGTGGGAAACTTTCGCGCGGATCAAACCACAGGAGAAAGCTTTTGCATCTGTCCCCGAACATCGCGCGGTTTGTTGCCGGAATTGCCGCAGCTTTCGTGCCCCTGCCAGCCTACGCGCAGGAGTACCCCGCCAAGCCGGTGCGGGTGGTCGTGCCGTTTCCCGCGGGCGGCGGCAGCGACACGATCGCACGCGTGCTCGCCCAACGGCTTTCCGGCGCGCTCGGTCAGCAGGCGGTGGTCGACAACCGCGCGGGTGCCAGCGGCAATATCGCGGCCGAGCTCGTCGCCAAGTCCGCGCCCGACGGATACACACTTTTGTTCGGCAATTCGTCGCTTTCTATCAGCCCGGCTGTCTTCGAGAAGCTCGCCTATGACCCGGTCAGGGACCTGATCCCGATTTCGATGGTGTCGTCCTACCCGTTCGTGCTCGTGGTCCACCCGTCATTGCCCGTGCGTAATGTGCGGGAACTGATCGGTCTCGCCAAGGCGAGACCCGATGCGCTCAGCTATTCGTCGGCGGGCGCAGGGACAATGTCGCATCTGGCGATGGAGCTGATGCGGCTGCGCACCGGCATCAAGACCACGCATCTGCCGTATAAAGGCGCGGCTCCGGCGACCGTCGGGTTACTCTCTGGCGAAGCCCAGTTGGCATTCATCGTATTGCCCGTCGCGCAGGTGCAAATCAATGCGGGCAGGTTACGCGGGCTCGGTGTCGCCGCAAACAAACGATCTGCGACGATCTCGCAGGTACCGACAATGCTGGAAGCGGGCGTCGCAGGCAACGAAGCAGTTCAGTGGAATGGCCTGTTCGCGCCCGCGAAGACGCCTCAGCCGATACTCGACCGCCTGCATCGCGAGGTCGTCAAGGCGCTCGCGACGGCTGAAGTCAAGCAGCGGTTCGAGGCGGAAGGCGCCGATCCCGTGGGCAGCACGCCCGGCGAATTCGCGGCGTTCTTCCGCGTCGAAGCCGAAAAATGGGCTGAGGTCGCAAAACTTTCGGGCACGAAGCTCGATTGAGCGTGGCAGGCCGGGCGCGGCATACCCAACGCGACTGCGCGAGGGCAGCGTCCCGTCGCAACCGTTGCTGCGTGCGGCGTCAACCAATTGCTGATGCGCGAGCGCCGAGTGCGGCTCTCGCGAATCTGACGGCCATCATGCGGTGCAACGTCCCGGTCTGCGCGTTCGCGGAATTTTCGCACCTCGATTGCTGAAATGGCACGCATTTCTGTTGATGAATTGACGCGGCTCGCCGCCGGCGCGCTGGCCAAGGCGGGCGCTGCACCGTCGATGGCGGACGCTGCCGCGCGGGCACTCGTCGCCGCTGAGATGGAAGGGCTCGAAGGGCACGGGGTGTCACGCACGGGGCTCTATGCGCAGCATTTGCGCGAAGGGCGCGTCGATGGCAGCGCCAGGGTCGCCATCGCGGCCGACAAAGGCGCGGCGTGCCTGATAGACGCCGGGGGCGGGCTCGCCTACGAGGCAAGCGCACTGGCCGTGAGCGAGGCGATCCGGCGGGCGGGCGCTTACGGAGTGGCGTTCTGTGGCGTCACCAACAGTCATCATTTCGGTGCTGCCGCCTATCATCTCGCCCCGATTGCGCAGGCGCATCTCGTCGGGCTGGCATTTACGAATTCGCCGGCGGCGATCAATGCCTGGGGCGGCCGCAAGCCGATTTTCGGAACCAATCCCGTCGCCGCGATTTTCCCGCGCAAGGATACCCATCCGCTGACCATCGATCTGTCGCTGACGGAAGTCGTGCGCGGCAAGATCATGCTCTACGCCCGGCAGGGCAGGCCGATCCCGCTGGGATGGGCGGTCGACAAGGACGGCAAGCCGACGACCGATGCCCAGGCCGCGCTGACCGGCAGCCTGTTCGCGATCGGTGGCGCCAAAGGCGCGATGCTCGCGCTCATGGTCGAGCTGTTGAGCGTCGCTCTCACCGGCGCCGCTTTCGGCTACGAGAACGATTCGTACTTCGAACCCGGCCGGCGGCCCCGCATCGGCCATGCCATCGTCGCCATCGACCCGGCTGCGCTCGCCGGCGCCACCGTTTACTACGAGCGCGTCGAAACGCTGATCGGGCAGATGTGCGCAGACGAGGGCGTGCGCCTGCCCGGCGATCGCCGCCACGCCGCGCGCGCCAACGCGCTGGAGCACGGCATCGAGCTAAGCGATGCTGCGTATCAGCAGCTGGTTGCGCTCGCCGCGTGAGCTTTTCGCAGCGCGCAGGATCGGCCTCGTACGCGGCGCTGATCGCACTGAGTTGCTGCGCGATCCTGACAGCCTGCGAAATTCCCGCCGACCATCCGGCGCTTGGCAAGGCGGGTTTTCCACCGCTCATCCAAGCGCATCGATTCGTCTACCGCCATACGGGTGAAAGCGGTTATCGGTTCTCACCCGATGGCCGCAAGCTCGCGTGGATGGGGCGATCCATGCTGCGTGGCGTCCTGTTCGTGCGCGACAACGAGACCGGAGAGGTACGCAAATTCCGTCCGCCCGCTCCCGGCTACCAATGGACGCCTGACAGCCGCCGCATTCTCTACACCCGCGACCAGTCCGGCGCGGAGAACGCGCACGTTTACATGATCGACACGGACGGTCCTGCGGCCGCCGAGATTGACCTGACGCCCTACCCGGGGGTCAGAGCCGCGATCCACTCCACGACGGGCAGCGGCGGCAGGTATCTGCTCGTCTA
Organism: Burkholderiales bacterium; assembly: GCA_046715035.1. Classification (GTDB taxonomy): domain Bacteria; phylum Pseudomonadota; class Gammaproteobacteria; order Burkholderiales; family SG8-41; genus PALSA-1004. Next base: position 1,682 of record JBKJZR010000146.1, on the reverse strand, counting down.
CCACAATCGCCGCGACCGCAGCCAGTTCGACCTTTATCGCATCGATCTGGAGACCCGCGAGGAGATGCTGGTCGCGCGCAATCCCGGCGATGGAGTGGCGGCCCTCGTCGAGCGCGACGGCACCTTCAAGGGCTGGACGCGGCGCAGCGCAGCTAAACCCGCTCAACCGCTGGCGACCCGTCGCCCGGCCCTATTGAAAAAACCGGACGAGACTTTTCGCGTGCTCGGTGCGAGCAAAGATCCTGCCGCGGTCTGGGCGCTGTCGGATCGCGGCCGTGATCGCGTTGCGCTGGTGATGGCACATCCCACGCTGGGCTGGGAGAAGGTGATTTTCGAGGACCCACACGTCGACGTAACGAACGTGATCATGAGCGCCGTTACGCGAGCGCCGCTGGCGGCCATCGCGCAGCCGGGATATCCGCGCGTCGAGATCCTCGACTCCAAGCTCCGTGACGACCTCGACGGGCTGCTCAAGGCTCAGGGGCCTGGTCCGTACGGGGTGGAGTTCGTCACCTCCGACGACGCGGAACAGCGCCTGATCGTGGCGATATACACGAGCACGCAGCGCCGCCATTTCCTAGTCGACCGGCGCTCGCGCACGCACACGCTGCTCACCGAAGCGGTGTCCGCAGATGTGGCGCAAGCACTGGCACCCATGCAGCCGGTGGCAATCACCAGCCGTGACGGGCTTACGCTGAATGGATACCTGACCTTGCCGCGCGGTGTCGAGCCCAAGCGACTGCCGATGGTGCTGCTCGTGCATGGCGGGCCATGGATGCGCAATGGCTGGTCGGATCCGGCGGGGTCGGAAGACGTTGCGCGCGCGCAGTTTCTCGCCAATCGCGGTTACGCTGTGCTGCAGGTAGACTTTCGCGGCTCGACGGGCTACGGCCGCCGCTTTGTCAAGGCCGGGATGGGCGAGTTCGCCGGCGGAATGCACGACGACCTGCTCGATGCGGTGCGCTGGGCTGTGGACGGCGGGATTGCCGACCCGTCGCGCGTGGGCATCATGGGCTACAGCTACGGAGGGTACGCGGCGCTGGTCGGCCTTACCCTGACCCCCGACGTATTCGCCTGCGGAGTTTCACTCGGCGGTCCCACCGATCTGGCCACGCTGATCGAATCTTTTCCGCCCTACTGGGCGGCCGACCTATCGATGTGGCATGACTACGTCGGCGATCCGCGCGACCCGCACGATCGCGAGCAGATGATGCGCAAGTCCCCGCTCGCGCATGCGGGGGAGCTGCGCAAACCGGTGCTTATCATTCACGGCGCGCAGGACGTGCGCGTGCGCATCGATCAGGCGCAGCGCATGGTCGATGCACTCAGGCAGGCGGGCAAACCGGTCGAGTACCTGCCGATCGCCGATATGGGCCACGGCATGGGATGGTGGGTGCATCGGCTTGCGATCCTGCGCCAGACTGAGGATTTTTTTCAGCGCTGCCTGGGCGGGCGCGCGAGCCGCTTCGATCCGTTCGACGCCATCGCCTGGGCCTGGAGCCGCATCAGCCGCTAGCGTCGTAAGTCGTGGGTGCGTCGGTGCGCACTGCAATATTCCAGTGCGCGTCGCGTTCAGCAAATCGGCGACTCGGGGCCCACGAACTATGTGAGCACCGACCAGGGTTGCGCCCGGGTGAGCGCGTACTTTTTGACAGCTTTCTCGCTGAAGCCGAAACCGAGCC
>JBKJZR010000145.1:0-7383 GCA_046715035.1 Burkholderiales bacterium | reverse complement strand
ACTGATCGCAGTAAGTCTGCGCTGTCGGCCCGTCGTCAACGTCGATGCCGTTCCCGGCAGCAGCCGTCGCGATGCGATCGCACAGCCCGTGAAATTTGTCACCGCCATGGGGTTTTTCGCCGCCTATACGTCGAAACCCAGGCCGGTACGCGTATTGCGATGATCCCGCCTTTGCCTGTCGGCGGACCACATGCCCAAAAGATATCGATCACGCGTCGCGCAATTGACGGCTTCATGGGACGGGCTGCGCCTCGGATGTGTGCTCTTTGTCACACTGCTCTGCCAGCCGGCCTTCGCTTTGACCGGAAAACTGTGGGAAGTCGACAAGATCGTCCGGGATAACGCGGTCGCCGGCCATGGGAATTCGATAAAGCTCCACGACGGCGGCTCGACAGCCGCCGTGCGCGTCGATCATCTGCGCACGCTGCTCGAAGCGCACAGGAAGATAGGCGCGGTGTCCGGAATCAACGCCGCTCTCGCGCTCGTCGTCGATGCGAAACCGCAGGCGACGGCGAGCTTCAGCGAAGGGCGGATCGTGGTCACGACCGGCATGCTCGACATCGTCGGGGGTGATGCTCATATGGCCGCCGCGCTGCTCGGCCACGAGTTCGCGCACCTTTCGCTGCGACACGCGGTTCAGCGCGTGCGCAACCTCCCCGCCCTGGCGCTGAATGCCGCTGTGACCGCGGAGACGGTTTCCCGGCAGACGGGAGACAACGCCGCGGCGACGCGTGCCGGCGGAGAAACCGTCAAGGTGCTCTCGGCTTCGTTCAGCCGGCAGCAGGAGGCCGAAGCAGACAAAGCCGGTGCCGAGTTCGTGACGAGCGCGGGCTACGATCCCAACGGCATGCTGCGGCTGATGAATACCTTTCTGAAGCTGACCGGAGGTGTGGTAACCGGCTACCTGGACACGCACCCCGGTTTCGAGGAGCGGCTGGCGAAAGCCCGCCCCACTGTGGCGAACCAGGAGCACGACGCGGTCGCCGCAGGTCTGGCCAGGAGCAGAAACTGGAAAGGCCTCGCGCAGATGGTGGATCCCTGGCTGAAGGCACACCCCGACAGCGGGCGCGCATGGTATTACCAGGGGGTGGCGCTGCGCGGGCTGGGCCGTGCGGGCGCGTTGCCGGCTTTTGAGAAAGCCGTCGTCTATGACCCGAATTTTTCGTTCGGCTGGCTGGCGCTGTGCGTCGAGCTTTACCGGCAGGACCGGCCTCACGAGAGCCTGATGTGCTCGGAGCGCCTGCCGCGCGGCGAACTGCACGACGAATATGAAGCCAAAACGTTCAAGCACCCTGTGTACGTCGGCGGTATCGCCGCCCCAGCCGCAATCAGCGAATGGGAGTCGCGCATCATCCAGGCGGTAATGAAGTCGCGCGCGCATCCGTCACCACAGCAACGCAGCGCCCTGCCGTAGGCGTCACCGCGCAAGGTCCAGGAGCCAGCGCGCGCTCGCATCGCCCACTTCCTCGAGCACCTGCTCGTCCGTTCGTCCCGACGACTTGAGCACGTGGAACGAGGTGGCTTCCCCGTCCATCACAACGTCCCACTGCGCAATCGCGTCAGCCACTGTGCGCCGCTTGCAAGGCGTCGGGCAGGCCCGTGAGATCAGTGACTTCGAATCGACCGCGCATTCCGCAAAGGCCGGTCTGCTATATCCTGCGCACATCTACCGCAGACGACCTTCCCGCATGATAACCATTTTCGAATCGCAGAACTTCGACGTCGCTACGCTCGAGCATCCGCATGTCTCCCGCAGCGACGGCGGGCATCTGATCATCAATCCCAAGGTGCCGGTTGAAGACCGCACTCGTCTTTCGCGCGAGCAGGCAATCGAGCTGATGAAGCTGACGATGGTCGCGGGAGCAGCCATGAGGAACGTTCTGACGCGGCGAGGCATCGAAATCGGCAGGATCAATTATCAGGACAATGGCAACTGGAGGCACGAGCTCCACGTCCACCTCTACGGACGCGCGCTGCGAGCCACGCTGCAGCCCTTCGGCCACGCCCTGGCGTTTCCGCCCACGCGGGACGCATTCAATGCACAGATGGGCAATCTGGAGCCGCTGAACGATGGTGATATCGCCGCGCTGAAGGAAGAAATCGTGCGGTTGCTCACCACGGATAAGTATCGCGAGTTCTGAACAAACTTGCGCGAGTGAGATGCGCCGAAGGAGGCTCCGATAAGGTAGTGACCGGTCACGCCAGGGGCCTTTGAAAGTTCGTTGAACAGCGCGTTAATAGACCGTTCGTATTGAGCTAGCGCAGCGGAGTCGAAATATGAACGGCTGCAGTCAACTATTCGGTACGATTAACCCCTAGCCGTTCGCCCCCGGATCAAGTCCGGGGCAGGCTCTGATGCATCGAAGGGCGGAATTTTTCGCTCGATAAACTTCCTCTTCGTGCTTCTATACCCTTCGAATGCCTCAGGGCAGGCCAGCACGAACGGGGTTAGTCAGAGGTTCCTTAGATCCCAGCGTGCGCTGGGATGACGCAACCCGTTAGTCAGAATTTCCTGAGCAAATCATCACTCGGCTTTGGCTCCCGACGCCTTTACCACCGCGGCCCATTTGGTGATCTCGCGCGGCATTACCCTGACGAGCTCGTCGGGGGAACCCGCAACGACCTCGACACCCAGCTCCGCGAGGCGGCGGGTTATTTCTGGTGTATGCAGCGCCTTGCTGAATGCATCGTGCAGCTTTAACACCACGTCGCGCGGTATGCCGGCAGGCCCGAGCAGCGCATACCAGCCGCTCGATTCAAAACCCTTGATGGTTTCGGCGACTGTCGGGACATCGGGCAGCGACGTCGCCCGCTTGGCGCCGCACACTGCGATCGCACGCAGCCTGCCCGACTGGATGAACGGCAGCGCCGCGAGCAGGGTGTTGACCTGAAACTGCACGTGGCCGGCGATGGTATCGTTAAGCGCGAGTCCCGCGCCTTTGTACGGGATGTTGAGCACGTCGATGTTCGCCATCGTTTTCAGCATTTCGACGGCCAGAAACTGCGACGTGCCGCCGGACGTTGCGGCGGTCAGCTGCCCCGGTCGCGCCTTGGCGAGCGCGATCAGCTCTTTGACGCTTTTTACCGGCAGCGACGGATGCACGACCAGCACGGTCTGCGTCAGGGCGAGCTGGCTGATCATGGTGAAGTCGTTGATCGGATCGAAAGGAAGCTTGCGGAACAGGCTGGGATTGACCGCGTGCGGGGTGGTCGCGATCAGCACGGTATAACCGTCCGGCGCAGAGCGCGCAACGATCTCGGTGCCGATATTGGTCGACGCGCCGGCACGATTGTCGACGATGATGCTTTGGCCGAGGAGCTCGGTGAGCTTTGGACTCAGCAGCCGCGCCAGTATGTCCGTGCCGCCGCCCGGCACGGCCGGTACGACGATGCGGATCGGTTTGGCCGGATAGGCTTGCGCGAGGATCTCGCCCGGCAACGACAGCGCGACCAGCGGGCAATAGAACAGTACGCGCCAATCCCAGCGTCGCCGCATCACACTGCGGGTGCGGGCGGACGCCGAAGGGATGTTATCGACAGGTTCCATGAAATCCCGATTCAACGATTATCGAATGCCGTAGCATAATCCATCCGTTTTCAGCCGGCCGCTGATCCCTTCCAGGAGCGCTCATGCTTTCGACTCATAGGATAGTCGCATGTCTTGCCGCCCTGGCAGCGCTCGCCTGGCCGATCACACCGGCAGCGCAGGAATACCCCGCGAAATCGGTGCGCGTAATCGTGCCGTTCGCCCCGGGTGGCACCGCGGACTTTGTGGCACGTGTATATGCGTCGGCACTGTCGAAGGAGTTGGGCCAGCAGTTTGTGATCGACAACCGCGGCGGCGCGGGCGGGACCATAGGCGCGGACCTCGCGGCGAAGGCGGCGCCGGATGGCTACTCGCTGCTGGTCTTCAATATCGCCATGGCGTTCGGGCCCGCGATGTACAGCTCGCTTCCCTTCGACCCGGTCAGCGACTTCGCCTCGGTCAGCCTGCTCGGCACGGCGCCGAGCGCCCTGCTGGTGAATCCGTCGCTGCCGGTGCGCACCGTGTCGGAGTTCCTCGCGCTTGCGCGCGCCCGCCCGGGGCAGCTCGATTACGGCACCGGGGGCGTCGGCTCGTCCGGGCACCTTGCGGTCGAGCTTTTACAGGCGCTCGGCAAAGTGAAGTTCACGCATGTCCCGTACAAAGGCGGCGGGCCGGCGATGCAGGCGACGATCAGCGGCGAAGTCGCCTTCCTCATCGAGACCGCGGGTCCGGTGGTGCCCCTGATCAAGTCCGGGCGGCTGCGCGCGCTCGGGGTGACGGGGCCGCAGCGCATAACGCAGATCCCGGCGGTGCCGACAATCGCGGAGAGCGGGCTCAGGGATTATGTGTACACGACCTGGTACGCGATGTGGGCGCCCGCCAGGACTCCTCAGGCGATCGTCAGCCGTCTGCACCAGGCGGTACAGAAAGTCGTGGCACTGCCCGAGGTACGTTCGAGCCTGCAGAACTCGGGCATCGAGCCCGCAGCCTCCACGCCGGCGCACCTCGACGAGCGCGTGCGCGCCGATCTGGCGAAATGGGGCAGGATCATTCGCGACGCGGCGATCAAAGGGCAGTAGGCTGCGTCATGCTGGCGGCGTTTAGTCCTGAGCACGTCGAAGGATGGCATCGACGGTGCCCTCAATCCTGGTTTCCCCGCACGCGGGGGAAGGGGATATCCGCTGGCTCGGGAATGACGAATTTTTTCGTCGCATGACCGGTATGAAGGAGAAGCAGGAATGACGAAGCTGGCTGGCAAGACGGCATTGATAACCGGCAGCTCGCGCGGCATCGGCGCGGCGATCGCCGTGCAGCTCGCGCAGGAAGGCGCGGCCATTTTTCTGGCAGCGAACGACAGCGAAGACCGTTTTCAGCAGGTCGTCAAGAACTGCGGCGCTGCCGATCACTCAGCGCGGGTCGAATACGGCGTGTTCGATTTCCTGCGCGACGGGGAGCCGGAGAGTATGGTCGAAGCCGCGCTAAAGGCATTCGGCCGCGTCGACATCCTCGTCAACAATGCGGGCATACGCATCAACCATCCGTATGGCGAATATTCCGGCAGGGATTTCGATCAGGTCGTCGCGGTCAATCTGAAAACGCCGTTCCTCGCGAGCCAGGCCGTCATTCCCGGCATGAAAGCCCACGGCGGCGGCCGTATCATCAACATCGCCAGCCAGATCGGCATCGTCACCGCGCAGGACATAGCCCTGTATGGCCTGACCAAGGCCGCGCTGATCCACCTCACGAAATCGATGGCATTCGAGCTCGCCCCGCACAACATCGCGGTGAACGCGGTCAGCCCCGGGCCGACAATGACGGAGTACAACGTCGAGAAGACGACGAAGAATCCGGCGCACCTGGCGAGCAGGCTGTCCTACATCCGCACCGGCCGCTACCAGGAGCCGGGCGAGATCGCCGAGGTGGTCGCGTTTCTGGCAACGACGCGCGTGATGTCGATACAGGGCCACAACCTGGTCGTCGATGGCGGATATGTGATCCACTGACAGAGGCGCGCGTCCCCGGATGGCTGGTCGCTTCTGAAAGGCGTCGAAGCGCCAGGGACACACAAACGCGAGGGTTCACTCGGTCGGAGTCCGAACGCCTCGACCCGCAGCATTGATAAGGACAGCTGAAGATGGGGCAGCAGATCGAAAAGCTGGCACAGTTCGTCGCCGAAACCCGGCTCGAGGACATCCCGGCCGCGGTGCAGCGGCATGCCAAGCTCGTCCTGCTGGATACGCTCGGCGTCGTGCTGGCGGGAGCGCTGCGTCCTGAAGTGGTTAAGCTGCGCGAACAACTCGCTGCGACTGCCGGCACCGGCGCCACGGTGCTCGCGCGTGGGTGGCCGACGAGCGACCCGCGAACAGCCGCGCTGCTCAATACGATCGCCGGACGCTCGATCGAGCTTGGCGAAGGCCACCGCTACGTTTCGTACCAGGGTGCGATGCAGATTTTTCCCGGCGTGATCGCAGCGGGCGAATGGGCGCAGGCGAGCGGCCGCGAGATGCTGTGCGCGATGATACTCGGCTACGACCTGGGCGCCCGACTCGGACTCGCGACAACCACGCGCGCGCTGGCCCACCAGAATGGCCAGGCCGCGCTGCTCGGCGCGGTCGCGGCGGGAACGCGCGTGCGGGGATTCAACGCGGCCGACACCAGCCGCGCCGTGCGCATCGCGACCACGATCGTGCTGACGCCCAGTTACACCAACGCGATCGCCGGCGCGACGACGCTCAACGTGGCGGGTGGGATGAGCGGTTTCGCGGCGAACTTCGTTCCTGATCTGACGCTCGCGGGATTCACCGCGCAGGACGACGCGGTCGAAGAAGCGCTGGGCAGCCTCGTCGGCGACGGCTTCGATCCGCATGTTCTGCTCGAAGGCCTGGGCACGCGCTGGGAGATCACGCGCGACTGGCTGCGGCTGCGCGCCTGCTGTAATCCAATCTATGCCGCGCTCGACGCGCTCGAGGAAGCGCTTGCCGAGCTGCGGCCGCGGCCCGACGACATCGAGCGCATCGACGTGGCGACGTTCGGCTTCGCCGCGGCGATGCGCAATCCCGACCCGCCCAATTACTTCGCGTCGAAGTATTCGCTGCCACATGCGGCAGCTGCGCTGGTCATCAACGGCAGCACCGGTTACAACTCGCTGAACGATGCCGCACTGCAGAATCCCGCGCTCGCAGCGCTGCGCCAGCGCGTACGCATAACGCACGACCCGGCGCTCACCGCGGAGGTCCCGCAGCAGAAGCCGGCACGCGTGACCCTCATGCTGAAGGACGGCCGGCACACGACGCACACGGTCGCCAGCCCCCGGGGCGACTGCCTGAACCCGTATGACGAGTCGGAGATCCGGCAAAAATTCCGCGAACTGGCGGGGCTCGCGCTCACTCCGGAGGGAGTCGAGGAAGTCGAGCGGGCGGTGGATCGCTGCGACCAGTGGACCAGCGTCGGCGAGCTGACCGCTGGCCTGCGGCGCCATGGCCCGGGCTGAATGCCGTAACATCCAGCAAGTTCATTTACTTTCACCCGAACGGAGGACTTATGGCGCCACAATTCATGCTCTGCAGCTTCAAGACGTGCCCGTGGGTGCAGCGCGCCGCGATCGTACTGCAGGAGAAACGCGTTGCCTACGACATTACGTATATCGACCGCGACAACCGGCCCGACTGGTTCCTGGCCATCTCCCCGCATTCCAAGGTGCCGGTGCTGCGCATCGACGGCAAGCACGCGCTGTTCGAATCGAACGCGATCGCCGAGTACCTCGAGGAGACCGCGCTGCCCCGCCTGCACCCGCAGGATCCGCTCGCGCGGGCGCGCAACCGCGCGTGGACCGATTTCGTACCGACTTTCGCGACTGC
>JBKJZR010000144.1:0-8865 GCA_046715035.1 Burkholderiales bacterium | reverse complement strand
CCCGCGCAATGGGCCCGGGGGGCCCCGGGGGGGGGCCCCGACAACCCGTGTGCGTTGCAGCTCATCGGCGCACTTGCGGAACTCGCCAAACGGCTGGCCGCAGCCGGCAAGAGCCTGCGCGACGTCGCGCAGCTCACGGTTTATCTTGACAATATCGACGAGTTCCGCGCGATCGAGCCGCTGCTCGTCCGCGCACTCGGCAAGTGGCGTCCGGCGCTGACCGTGCTCGAAGTACCGTCGCCGTCGCCGGTGCGAGGTGCGCGGGTCTCGCTGACGGCGATTGCGTGGTGCGGCGGGAAACCAAAAATGGTTGCTTGAGCGCAGCGCTGACCTATGCGGATGTTGTTGCGTCGCTTGGCCGCGCTCGCGTTTGCGCGCTCATTCCCTTATCCCAGCGCTTCTCTTAGAATGCGGGTGTCGCGCCCGCATCGGCACGCGGCAGCTTTGCAGCACCGATTAAGGAAGGGTGAATGAAGACCGCGGTAAACCGCCTGCGCGGCGTCGAGCGCGACATCATCCAGATGCCCGAGGCGAGCGACGTCGCCCCGTATTACGAGCCGCAGGGCAACGAGATGGCGATTTTCGAGGCCGCATATCGCCGGCGGCTGCCGGTGATGCTGAAAGGCCCGACCGGCTGCGGCAAGACGCGTTTTCTCGAGCACATGGCTTACGCGATCCGCCGGCCGCTCGTCACTGTCTCGTGCCATGAAGATCTCACCAGCTCGGATCTCGTCGGGCGCTTCCTGCTCGAAGGCGCGGAGACGGTATGGCAGGACGGGCCGCTGACCCGTGCAGTCAAAGCCGGGGCAATCTGCTACCTCGACGAGATCGTCGAGGCGCGCACCGATTCGACCGTCGTGATCCATTCGCTGACCGACCACCGGCGGCGCCTGACCATCGAGAAAAAAGGCCAGGAGATCGAAGCGCACGAGGATTTCCTGCTGGTGGTGTCGTACAACCCCGGCTATCAGACCGTGCTCAAGGACCTCAAGCCCTCGACCAAGCAGCGCTTCATCGCGATCAACTTCGATTTTCCGCAGGAGGAAATCGAGCGCAAGATCATCGTCAACGAAGTGCCGGGCAGCACACCCGAAATCGCGGCCAAGCTGGTTGCGGCAGGCCGCAAGGCGCGGCTGCTGAAAGACCACGGCCTCGAAGAAGCGACCTCCACGCGCGCGCTCGTCTACGCGGCGAACATGATCAATGCCGGTCTCGATCCCGTGCTCGCGTGCCAGGTCGCGATGGTCAACCCGCTGACCGACGATATCGAGCTCGCCGAAGCGCTGATGGAAATCGTCAAAGCGCATTTTTCCTGACGCGAGCCGACGTGTCCGCATTCAGCGCCGCGATCGATCAGGCGCTCGAGGTGTTGAGCGCGACGAGCTTCGTTGCGCACCGCGAAGCGCTCGACGCCCTGCCGGCCCTCCAGCACCACGGCGACCCCATCGTGCTGCGCTGGCTGGACGCGGCGCGCGGTCTGAGCGCGCACGACCGCGAAGCGGGCAAGGCCTTCATCCGCGGCAGCCGCGAAGCCGAGAAAATTTCCGAGACCGTGCTGCCGTGGACCGAACAGGCGCTGGCGTTTCTCGCGTGGCCGGCGTCCGGGTCGGCGCTGGAAAGCTTCATGAAAAACCTGCCGCGCGCCTTCGGTACATTGGGGCACGCCGGGCAGCGGCGCTGGGCGGAAATCGGTCTGCTCTGGTACGGCCGGCATGCCGACAGCGGCCGCGCCTATTTCGCGATGCCGGTCATCGATCTCGCGTGCCGGCAGGGCATCACCGGCGTCGAGCAGCTGTGCGAGCCGATGGAAGAGCTGTTCGAGTCGCGCAAGCTGATGCTTGCAACCTATCTCGCGGGGGCGATCCGCGTGCGCAACCTGCTAGGCGCGCAGGCTGTGCTGCCGTGGGCTTCGCGCGGCGCAGACATCATGCAGTCGGGCCGCGCGCGCGGCGAGGCGTACTTCAGGCTGGAAAGCGAGGAAAGCCTGTCGGTGTTGCTCGACCACCTGCCCGGATTTCGCATGGGCGAGCGCAACCGCCTGCTCGCGCTGCTGCTCGAAATCTGGTACGAGCATGCGTTCGACCTGAAGGAAAGCAGCTGGTCTCCCGAAAAAGGCCGGCCCTTCGTCGAAACGGACGGACGCAATGTATTCATCCCCGCCGTCATGCCCGACCGCGACGAAGCGATACTCGCGGTGCTCCATGCGGCGGGCACTCAGTCGTTCGGCAGCTTCGATCGCGACGCGTTGAGCGCGGTGTTTCTCGCCGGCGGCGCGCAACTGCCTGCCGCAGGGCCCGTCGCGTGGGCGCCGCTGTTCGAGCGCTACGGCGACGACGCGCTGCGCTTTCAGCTCCTGTTCGACGCGTGCGAGGACCTGCGCGTGGATTGGCGGGTGCAGGGTCTCGTGCCGAATTACCTGAGCCGCCTGTATGCGACTGGCGCAGCGCGCCGCCTGGGGCCGCCGGAGGCGCTCGCCTACTACGACTGGACGCTCGCCACGGTACAACACGCTCTCGCATTGACGCGCAGTGAGGCATCCGACCTCGATTCGCGGCTGCGCAAGCTGCTCGATCCGGCCGCAACGATAGCCGATGCGTTCGCCGTCGCCAACGTACTGTATGGCGAGAATGTACTGCCCCCGGTTACCGATCTCGAGGTATTTCAGGCGGCTTATCTGCCCGGCCGGGCGCCCGATGCAGCGCGTTCCGCGCACGCACAGACGAGCGACGAGCAGCCGCAGCAGACGCAGGCGGGGGCGGACGGACAGAGCCAGGAGCGCGAGCAGGGCGAGCAGGAGCAGGGACAGGAGCAAAACGCCGAGACCGGCGGCGAACAGACCGGCGAGCGCGAAAAGCAGGTGCCCAGCGAAGGCAGGAGCGCGGGATCGCGCACCCAGTCGCTGACCCGCGCACAGCCGCAGGAGCATGGCGCGCAGGGAGCCGACAAGGGCGTGCCCTACCCGGAGTGGGATTACCGCGAAGGACGCTACAAGCGCAACTGGAGCTGGGTGCAGGAAAAGCCGCTCGGCGAATCCAACCTGGCCGAAGCGAATCGCCTCACGTCGCAATACGCGCTGGCGCTGAAACGGCTCAAGAAGGCGATCCAGTCACAGAAGCCGACCCGGCTCGCACCTAAGCTGCGCCAGTTCGACGGCGATGACATCGATCTGAACGCGGTCGTCGCATACGTCGCCGAACAGCGCGCAGGCATGTCGCCGCAGCCGGCGATCTACCGCCGCCGCGAGGTCAGGCAGCGCGACGTGTCGGTGACGCTGCTCGCCGATATGTCGACCTCGATCATGCAGCATTTGCCGGAGGGTGGCGGGCGGCTGGTCGACCGGGTGCGTGCCGGCGTGCTGCTGTTCGCCGAGAGTATGGAGGAGGTGGGCGACGCCTACAGCATCGCCGGTTTCTGCTCGAAGTACCGCGACAACGTGAGCTATTACACGATCAAGGATTTCGACGAACCCTACACTCAGCAGATCAAGAGCGTGATCGGTGGCATGTCGGGGCGTCTGGCGACGCGCATGGGGGCGGCTATCCGCCATGCGACCGCACGCTTCGCCGATGTCGAAAGCCGGCGGCGCCTGCTCCTGATCCTGTCCGACGGCCGTCCGGAGGACTACGACGACGGCGGCGACCGGCGTTACCTGCACGAGGATACGCGCATGGCGGTCAAGGAGGCGGTGGCGCGCGGCGTGCATCCGTTCTGCCTCACCGTCGATACGATGGCCAACCAGTACCTGCCGCAGATATTCGGCAAAGGGCACTACCTCGTGCTCGACCACATCAACAGCCTGCCCAATAAGTTGCCGGAGATGTATCTGCGTCTGAGACGCTGAGCCGCCCGCCATGCTGTTGCGGCGAAGCGTGCTACGAGCGCGCAGCGCGCGCGACGACAGCTACGGCGATTTCCGGAGCGGGCGTTCGCGCAGGGCGGCGCCATGGCTGGAGCGCGATCTGCAGGTCGACGTCATCGCTTTCAGTGCCGCAAATCGGTCGGAATCTGCGGCAACGGCCCGGTGCGCACGTTGTGTTGATGACGTTCGCGCACCAGCGCCATGGTGACGGCGACGAAGACGCCGAACAGCGTGATCACCGTATAGATCGAAAAGTCGAGCTTGATCAGCAGCGCGTACACGCCAAGCATGCCGAGGATGCTCAGGTTCTCGTTGAAATTCTGCACCGCGATCGAATGGCCGGCCCCCATCAGCAGATGGCCCCGGTGCTGCAGCAATGCGTTCATCGGCACGACAAAGAACCCCGCGAGCGCACCGATGAGTGTCATGACGCCCATGGCGACATAAACGTCGCGCACGAAGATCATGCTGATCGTCAACACCCCCATCGCGATGCCTACCGGCAGCACGTTTACCGCACGGTGCAGCGGCACCATCCGGGCGGCGACGATCGCACCGATGGCGATGCCCACGGCGGTGATACCTTGCAGCACGGTCGATTGCGAGAGCGTATAACCGAGCGCGACCTCGGCCCACTTCAGGACGATGAACTGCAGCGTCGCGCCCGCGCCCCAGAACAAAGTCGTCGTCGCGAGCGTGATCTGGCCGAGCTTGTCCTGCCACAGCAGGCGCACGCAGTCGGCGAAATCCTTGATGAGGTAGAGCGGATTCTTGTGCGCCGGCTTGTGGTCGACGCCGGTCTTCGGAATGTAGAGATTGAAGACCGCCGCGATGATGTAAAACACGACGATCAGCGTGATCGCAATCTCCGGCGCCGTATCGAGACCCATTTCCACGCTCGGCAGGTCAAGCGCGAGCAGCTTGGCCGACAGTGTCTTGCTGATCAGCGCGCCTCCCAAGACCGTGCCCAGTATGATCGACGCCACGGTGAGACCTTCGATCCAGCCGTTGGCGACGACGAGCTTCGGATGTGGGAGGTATTCGGTAAGAATGCCGTACTTGGCGGGCGAATAGGCGGCGGCCCCGAGGCCGACCACCCCGTAAGCGATCAATGGATGCACGCCGAACAGCATCATCAGGCAGCCGACGATCTTGATGGTGTTCGCGATGAACATGACCTTGCCCTTCGGCAGCGCGTCGGCGAACGCGCCGACGAACGGCGCCAGCGCCACGTACGAGATCGTGAAGAACAGTTTGAGCATGGGCGTGAGCCATGCAGGGGAGTCCATCAAGGCGAGCGTTGCGATCGCGGCTACGAGGAGCGCATTGTCGGCGAGCGATGAAAAGAACTGCGCCGCCATGATGATGAAAAAGCCGAACGGCATCTGGAAACTCGTCAGTCAGTCAGCCCAGCGTCGAGGTGTCGTCTGTCACGGTGCCGCTTTATACCACAACAGCAATTGCAGAAGGCGGGTCCGGCAGTGCTCGCAGATCATGACTTGGAACGCGAAATATGGTTGAATGCTAACCCATTTTGCAGCGTGAGGAGTGAGGGGTAAGGAGTGAGGAGTGACACGGCGGTCATGCTTCCCGCCTCTCACCTCACGCCTCTCGCCTCACCGATTCAATGGCTGACCGCAGACTGCAGGTTTTCTACACGGTAGCGAGGCAGCTCTCCTTTACCAAGGCGGCCGAGCAGCTGTTCATGACGCAGCCCGCGGTGACCTTCCAGGTGAAGCAGATCGAGGAGCACTTCAACACGCGGCTGTTCGAGCGCAGCCACGGCAAGATCACTCTCACGCCGGCCGGCCAGCTCGTCAAGAGCTACGCCGAACGCATACTCGGGCTTGCCGAAGAGCTCGACAAGCGGGTCGGCGAGCTCACGGGCACGATCAGCGGGCCCCTTCTGCTGGGAGCCAGTACGACGATAGCCGAGTTCATGCTGCCGCACGTGCTGGGCGAGTTCAAAGCGCGTCATCCCCAGGTGCAGACCCACATGACGGTCGCCAATTCGGAGACGATCGAGAATCGCGTCGCCGATCACACGCTGGATCTCGGCCTCATCGAGTCGCCGTCGCATCTTCCCGGCCTGAATACCGAGCCTTGCTGCGACGACGAGCTGGTGATGGTGTGTGCGCCAGGCTATAAGCTGGCTGGGCTAAAGGCGGTCACGCCGCAGCAAATCGCCGGTGAGCCTTTCATCAGCCGCGAGATCGGCTCCGGCACGCGCGAGTTCTCCGACCATCATTTCCGCCAGGCGGGAATCGCGCCCGAGGATCTCAACATCGTCATGGAGCTCGGCAGCCCGGAGGCGATCAAGGGCGTGGTCGAGACCGGCATCGGCGTCGCCATCATGTCGCGGGCCACCGTAGTCAAGGAGCTCAAGCTCGGCACGCTCGTCGCGATCGGGTTGCAGCCGCCGCTGATGCGCACGCTGTCGCTGGTTAGTCCGCGCGAAAAATTCCGCTCGAAGCTGCTCTCGGCCTTCGTCGATTTTGCGCTGCGCAGGATGCGCGAAATGTCGACCGGGCGTTGAAGCGCCTGGTGCTGCTCATCGCTGCCGAGCGGACCGGACCGCGCGCGCTGCTGCCCGCCACCCGCTGACGCGAAGGCCCTCTCATGCCCAGACCGATCAAGGCCACGATCAGCCTCGGCGCGCTGCGCCATAACCTCGCCATCGCGCAGCGTCACGCGCCGCACGCGCAGACTTTCGCGGTGGTCAAGGCCAATGCCTATGGGCACGGCGTCGAGCGCGCAGTGCGGGCGTTCGAGTCGGCCGACGGCGTCGCATTGCTCGAGATCGAAAATGCCGCGCGGCTGCGCGACGCCGGTTTCCGCAAGCGGCTCGCACTGCTCGAGGGCGTGTTCGAGGCCGCAGACCTGAATGCTGCCGCAGAGTACAGTCTGGCGATCGTCGTGCACAGCGACCATCAGCTGCAGATGCTCGATGCGGCGCGTCCGGGCGCGCGCTTCGACGTGCTGTTGAAGATCAACACCGGCATGAACCGGCTCGGCTTTCCGCTGACGGCGGCCGGCGCAGCGCTGGCCCGTCTTGCGACCCACCCGGCGGTGGCGCAGATAACGTTGATGACGCATTTTGCAGACGCCGACGACGCGCGTGGTGTCGCGTGGCAGATGGCGGCATTTCGCCGGATCGCGCAGGACGCGCGGTATCCGCTGAGCCTCGCCAACTCGGCAGCGCTATTGCGCTTCCCGGAGACGCAGGCAGGATGGGTGCGCCCGGGCATCATGCTCTACGGCTGCAGCCCGTTTACCGACGTTAGCGCCGCACAGCTGGAACTGCGCCCGGCCATGACGCTGACGAGCGAGATCATCGGCGTGCAGGATCTGGCGGCCGGCGAGCGCATCGGCTACGGCGGCACGTATGCTGCCCCGGCTGCGCAGCGGGTCGGAGTCGTGGCATGCGGCTATGCCGACGGCTATCCAAGGCATGCGCCGACCGGCACGCCGGTCCTCGTCGCCGGCAAACGTTCATCGACGCTTGGACGCGTGTCGATGGATATGCTGTGCGTCGACTTGAGCGGCGTTCCCGCAGCCGGGATCGGCACGCCGGTCACGCTATGGGGTGACGGGCTGTCCGCCGACGAGGTCGCGCGCGCGGCAGGAACCGTCAGTTATGAGATGCTGTGCGCGCTCGCGCCGAGGGTTGCGGTGCGCGAAACGGACACGTCACTGTAATGAAAAAAGCGGGTCGCGGGTGTATCATCGAACCATGACTTCGAATCATCTCGCTCACGATTCCGCCCTGCCTGCGCCCCATCCGGACTGGCCCACGCGGCGCTCGGTGGTCCGACGTTTCGGCGTCGCGCTCGCTGCCGTGGCGGTTGCCTTTGCACTGCGTTACGCGCTGGACGAGAATTTACAGAACCGGCTGCCGTTCATTTTCTTCGTGCCGGCAGCGATGATCGCGGCATGGTATGGCGGCATGGCGCCGGGACTGCTGGCTACCGCGGCGGGTCTCATGCTCGGCGATTACTTTTTTCTGTCCGCGCACGAGGCGATGGGGCCGGTGCGCGAAACCGAACGGGTTTCGATCGGACTGTATGCGGTTTCAACGGTGTTGTGCGTGATGCTGTTCGAGAACCTCCATAATCGCATCCGGCGTCTCGAGCATGCGCTCGAGCGTGCCCGCCATCTGCACCACCACCACAGTTCGCCGCCGGGGTTGGCGCCCAGCCCACCGGATGCCACCGCGCACTAGCGCAGCTGCCGCCGCCGGCACGCGCAAGTGACAGGTCGCTCCACCTGCACCTGCCGTCGTGCGGCCTTCACGCAACATCATCGAAACGCAGCATCGCCGGAGTGAGTCGCTGTTTGCCGGACGAAAGCGACCGGAACCGGCGCATGCTCGTCGGTATGCCGATCTGAATGCCCAACCTGGCCGCGTCTGGCGCCGATATCGATACGCGCGCGTGACAGCGGTGCTGGAATCGCCGCCTATTCAGCAACGAACGACGTCTCAGTACAGTGGCAGGCAGCCCGCTTAGAAATATGGCCAAGGCAAAATCGGTCTACACGTGCACGGAATGCGGGGGCCAGGCGGTCAAATGGCAGGGTCAGTGCCCGCACTGCACGGCGTGGAACACGCTCGTCGAGACGATCGCCGAGGTTGCGGCCAGCGGGAACCGTTTTGGCGCCGTCGCGGGCAGCAGCAGGCTGCAGCGCCTCAGCGAAGTCGAAGCCCACGAGGAGAGCCGGCAGCCGACCGGCATCGCCGAGTTCGACCGCGTGCTTGGCGGCGGCCTGGTGCCGGGCGCGGTCGTGCTGATAGGCGGGGATCCCGGAGTGGGCAAGTCCACGCTGCTCCTGCAGGCGCTGTGCGCGATGGGTCGCAGCCGCAGGACGATATACATCAGCGGCGAGGAGTCCGCGCAGCAGATTGCGTTGCGGGCGAAACGGCTGGCGCTCGACGCGTCGGCGCTGCCTTTCCTCGCCGAGATCAATCTCGAGAAAATCCAGACGCTGCTGCAGACGGAGAAACCGGC
>JBKJZR010000143.1:0-10933 GCA_046715035.1 Burkholderiales bacterium | reverse complement strand
TTCCGTCCAAGCCGATACGCATGATCGTACCGTTCCCCCCCGGCGGCAGCAACGATATCCTTGGCCGCTTTATCGCGCAGAAGATGAGCGAGCGGCTCGGCCAGCAGACGATCGTCGACAACCGGCCGGGCGCAGACGGCATCATCGGCACGGAGATCGCCGCGCGCGCGCCGGCGGACGGCCACACACTGCTCGTCGTGTCGACCACCTATACGATGAACCCCGCCATACACAAGCTCCCGTACGACCCGATCAAGTCGCTGATACCAATCTCCCTGATCGCCTCGGGTGGGAACGTCATCGCGGCGAATCCCAGCCTTCCTGTCAATTCGGTGAAGGACCTGATCGCCCTTGCGAAGGCGAAGCCGGGACAAGTCCGCTACGCGTCGTCCGGCGTCGGCGGCTTCAATCACTTCGGCGGCGAACTGTTCAACGCTCTGGCGGGTGTCAAGCTCGTGCACATTCCCTACAAAGGAGGCGGACCCGCGATGCTCGACGTGATGAGCGGCCAGGTCGAAGTGGTGTTCGGCACGTTGATTCAGGCGTTGCCGCACATTCGCTCGGGAAAACTCAAGCCGCTCGGTGTCGGCTCCGCCAAGCGCTCGGCGCTTCTGCCTCAGGTGGCCACCATCGCGGAAGGCGGCGTGCCAGGTTACGACGGCAGCATCTGGTGGGGCGTGCTGGGTCCTGCAGGGATTCCCAGCGCGATCGTGACCAAGCTCAACGCCGAGATCGTCGCCATTCTGCGCGACCCCGAGATGGCGAAACGGCTAGCGGCGGAAGCCGCTGAACCCGTCGTCGATACTCCGGAAGCGTTCGGGAGGTTGATCGTCAATGACATCGGCAAGTGGAGTCGTATCGCCAAGCAGGCAGCAATTCGCGCCGAGTAGCAGGAAGCGCCGAAGCGATAAAGGAGAAACTCATGGGTTCGGATTTGCGCGGGATCGCAGCGCGCGAGCACACGCTCGACGCGTTCATCGAGCAGTCGCAGCAGTTGCGCTGGGACCGGGTGCCGCAATCGACGCGCGCGAGTGTCAAACGCGAACTGCTCGACTATCTCGGCGCAGCCGTTGCGGGCCGCGCAGCCGCCGGCTTGCCGGCGTGGCTCAAAGTCCTGATCGACTTCGGTGGCAGGCCCGACGCGCGCGTGATCGGCGGTCCGCGCGTGCCGGCGACCATCGCCGCGCTGTGTAACGGTTACTTCGGTCATGTGCTCGAGTTCGACGACACCCACGACGAAGCGGTGCTCCACGCCGGCTCGGCAGCGATACCGGCGGCATTTGCGGCCGCCGGCATGCGCGGCGAACTGAGCGGCAAAGAGCTCTGCGAGGCCGTGCTGCTGGGTGTGGAGCTCACCTGCCGGCTAGGGGTAGCCACGCGCCTCAATCTGGTCGAAGGCGGCTGGATTTATACGGCGCTCTTCGGACACTTCGGCGCAACCTTGGCCGCCGCTCGCATCATCGATCACCGCCCCGACGTGCTGCGCAATGCTTTCGGTATCGTCTACTGCCTTGCCAGCGGCAATCACCAGTCGACGCGCGAAGGTGCGCCGACCAAGCACGTGCAGCCGGGGTTCGCCGCTGCCAATGCCATCACAGCCGCGCTCATGGCGAGCGGCGGACTCGACGGCGTCAAACACCCGCTCACCGGCGAGGACGGCTTGAGCCGCGTGTATCTGCACGACTCATTCGACCCGGCGCGCGCGGTGCGCGACCTCGGCACGCAATGGGAATTCGATCGTCTTTCCATCAAGCCTTATCCGACGTGTCGTCTTACCCATCCAGCGATCAGCGCGGCGCTGGAGCTGCGCGCGCAACTCGGCGGCGAAATCGACAAAATCGCGCGTATCGAGCTCGTGATCGGCCCGCAGGCGCACGACGTCGTCGGGCGCGACATATCGGAACGCCGCACGCCGAAGAGCCGCGTGGCCGCGCAGTTCAGTGTCTTCTGGACGGTCGCCGCCGCACTCGCTTTCGGCGAGGTGACCCCGCGACAGCTCGCGGAGGAAATACCGCCGTCGGCAAAGCTGCGCGATTGGATCAGCAAGATCAGCTGCACCGCCGATCCGGCCGCTGCGCAGCGCGACGTCGGCGGCTGCACGCTGCGCGCGTACGGTTCGTTCGGCATGCGCGAAGTACAGCAGACGATCGCCAAGGGGCATCCGGATCATGCTCTGAGCGACGAGGAGCTGCTCGCCAAATTCAAAGCGAATCTGCGCTACGCGAAGGTGCCAGAATCGCAGGCAACGGAGCTCGCGCAGCAAATCATGGAGATTGACGGCCGGCCCGACGTGAAACCGCTCGCGGATGCGCTCGCCGGCGCCGTGGCGAGCTGACGTGGTGCCCAGCACGCTAAGCGAAGCTCATACACTCGCGTGACACCGTTTCGTCACGTCAGCCCTCCCTTTCGCATCTACTACGGCGCCGACAGCCTACAGCAGTTGCCTGCCGAGCTCGACCGGCTCGCTTGCAGCCGCGCAGTGATCTTCTGCGGCCAGACGCTCGCGCATCAAACTGATGGTGTGCGGCTCGTGTCCGAGGCGCTGGGCGACCGCTATGCCGGTGTCTTTGACGGCGTCAAAGCGCACAGCCCGCTTCCTGCAGTGCTAGCAGGTGCCGAGCTACTGCGAAAGCTCAAAGCCGACGCCGTTATCGCGGTCGGTGGCGGCTCGGCCGTCGTGACTGCGCGCGCGTCGAGCATTCTTCTCGCTGAGGCACGCCCCATAGGCGAGCTGTGCACGCAGTTTCCGAGCCGCAAGCCGCCCTTTAGTCCCAAACTCAAGCAGCCGAAGCTTCCGCAGTTCGTGGTTGCGACAACGCCGACGACTGCATACGCGAAAGCCGGCAGCGCAGTGCTCGACCCCGCGCTGGGGCAACGACTGGCGCTTTTTGATCCGAAAACGCGCGCGAGCGCGCTCTTCATCCATCCGGCGCTGGCGCTGACCGCGCCGCCCCAACTCGCGTCTGCAGCAGCGGTGCAAGCGTTCAGCATGGCCGTGCAAGGCATCGAATCGCGCAGCCGTGACCCGCTTGCCGACGCGTTGCTACTGCATGCCTTGCGAGTTCTCGCAGCCAATCTGCGCAAGTTGGCGCACGATCCCGATAACCCTGAGACGCGGGGACAGCTAATGCTGGGTGCGCTGCTCGCTGGACAGGGAACCGATCACGCGCCGACGGGCTTGACGTCTGCGCTCGCCCATTGCGTCGGGGCGCGTTTCCATTTGGACAATGGCATCACGAATGCCGTACTGCTGCCGCATGCAATGCGGTTCAACGCGCCGGCGACTGTCGACCGATTAGCGCTCGTTGCAGAGGCATTGGGTGCACCCGTATCCGGTTCCCCAGAGGCAACCGTGGCTGTCGCGACGTGCGCGATAGAGAAGGTCTTTGCCGAAATCGGCTTGCCGAAACGGCTACGCGATACTGGCGTCCCCGAAGAGGTGCTTCCTCTGCTGGCGACGGATGCGGCGGCCGACTGGTTCCTGCACCAGAATCCCCGGCCCGTCTGCGGCACTGCGGACATACTCGAGGTGTTACGGGCTGCTTGGTAGATTCAAGTCCCGGATAAGATCAAGGCCGCCGGCACCTGCCCGCCCGCCGCCCTTGTATGGGCATCGGGTCATCATTTCCTCCTCGTCCGGGTGCTCCGTGATGGGTGCGGCAAACGAATAACGGCTATGCATGCCCTGGATTGTCCGGTGGCGACGACCCGCGATAGAAACGCCGGAGAATATTTGCGACGGGCTGCCGCGATGCGCGGGAGAATCCCGGCGCGAGGCCTCATTGGTAATACGGCGGGAAACCACCGGGCTCCGCCGCCAGCAGCCGCAACATCGCATGCCATTCGAGCACGCCGTACGGACGGCGCGTCCCAGGCTGATACAGATGCGCGGTGTGCTCGAGCACTTCACGCGGCGGCAGCATGATTTCATCGCGGCTGGCCATCGCATCCACCTGCGCGCGGCACGACCACTCCAGCTGATACATCGTATTGAACGCCTGCTGTATGGAGGCGCCGCAGGTGAGCAGGCCATGGTTGCGCAGGATCATGGCGTCGTGCACGCCGAGATCGTGCACCAGCCGCTCGCGCTCCTCCAGGTCGACCGCCGGTCCCTCGTAATCGTGATAGCCGATGTGATCGACGAAGCGCATCGAGGTCTGCGTCATCGGCAGCAGACCCGATTTGATCGAGCCGATCGCCATTCCGGCGCGCGTATGGGTATGGATGACGCAACTGATGTCGGGCCGCGCTTTGTGTATCGCCCCGTGGATGACGTAACCCGATTTGTTGATTCCGTAGTCGGTTTCGGGCTTCCAAAGGATGTTGCCCTCGACGTCGATCTTGACCAGATTGGAGGCCGAAATTTCCTTGTAAAGAAGCCCGTAGAGATTGATCAGCAGATGCTCGTCGCTCCCGGGAATGCGCGCGGTGATGTGGTTGTAGATGAGATCCGACATGTCGAACTTGTCGACGAGACGGTAGCACGCCGCGAGATTGACGCGCGTTTCCCATTCCTCGGCGCTCACGCTGTCACGCACGCTTGGAAACCGCGTCGAATAGTTCTGGTCCATGACGATTCCGCCTGCAAGTGAGCGCGGCCGCAACGCGGCGCGCATTTCATCGAGGCGTAAGTATAAGGGGGAGTCGACGCGGCGGCAATTTGGGGGCGGTTGATCGGCTTTGTCGCAGCGCTTACACTGCGCGGCTAAGCGTTATCTCTTGCCGAAGGAAACCACATGGATCAGCAGTCGACTGCGCCCGCCGTTACAGGGTGCGAGCACTGGACGCAAAAAGACGGCGTCAGGCTCTTTCTGTGGGAAAAAGCCGGCGTGGCCGAAGGCGGGAAGCCCGGTACCGTGCTGTTCGTGCATGGATCGTCGATGGCATCGCAGCCGACATTCGATCTGAGCGTGCCGGGCCGGCCCCATTCGTCGGCGATGGACTGGTTCGCGCAGCGCGGCTTCGATACCTGGTCGGTCGACATGGAAGGATATGGCCGCTCCGACAAGCAGCGCGGCATCGCGTCGAACATCGCGGATGGCGCCGACGATCTGGCCGCGGCGAGCTCATACATCATGCAGACGCGCGGCGTCGAGCGATTTCTCGTCTACGGCATCTCCTCTGGCGCGCTGCGCGCCGCGTTGTTCGCGCAGCGCCATCCCGAGCGTGTCGCGCGTCTCGCGCTCGACGCTTTCGTGTGGACGGGCAAAGGCAGCCCGACGCTCGCCGAGCGCACCAAAAAACTGCCGGAGTTCCAGAAGATGAAGCGGCGCCCGATCGACCGCGCGTTCGTCTACAGTATTTTCGAGCGCGACCACCCGGGCTGCGCCGAGAAGCGGGTGATCGAGGCTTTCGCCGATGCCATACTCGCCCTCGACGATTCGATGCCGACCGGGACATACGTCGACATGTGCTCGCGGCTGCCCGTGGTCGATCCGCAAGAAATCAGGGTGCCGACCCTCATCATGCGCGGCGAGTTCGACGGCATCGCCGGGTTCGACGACCTGATCGAGTTTTTCAGGAAGCTCCCCAATCCGGACAAGCAGTTCGCGGTGATGCCGGGCATTTCGCACGCGAGCTTCCAGCAGATCAACTACCTGACGGTTTATCATATACTGCACGCGTTTTTTTCTCAGCCAGAGCCGGTGTATAGAGGCTGAGGATGAAGGATGAAGGAAGGTCAAAGACAAGGATGAGGGACGAAGGGCCAATGCTGAACGCTGAAGCAACCATAGGATGGGTTAGCAAATGCTGAACGAAGCGCGAACCAATTCAGGCTTGAGAACCAAGCGATGCGCATGCGTGGTCGCGCTTCTGTTCGTCGTCACCGCGCCGGTCGCGTTCGCCCAGACCTGGCCGGCCAAGCCGGTGCGGGTCATCGTCCCGTTCGGTGCGGGGGGCGGCACCGACATCCAGGGGCGGCTCCTCAGCAAGAAGTTCTACGAGAGCATGGGACAGACTTTCGTGATCGACAACCGCGCCGGCGCCGGCGGCATGATCGGGGCCGAGCTCGCCGCGAAATCACTCCCCGACGGCTATACGGTGCTTTTTACAACCGCGTCGCTGTCGGTCAACGTGAGCCTGTATCCCAAGGCGGCGTTCGACCCGCTCAAGGATCTGACGCCCGTCAGCCTCGTTTCGTCGACGCCGCTCGTGCTGGCCGTCCACCCCAGCGTGCCGGCGAAAACGCTCAAGGAACTGATCGCGCTCGCGCGCACTCGCAAGGGCGGGATGAATGTCGGCTCCAACGGCAGCGGCACAACGAGCCACCTGACCATCGAGATGCTGAAGCAGGCCACCGGCGTGCCGGTAACGCACATTCCGTACAAAGGCGGAGGTCCGGCAACCACTGCTTTGGTTGGAGGAGAAGTCGATTTCATATTCACGACCATCCTGTCGGTCTACCCGCAGGTCAAGGCGGGAAGGGTGCGTGCGCTGGCGGTGACAACGGCAAAGCGCTCGCGCGTGGCGCCCGAGATTCCGACGATGGCCGAGACTTTGCCGGGTTTCGAATCCGATAACTGGTATGCATTCTTCGTGCCGGTGAACACCCCGAAAGAGATCATCGCGCGACTCAACAGCGAAATACTCAAGGCGATCAAGTCGCCCGAGGTAGCCGATTTCATGATCAAGGACGGCGCCGACCCGGTGGGCAGCACGCCTGAGCATCTGGCCGGGGTATTCAAGCGCGAGATCGAGAAGTATGCGAAGTTGATCAAGGCCGGCGGCATCCGGGCGGAATGAATTCTTCGACCCTGGTCATGCCATGCGCCCGAAACCCCTCAATGCGCGTGCGGCATACGACCGGGTCATCGCAGATACAGCCGACTACGTCGAGGGCTTCACGATCAAGAGCGACCTCGCTTTCGAAACCGCTCATTACTGTTTGATCGACAGCCTGGGCTGCGCCTTCGAGGCCCTGACATTCCCCGCGTGCACCAAGCTGCTCGGACCCCTCGTTCCGGGCACGCACGTGACCCACGGCGCGCGCGTGCCGGGCACGTCATTCGTGCTCGATCCGGTGCACGCGGCGTTCAACACCGGCGCGCTGATCCGGTGGGTCGATTACAACGATGCGTTCTACGGCGAGACCGTAATCCATCCGTCCGATACCCTGAGCGGCATTCTGGCAGTCGCCGACTGGCTGAGCCGTACGCACGAGGCGCAGGGCAAATCGCCGCTGAAGATGCGCGACGTGCTCGAGGCGGCGATCAAGGCGTACGAAGTCATGGGACAGCTCGCCCTCGTGAACGGGTTCACCCGTGCCGGGCTCGACCACACCATCCTCGTCAAGATCGCTGTTACTGCGGTCGTCACCCGAATGCTGGGCGGCACGCGCGAGGAGATCATGAACGCGTTGTCGAACGCGTGGGTGGACGGCCATGCGCTCGCCACCTATCGCCGCAAGCCGAATACGGGGTCGCGAAAATCGTGGGCCGCCGGCGACGCCGCCAGCCGCGGGGTGCGGCTCGCGCTGATGGCCCTCAAGGGCGAAATGGGCTATCCGTCGGCGTTGACGGCGAAAACCTGGGGCTTCTATGACGTGCTGTTCAAGGGCAAGCCGTTCAGGTTCCAGCGCCCTTACGGCAGCTACGTCATGGAGAACGTGCTGTTCAAGATCGCTTATCCCACCGCGTTTCACGGACAAAGCGGCGTCGAAGCCGCGATCAGGCTGCACCCGCTCGTCAGGGACCGGCTTGGTGACATCGAGCGCATCGACGTGCAGTGCCACAACTCGTCGATGGTCATCCTCGACAAGGCCGGTCCGCTGCACAACCCTGCCGATCGCGACCATTGCATGCAATACATGATGGCGGTCGGCATGATCTTCGGCAAGCTCACTGCCGAGGATTACGAAGACCACGTGGCCGCCGACCCGCGCATCGACGCGCTGCGCGCGAAGATGCACCTGACTGAATCGGCGGTTTTCGAGCGCGAGTATCACGACCCCGCGAAGCGCAGCAATGCCAACGCGATACAGGTCTATTTCCGGGATGGCAGCAAGGCGCCGCTGTCGCAGGTCGACTACCCGCTGGGACACCGCCGGCGGCGCAAGGAAGGGATACCGCTGCTGATCGAGAAATTCGAGAAGAACGTTGCGCGCGTGTTCGCCGAGAAACAGCGGCGCGCGATTCAAGAGGTTTGCCTCGATCGCAAGCGCCTCGCCGCAATGCCGGTCAACGAGTTTTTTAATTTGTTACAGATATGAGTTCGTTTGTGAGTTGACCAGAACCAGGAGGAGCATCGATATGTATTCCGCAGTCTATTTGTGCAGCTAGGCATAGCTTCCGCGTGCCCTAAATGCAAAAAGAGGACAAGATGTTAAAAACGGTCGAGCGGATCGAAAAATATATTGTCTATGTGCTCCTTATCATGCTGCTGCTTGCCGTGATCATGGGGACTTTTGAGTTGAGCCGGATCCTGATCGTGGAACTGATCGAGCCCCCTTACTTTCTGATTGACATTAACCGGTTATTTGAGACGTTCGGCCTGTTTCTCGTGATTCTGATCGGCTTGGAACTACTGAAATCCGTTAAAACTTTTCTCGTCTCCGGAGCGGTTAAACCCGACGTCGTCGTCGAAGTCGCCATAATCGCTATCTGCAATAAATTGATCACTTTGGATATCAAGCACGTTGCGCCCGAAATACTCCCAGGCCTGGCGGCGACTCTGTTGGGACTTGCGGCGCTTTATTTCGTACTCAAAAAGACGGCAACATCGTGACAGCATCTGTATTTCCCGCGATTCTGCTCTCAGTAGTGCTCGCATTCCTTCCGGCATGGATATGGGCGGCTGCACCAAATACTGCCCCTGTGGCGCGCGGCGTGACACAACCGCGATACCTCATGCTCAAGGTTATCCCGCAGCTCGATGCACAAATTATCGCCGACCCGCAGGTGAGCCTGTTCTATGAGGCCCGTCAGAAGGTTCCCCGCAAGCTTCGATGATGGAACACGCCGGGCGTTGACTGCGAAATACGTCGCCGCGATCGAGCAAAAGGTAGTTCCCGCTTACCGCAAACTACGCGGTTTCATCGCGACCGAATATCTGCCCGCCTGCCGGACTACGCATGGTTTCGCCGATCTGCCCGGCGGGCGCGAAATGTAACTGTCTGCGGTGCGCCGCTCGACGACGACGGATCGTTCGCCCGCACGAATCTATGACGTGGGAACAGCCGAGGTGGAGCGGATCAAATCCGCAATCAAGGCACTGCGCGCGGAAATAACGGCGTCCCCAGACATTGCCTTGACGCGCTACTGCAGCGTAGAAGACTTGCTGCGTGGTTATGGCGACCTGCGCAATGCGGTAACAGCGGCGTTTTGCCCCGGCTGTTCGGCTGCTTTCCCCGCGCCGACTTGGAAATTCGCCCGATCGAGGCATTCCGCAATGAGCTTGTGAAAGACGGCGCGATGCCGCTAAGCATACTCGAGGCAAAAATGGATCGCTGGATCGCCTCGCGACAGCGCAACCCGGATTAACTCGCTCTTACCC
Organism: Burkholderiales bacterium; assembly: GCA_046715035.1. GTDB lineage: Bacteria > Pseudomonadota > Gammaproteobacteria > Burkholderiales > SG8-41 > PALSA-1004. The sequence goes on along the minus strand of JBKJZR010000143.1, from coordinate 1,441 downwards.
CGTTCGATCAGTCCCAACGCCAGAAATTGCCGCCTTCGTCCATGAAAGACCGCGCCAACACCATCTTGTGCACTTCCGAAGCGCCATCGACGAGCCGCGCCTGACGCGCGTAGCGGTAGATCCACTCGAGCACGGTGTCCTTCGAGTAGCCGCGCGCCCCGTTCAACTGGATCGCAGTATCGACCGCCTGATGCAGCACGTCCGCGACCGCGACCTTGGCCATCGAAACTTCCTTGCGCGCGTAGTCCCCCTGGTCGAGTTTGGCGGCGGCGCGCATTACAAGCAGACGACCGATTTCGATCTGCATTGCGGCGTCCCCGAGGAGCCATTGCACGCTCTCGCGTTCGGCCAGCTTGTGGCCATGACCTTCGCGTTCGCGCACGTAATCCGCCGCGATCGCCATCGAGCGGCGAGCGAGCCCGAGCCAACGCATGCAGTGCGTTAGTCGCGCCGGTCCCAGACGGATCTGGGTGTACTTGAGTCCGTCGCCGACGTTCATCAGGCGGTTCTCGTCCGCAATTGCCAGCCCGTCGAACTCGAGCTCGCAATGCCCGCCGTGCTCTTCAGGGCCCATGATCGGAATGCGCCGCACGATGCGCCAGCCGGGCTGGTCGCGGTCGAAGAGGAAGGCGGTCAGCCCTTTGCGTTTGTCGTCCGACGTTTTGGCGAGCAGTATGAAATGCTGCGCGGCGCCGGCGCCGGTGATGAACCATTTGCGCCCGTGCACGATCCACTCGTCGCCCCGCCGCGTGGCGGTGGTCAGCATCATCGTCGGGTCGGAGCCAGCCCCCGGCGCCGGTTCGGTCATCACGATCGACGAGCGCACCCGCCCCTCGAGAATCGGCTGCAGCCAGCGCTGCTTCTGGGCTTCGGTCGCAACCTGATTGAGCGAGCGCATATTGCCGTCGTCGGGCGCCGCGCAGTTGAAAACGACGGGACCGAAAATCGAGTAGTTCATCTCCTCGTAGCACGCGGCGATCCCGGTCATGCTGAGGCCCAGACCACCGACGGCCTCGGGCATCTGCGGCAGCCACAGGCCCGCTGCCTTGGCCTTGGCGCGCATGCGCTCGAGCAGTTCCAGGCTGATGTTCTCGTGCTCGTCGAACGACGACCGGTCTGCTTCCAGTGGCAGCAGATGCTCCGCCACGAATGCGCGATAGCGCCGGCGGTATTCTTCGACGCGGGGCGGCAGGCTGAAGTCCATAAGAGCTCCGTGAGGCGAGAGGAGAGAGGAGGAGAGGGGAGCGTCGGCAGGCGGAGCGGATGAACCCTAGCTTTTTGCCAGTTCGTTCGCGCGCTCGCGCAGCACGAACTTCTGGATCTTGCCGGTCGCATTGCGCGGCAGCTCCCCGAACACGATTTTCTTCGGCGCCTTGAAATGGGCCAGCGCGTTGCGTGCGTGCGCGATGAGCGTGGCTTCGCTCGCCGCGGCGCCCGGTTT
>JBKJZR010000142.1:0-3684 GCA_046715035.1 Burkholderiales bacterium | reverse complement strand
CCTCCCACGAAACTCTCCGAGCAGCGGCGGCGCTACCCGAGCACGTGCGTTTGTGTAAGTCCTTGGCCGGGGGCGATTATGAGCAGTTCGCCAAAGCGGTATACTCCGTTTCGATTGCGCGATGCCCCGTAGCATCTGGGAGCTCTGAACAGGCTCAGGCACAGGGACCGTCACCCCAGCGAACGCTGGGATCCAGGAATAAACGCTGCTTGTTTGGAATTTCCTCGATTCCATCGTTCGGCTGCGGTGCCGCGTCTTTTCTTATACGCCTCGAGTCAGCGTTTCCCTTGAGCGGCATGCGATCGGCATTTTTAAGGGAGCGCTACTTGCGATGGGCACAGCCAATTACGAGGATCTGCTTTACGAGGAACGCGACGGCGTGGCGACGATCACGGTCAACCGGCCCGCTGCGCTCAACGCGTTTCGCGAGGAGACCTACGGCGAAGTGGTCGACGCCATCCATCGTGCAGGCTGGAACAAAGAGATCGGCGTCATCGTACTGACGGGCGCCGGGACACGCGCATTCGGCGTCGGCGGCGACTCGAAGAGCAAGAAGTGGGAGCGCGCCGGGCGCGGCACCATCGGGGTCGTCGTCGAGCAGGTGCATGCCGCGATTCGCGACGTGCCCAAGCCGGTCATCGCCAAGGTGCGCGGTTATGCGATCGGCGGCGGCAACGTGATCTGCACGCTGTGCGACCTCACGATCGCGGCGGAAAGCGCGGTGTTCGGCCAGGTCGGTCCGAAGATGGGCTCGGTCGATCCGGGCTTCGGCACGGCCTACCTCGCGCGCAGCGTCGGCGAGAAGAAAGCGCGCGAAATGTGGTACCTGTGCAGGCGCTACCCGGCGCGCGAGGCCATGGCGATGGGGCTCGTCAACGCGGTCGTCCCCGATGACCAGCTCGACGCCGAGGTCGAGCGCTGGTGCGCCGAGATCCTCGACCGCAGTCCGACGGCGATCGCCATCGCCAAGCGTTCGTTCAACGCGGATACCGAGCACATCCGCGGCATTTCGAGCCTGGGTTTCGAGGCGGTCGCGCTGTACTTTCAAACCGACGAGTGCAAGGAAGCCAACAGCGCTTTCCGGGAAAAGCGCAAGCCCAACTTCCGCGGCCGCAAGCAGTAACCGGGACCTTCGCTGACGTTTGCATTGCGAATGGGTTCGAGGCAGCGCTGATCGAGCCAACCGCCGTCATGCCAGCGCAGCAAACTGGCATCCATCAGGAATCGATCGAATGGATTCCCGCCCCGCTTAGTGCCGCCGGGGGCGCGCCGTAACGCTCTGCAATGATGCTCGATTGTCCGGCGAGTCAATCAGCATCATCGATGCTCTGGTCAGCAAACTGACAAGGAAAGCCCGCAGCGATGAGAGCGATCGACGTGCACGCGCATTTCTATCCGGCGAGCTATCTCGCGCTGCTCGAGGAGGCGGGTTACCCGCCCGGCACCATCTATTCGAACCGCGATCCGGGAATGGCAGGCGAGCAGCCGGGAACGACGAACTACACAGTGCACGATGCGGCGTTCACCGATCTCGGACTGCGCATCGCGGCGATGGATCGCCAGCGCGTTACCGTACACGCCGTATCGGTGCCGCCGCCGTACGTCTTCGCGGGCGACGGCGAGCTGCTGATTCGCCTCGCGCGCGCCTACAACGATGCGGCGAGCGCGGCGCACGCGGCTTACCCCGATCGCATCGTCGGCCTCGCCACGCTGCCGGTGCACGATCCCGGGGCAGCGCTCGCCGAGCTCGAGCGCGCCCGCGCGCTGCCAGGAATTCGCGGCGTGAGCCTCGGCACGCGCTTCGCGGAGCGCGATCTGTCAGACCCCGACTACTGGCCGCTCTACGCGCGCATCGCCGCGCTCGGCCTGCCGGTCTTTATCCACTACGCACCGCTGACCGTGATCGGCTCCAAGGACAGGCTGGGCAGATTTCACCTGAGCAACCTGATCGGCAACACGACGGAAACCGCGATCGCCGCCGCTCACCTCATTTTCGGCGGCGTGCTCGACGCTTTTCCCGCGCTCGAGGTGTCGTTGCCGCATTCGGGTGGTGTTTTCCCGATCCTCGCCGGCCGCTTCGACCAGGGCCATCGCGTGCGCGCGGAATGCAGCCACCTGCCGCATCCGCCCAGCCATTACCTGCAACGCTTCACCTACGATACCGTTTGTCATTCCAGCGAAGTCATGGCGTACCTGCTGCGGATCGTCGGCGCCGAACGCATCGTGCTGGGCAGCGACTATTGCTTCGACATGGGCGAGGATCACCCGGTCGAAATGGTCGAGCGCCTGACCGGCATCGATGCGCGGCAGCGCGCCGATATTCTGGGTCACAACGCCGCGCGCCTGCTGGGTATAACCGAATGAGGGAGACGATGCGAATCAGGTTGCGTTTGGCTGGTGCGATCAGCGCCCTCGTGCTGGCGTTGGCCGCGAGCGGCGAGGCTGCACAGACGAAGGATGCCAGGGAGACCGGTGATTATCCCAGCCGGCCGCTGCGCTTCATCACCGGATTCCTGCCAGGTGGCGTCAGCGACACCATCGCGCGCGTCGTCGGCGAGAAGCTCGGGGAACGTCTCGGCCAGCGCCTCGTCATCGATGGCCGGCCGGGCGCGGGCGGCGTCATCAGCATGGAGCTTGCCGCCACGGCGACGCCCGACGGCTACACGCTGCTGCTGGGCACACCCGTCGTCACGCTGAGCCCGAACTTCAAGCGCAAGCTGCCGTTCGATCCGATCAGGAGCTTTGCGCCGGTGGCGCTGCTGGGTTCGTCGCCGTCGATCCTGGTGCTGCATCCGTCGCTGCCGCCCAATAACATGCGCGAGCTCATCGCCTACGCGAAGGCGCAGCCCGACGGCCTGCGCTACGCCTCGTCGGGGCAGGGCACCACCAACCATCTTGCGGCGGAACTGCTGCGCGTGACCGCCGGCATGCCGTTCACGCATGTTCCCTACAAGGGCGCTGCGGCGACATTGCTCGCAGCGATGAGCGGGGAAGTGCAGTTGTCGTTCGTGCCGCTGCTGCCGGCGATCCCGCACATCAAGTCGGGCAAGCTCAAAGGCATCGCCGTGACGGGTGCCAAGCGCATGGCGGCGCTGCCTGACCTGCCGGCCATCGCGGAAACGCTGCCCGGCTACGACGTCGCATCGTGGTACGGCCTGCTGGTGCCGGCCAAAACGCCCCAAGCTATCGTGGCGCGCCTCAATACCGAAACCAACAGGGTGCTCGCCATACCGGAAGTGAAGGAGCGGCTGCTCGCGCAAGGCGTGGAGGTCGGTGGTGGCACGCAGGCAGAGCTCGCCGAGCTGATGCGGCTGGACGCGGCACGCTGGGCGAAGCTCGTCAGGGACGCGGGCATTCAATTCGAATAGCGGCGCGCACGCCGGGCCCCGCCGGACGCCGCGGCGCGCGCCATCAGCGGCGCGCGCGTGCGCGACGTCACGGCGAGGCCCCTCAGCCGGCCGGCCCTGACCTGCGGCAGACCGGTCGCAACGCTCGGAAATAGATGAGCGGATTGACAACGTGCGCGACCGAGTGCACGAACATCGTGTAGCCGTCGGGGGCCGCGATCTCCTGCGCGATGACACCATTGGCGCCGCCGCGATTGTCGACGACGACCTGCTGGCCCCAGCTATCCGACAGGCGCCGGGCGATCGTGCGCGCGACAAGGTCGGTCGGCCCGCCGGC
>JBKJZR010000141.1:0-11811 GCA_046715035.1 Burkholderiales bacterium | reverse complement strand
CGGCGCCGGGGTGACGGGCGTGGAAGCCGCGCGCGTTGCCGCCGCCCGCGGTCATCACGTGGAAGTTTGGGAAAAGGCTGATACGCCGGGCGGCCAGATGCCGCTCGCCACCGCGGCGCCGGACAAGGGCGAGGTCGAACCGGTATGGACTTACCGCTGGGAGCAGCTCGAGGTGCTCGGTGTGCCCGTGCGCACATCCACGCTCGCGACCGCGCACAGCATCGGGAAATTTGCGCCCGATCTGGTAATCGTCGCGACCGGGGCGCGACCGCGGCCCTGTCCATTCGATACGGGCTGTCTCGCCGCAAATGTCGAGGTGCTGCACGCGTGGGATGTACTGCGCGACCCCGGGCGCGTCGCGGCCGCGGCCGCCGTCACGATCATCGGGGGCGGCATGGTCGGCCTGGAGACCGCGGATCTGCTGTCGCTGCAGGGCAAACGCTGCACCGTCGTCGAGGCGCTCGACGCAATCGCGCCGACAATGGCGCGCAATAACCGCAAGGAGCTCCTCGACCGCTTGCAGGCGCGGGGCGTCGTGGTACTGACCAACGTCAAGGTGACGGGCGCGCAGGGCGATCGACTCGAACTGGCTGGCAGCGACGGGAACGCAAGCGCGATCGATATCGGCGATTGTCTCGTCGTCGCAACCGGTCCCGCCCCCGACCGCGATGTCGTCCCGATCGTCGAGGAGGCTGGCGCAGACTATGCGCTCGCGGGCGACTGCAACCAGCCGGGCGATTTCCTGTCGTGCCTGCGCGACGCGTGGCTGGTCGCGCTCAGCGTCGACCAGCGCTTTTCCACAACCCGCGGCGTGAGCGCGCCGCTGCATCAACCTGCCTGAGGCCGCCATGAACGCACCCCAATACGAGATCTATGCCGTCAAATACGCGACCCGCTCCGCGCAGCGTGGCGCCCATTTCGTCGGCGGCGACCCGCACGACGTGCCGATGCCGATGGATTACTTCGTCTGGGTCGTGCGCAGCGGCGAGCGCGTGATCGTCGTCGACACCGGCTTCAACGCTGAAATGGCGGCGCAGCGCAAGCGCACGTTTCTGCGCACCCCGCGCGAAGGTCTGGCCCTGCTCGGCGTCGACGCGGCCCAGGTCAGGGATGTGGTGCTCACCCATCTGCACTACGATCATGTCGGCACGTTCCAGGATTTTCCCGCGGCGCGCTTTCATCTGCAGGATGACGAGCTCGCTTACGCGACCGGCCGCCATATGCGCCACCCGCAGTTCAACCACAGCTACGAGGTCGAGGACGTGATCGGCGTTATCAGGCTCGTGTATAAGGACCGGGTAAGCTTCTACCAGGGTACCGCCGAACTGGCACCGGGCGTGAGCCTGCATCGCATCGGCGGCCATACCGCCGGCATGCAGTGCGTGCGCGTGGCCACCGCCCGCGGCTGGGTCGTGCTGGCGTCGGACGCGAGCCATTATTACGAGCACATGGAGCAGGGGCGCTGCTTTCCGACCACTTTCCACGTGGGCGAAGTCCTCGACGGCTACGACACGCTGCGGCGCCTGGCGCAATCGCCGCAGCACATCATCCCGGGACACGACCCGCTCGTCATGGAGCGCTATCGCGCGCCGGCCAAGGCGCTCGAGGGCATCGTCGTGCGGCTCGACGAAATGCCGGTCGGTTGAGCGTTCGCTCCGGGGTAACCGCCTGATCCAATCGAGGAGGCATTAATGCATAAGTTCAGCATCACGCTTGCGGTTATCGTGCTGGGCGGCCATGCAGTCGCTGCGGTCGGGCAGGGCTATCCGGCGAAGCCGGTGCGCATGCTCGTGGCTTTCCCCGCCGGCGGCAGCGCGGATATCGTCGCGCGCGTGCTCGGGCAGCGGCTGACCGAATCGGTCGGCCAGAATTTCATCATCGATAACCGTCCCGGCGCGGGCGGCAATCTGGCGTTCGAGGCGCTGGCGAAAGCCGACCCCGACGGCTACACCATCCTCAACAGCACGCCGGGGATCGTCATCAATCCAAGCCTGTATCGCAAGGTCAACTTCAAGGTCGACGATTTCGTCGCGATCTCGCTCGTCGGCGAGGCGCCGCTGCTGATCATGGCTCACCCCTCGGTGCCCGCCAACACCATCCCCGAGCTGGTGAAGCTCGCCAAATCGAAGCCCGGCGCAATCCGCTACGCGAGCGCCGGTAACGGCAGCTCATCGCACCTGGCGAGCGAGGTGTTCCGAATGATGGCGGGAATCGACCTGCTGCACGTGCCCTACAAAGGCGGCGGGCCGGCGTTCCAGGATGTGATCGGCGGCCAGGTCGAGATCACCGCGCTGCCGATCGCCGAAAGCATGCCCAACGTGCGCGCGAAGCGCGTCAAGGCGCTGGGCCAGACCGGCGCCAAGCGCTCATCCGTCGCGCCGGACGTACCCACACTCGACGAAGCAGGCCTCACCGGCTATGCGGTCACCACGTGGTACGTGGTGTTCGGGCCTGCAAAAATGCCGCGCGAGCTCGTTACCCGCTTGCACGCCGAGATCGATAAAGTCCTGAAGCAGCCCGAAACGCAAACGAGGCTGCGGGAGGTCGGCGTCGATGTGATCGGCACCAACCCCGAGCAGGCGGCCGCGTTCGTCAGGAACGAATACGACAAATGGGCCAAGCTGATCCAGGCCTCGGGCGCCAAGGTCGACTGAGCAGGATGACGATGCAATGAGTAAAACTCAAGCGCCCCTGCTCGAACACGCCACGCGCGACCTCGCGCGCTTTGCCGCGGGGCTGCGTTACGCGGACATCCCGCCCGAGGCGGTCGAGCGCATCAAGCTGAGCGCGCTCGACAGCATCGGCTGCTGCCTGTTCGGAGCGACCCTGCCGTGGACGCAGAAAGTTGCAGACCTCGCCAGACTCGAGGCGGCGCGGCCGGTCGCATCGCTGATAGGGATGGGCACGCGGACCTCGGTGCCGCTCGCCGTGCTGGTCAACAGCACCGCAGGCCACGCTTTCGAGCTCGATGACATTCACAAGGAATCGATCGTGCATGCGGGATCGATCGCGACGCCGGTCGCCCTCGCGATTGCGGAACAGCAGGGCGGCGTGCCAGGCCGGGACGTGATCACGGCGATGGTCGCCGGCTACGAAGTCGGCCACCGCGTCGGCAGCGCCGCGACGATGAGCCTGTTCTTTCGCGGCTTTCATCCGCAGGGCACGTCGGGGGTTTTCGTCGCTGCTGCGGCCGCTGCGCGCGCGCTGGATCTGCCCGCGACGCAATTTCAGCATGCGCTCGGCATCGCCGGCTCGCAGGCGGGAGGGCTGATGGCCGCGCAGGAAGGCGCGATGGTGAAGCGCTTTCATAGCGGCCGCGCCGCGCAGAGTGGCGTCTACTCCGCGCTGCTCGCGCAGGCGGATTTCACCGGTATCCCGGACGTGCTCGAGGCGCCGTACGGGGGATACCTGAGCTGTTATTCGGACCAGCCGAATCCCGCGCGGCTGACGCAGGGCCTGGGCACGACGTGGGAAACGCTCAGTGTCGGCTACAAGCCGCATGCGAGCGTCACCAGCATCCACACCGCGCTGGACGGGCTTGCCGAGATCATGCGCGAGCAAGAACTCAGCGCGGACGAGATCCAGCAGCTGACGGCCGGCGTAAGCCCGATGACACACGTGCATTGCGCGTGGGAGTACAAGGCGCAGGGTGTCACCGCCGCGCAGATGAATCTCTATTACGGGCTCGCCGTCATCGCCGAGGATGGCGTCGCGTTCACGGAGCAATACCAGGAAAGCCGGCTGCGGGATCCGCGAATTTTCGAGTTCATCGCGCGCACGACCGCTTATGTCGATCCTGAGATCGAGCAGATGGGCGCTGCATTCCGCCACGCCGCGCGCGTGAAAGTGACCACGCGCGACGGGCGCAGCTTCGAGAAACTGCTGCTCGACCGCCGCGGCAGCCCGGAAAATCCGCTCAAGCCCGCGGATGTCGAGTACAAGTTCCGGCATGTCGTGTCCACCTGCCTGGGTGCCGCGCACGTGGAAAAAGTCATCGCGCTCGTGCACGACCTCGAAAATCTGGACAGCACACGCGAGCTGCTCGACATTGTGGGCGCGTCCGCGAGCCCACCGTAAGCATAAATGAACACCATGGTGAGCGCGTCGTCACCGGCCGTGCAGCCCAGAAGACCTGCGCAGCCATGAAGCTCTGGTATCAGAGCATGTCGCGCCACGACGCGACCAGCCCCTACCGCGTGGCGCTGAAAAAAGTCCTCGAGCGCGCGGCGGACGCGGGAACCGCGATCGAAATACACAGCATCACCGAAACGGCGGGCATTGCCGACGATTACCGCGTCATGGAATACCTCGACTCGCGCGAGGTGATATTCAACGCCGCCCGGGCGCAGGTGCAGGGATATGATGCGTTCCTCATCGGCAACGTCACCGAAGGCGGCCTGCGCGAAGCGCGCGAAATGACCGACATTCCCGTGCTGGGGCTCGCGGAAACGTGCTTCGGCTTCGCGTGCGTGATGGGTGCCAACTTCGCGCTGATCACGGTCAACGACAAATTCACGCCGCGGCTGATCGAAAGCGTGCACCGCTACGGACTCGCGCAGCGCCTCGCCGGCATCCAGAAAATGCGTTCCGACCCGCAGGATCTGAAGCGCGCGTTCGCCGAGCCGACGCATCGGCGCGTGATCCTCGAGCAGTTCGCGGCGGCGGGCCGCGCCGCAGCAGACGCGGGCGCCGAGGTGCTGATTCCCTGCGGCGGCGTGCTGATGACGCTGTTGATCGATGAAGGCGTGCATCAGCTGGGCAGCACGCCGGTCGTCAACGGCATCATCGAGCTCGTCAAATTCGCCGAAGCTGCCGTCAAGGTGCGCGCACTGACCGGACGCTTCACCAGCAAGCGGCTCAACTACGCACCGCCGACGGGTGAGACCTTGCGCCGCATCCGCGAGTTTTACGGCCCGGACATCTACCCAGGTGCCGAATGACCGCAGCGTGACTGCATAATCGCGACCGGGCTCTGGATCCAGCGATCAGGATTCCCGTCTGAAAGGAGCATCGATGGCAGCAACCGCAGCGCAGCAAGTCGCCCGGCATTATGCCGGCCTCCGTTATTCCGCCGTGCCCGACGCCAATCGCCAGGCCATCAAGCGGCTGTTGCTCGACTACCTCGGCGTGGCGATTGCCGGCAGCCAGACCGCGAGCGGGCGCATCGCCGGCGAGTTCGCGGTCCTGCAGGGCGGCAAGGCCGAGACGACGCTGATCGGCGGCAGCGCGCGCGTGCCGATGACGCTCGGCTGTTTCGCCAATGCGATCGCGTCGCACAGCATCGAGCTCGACGACATCGACGTGCTGGCCCTGTTCCATTTCAGCCCGCCGGTATTCTCGGCGGCGCTCGCTGCCGCCGAGGCCCGCGGCGCAAACGGCAGGCAGCTGATCGCGGCGCTGGCCGGAGGGTGCGAGCTGATGGAGCGGGTCAGCAAGGCGGCGAATAACTCGCTGCGCAACCGCGCCTTTCACACCACCCCGACCGCCGGCGTATTCGGCGCGACGATCGCGGCGGGAATGCTGCTCGGGCTGCAGCCGGCCAAGCTGGCGGCCGCGCTCGGGCTCGCGGGTGCGCAGGCCTCGGGGCTCATGGAAATGTACGGGCCGTCCATGCAGAAGCGCTTCAATCCGGGCCCGGCCGCGCGCAACGGCGTGACGGCGGCGCTGATGGCGCAGCTCGGTTTCACCGGCGCCGAGACCATATTCGAAGGCGAGCGCGGTTTTCTGCGCGCGTTCACCGACAAGTCCGATGCCGCGCAACTCACGGCGGGGCTGGGGCGGTCCTATCGGCTCGACATCGAGTTCAAGCCCTATTCGTGCGCGCGGCCGATACACAACGCGATCGACTGCGCGCTCGAGATTCGCGGGCGCGACCATCCCGACCTCGCGCGCATCCGCGAGATCGCGGTCGCCCGGCATCCCGATTGGGCGCTCTATCATCAGAACCGCTCGCCCCAGACCTATCACGAGGCGCAGGTCAGCCTGCCGTACTCGGTGGCGGTCGCATTCAAGGAAGGCCAGGCGCTGCTCGCCCAGTTCACCGATCGCAAGCTCAAGGACCCGCTGCTGCGACGCCTGATGCAGCGCACGCGCATTACGGAAGACGCGACGCTTCCCCGCGGTGTGTCGTGCCGGATGACCGCCACCATGGACGACGGCACGAAGCTCGTTGCGCAGGTCGACTATCCCAAAGGCTCGATCCAGAACGCGATGTCGGACGCCGAGATTCGCGCCAAGTTCGACACCCTCGCGACGCCCGTGGTCGGCGCGGCGCGCGCAGCAAGGATCGCGGCGCTGGCGGGCGATATCGAGAAATGCGCGGACGTGGGCGAGCTCATGCGCCTGACCGCGAAACCCGCAAAAACCGCTGGCCGAAGCCAAAAAACCGCCCGCAAGTGAGGCGGTGTTCATGCGTCGTACAGGAAGGACCTACTCGCGAGTTATCGGGCGCAGGCATCCATCCCGTGTCAGCGGGCGTGGGCGGAACCCGGGAAGCTGACCATGGATTTGCCGGTTTACGAAGTTTTCGCGATCAAGTACGCGCAGCGCGACGGCCGCCGTCCCGACCATTTCATCGGCGGCGACCCGCACGACGCGCCCATGCCGATGGACTACTTCGTGTGGCTCGTGCGCGGCCGCGAGCGTCTCGTGCTGGTCGATACCGGTTTCGATGCCGCCATGGCCGCCAAGCGCGGGCGCACGCTGCTGCGCACGCCTGGCGCAGGGCTCGGGCTATTGGGCGTCGGAACCGGGGACGTGCGGGAGATCGTCATCACGCATCTGCACAACGATCACGTCGGCACTTTTTTCGATTTTCCCGCTGCGCGCTTTCACCTTCAGGACGACGAGATGGCGTTCGTCACCGGCCGCCACATGCGCCACGAGCGCTTCAATCGCGCCTACGAGTTCGAGCACGTGACCGGCATCGTGCGCCTGGTTTACGACGGCCGGGTCGTTTTTCACCGCGGCGATGGCGATATCGCGCCGGGCATCAGCGTGCACGCCATCGGCGGGCATACCGCGGGGCTGCAATGCGTGCGGGTGCATACGCGACGCGGCTGGGTGGTGCTCGCGTCGGACGCGAGTCACTATTACGAGCACTTCGAGCAGGGGCGGGGCTTCACGCTGATGTACCATCTCGGCGCGGCGCTCGAAGGCTACGACACTTTGCGCCGCCTGGCCGCCTCGCCGCAGCACGTCATCCCCGGCCACGACCCGCTGGTGATGCAGCGCTATCCGGCTGTATCGCGCGAGCTGGAAGGCATCGCCGTGCGCTTGGATGTGGACCCGGGCGCGTAGAGGAGGGGCTAACAGCGTCACGGCCGAATGCCGGGGTATGGTGCGACAGCGAACACGGGGTAGCCTGCCGATTCGAATCGTTACGCTTGACGTAACGGCTAAGCAGCCACTATGCTGCAGCCATGATCGTGAGCTTCCGCGACAAACGCACTCGCGAGTTCGCGAGCGGAAAGTACATCAAGGCATACTCCGGATTTTCTCGGAAGGCCGAGATGAAGCTGGATCAACTCGAGGCAGCGGCGTCATTGAAGGACCTCGCAGTTCTTCCGGGGAACCGATTCGAAGCCCTGAAGGGCGACCGCAAAGGCCAGTACAGCATCCGTATCAACGATCAATGGCGTATTTGCTGCGCATGGCCGGACCAGTCACTCGGGCCGCTCAATGTCGAGATTGTGGACTATCACTGAGGGCACAAAGCATGGCACGCACCGCTATTCATCCCGGCGAACATCTCGCCGAGCAGCTCAAGGAACTTGGCATGAGCGCCGCGGAGCTCGGTCGGAAGCTCAACGTGCCGACCAACCGGATTACGGGCATCCTGAACGGCCAGCGAGCGATTACCGGCGAGAGTGCGCTTCGCCTCGCGCATTTCTTCGGGACTAGCGCCGAATTCTGGCTGAACTTGCAAAAGGTGTATGAGCTCCGAATCGCCGATCAGAAATCGGGGGCGAAGATACGGAGTCTCCCGAGGCTTACGGTACCTGGCAAAGGTCAGGGCAGCGGACCGCGGCACCGCGCCGCGTAGACGGTAGCCGGTCACTACTGGATCAGATAAGTGCTAGACGTTTTCGAGCTTCGCCGTCGCCTGATCGACGAGTACGCGTCCTTCTCGCGGAGTTTTTCGCGCATTAGCGCAGAAGATATCGCAACTGCCGTCGCCTCCGAATATGACATCTGTGTCATGGGAGTAGCTGGGCTCGAAGTCCGTAGCGCTCGTAAACCGGCAGCGCGCGTCGGTCGCAGGTGACGAGCTCGGCACCGCAGCCTACCGCTGTCGCGGCCACCAGCGCGTCGTATGCGGTGCCGCCGGTCACGCCACGGTCGGGCAACTCGAGAATGAAATCCTTGTATGCACGGTCGCTCATCCGCAGCCACGGTTGGGAAAACCGTGCCGTCAGGAATTCGCGGACCATCGCCCCGGAGCTCCGGTGAGGAGGGGGCAACCGGGTGAGCACGGAATAGGTCTCGAGCGCACAGTGCTCGATCAGGCGCAGCCCGCCGTCAAGGGCGCGTCTTGCGGCCTCGTGGCTCTCGTGCCAGGACGCGAAAGCGGCGATCACCAGGCTCGTGTCGGCCGCCTTCAACGCCGCACACGCTCCAGCGTATCGCGGACCTGTTCGGCAGTGAGTGCGGGCAGTCGGGCATCCGGAACCGCAACGACCCCTTTACCCCGCTTCTTCAACTGCATCGGGGTCGAGGCAATCTCGATCTCCAAGCGTCCGTCCCCCGCCCGGATCTCCAGCGGTTGGCCGGGTTTCAGGCCCAGGGCCTGCCGCAGTGGCTTGGGCACGACGATGCGGCCGGCAGCATCTATGGTAGCTTTCATGGCACGAAGATTGGCATGGAAATGGTATCGATGCAATCCGGAAAAAACACAGCGTGGGGAAATCGTGACTCAGGATGCCTCCCCACGTTTATACGCGAGCGTAAGTAATCGAGGGCGGGCCAATTGTGCTTTTTACAATGGGTCGATTTTCAACTCATAATCCCGTGATCGCTGCTGCGTGGCGATAAATGAGGAGGAAAACAATGACGAAGCTTCCCGCTCGCAAGCACGGAAAAGCGCCGGATCGTATCGTGGGCGCCTTGATAGCGGCAGCGGTCATAAGCGTTGCGCACGCGCAGGACTACCCGTCCAAACCCGTGCGGCTCATCGTCGGGTTCCCGCCGGGAGGATCGAACGACATCGTCGCCCGGCATCTGGCGCCAAAGCTCGCGGAGGTGCTCGGAGCCCAGGTGGTGATCGAGAACCGCCCCGGCGCCAACGCCATCATCGGCACCGAGTACGTCGCCAGATCCGCGCCCGACGGCTATACGCTGACCCTCGCGAGCGTAAGCCCGATCGTCATCAGCCCGTTCACCTACAGCAAAATTCCCTACGACACGATCACCGATTTTGCGGCGATCACGACGGTCGCCATGACGCCCGAAGTCATCGCCGTGCATCCCGCGCTGCCGGTCAGATCGTTGAAGGAGTTGATCGCCCTCGCCCGGGCGCAGCCGGCAAAGCTCGACTTCGCGTCGTCGGGCAACGGCGGACTGCCGCACCTCGTCATCGAACTTTTCAAGACCACGGCGCGGGTCAACGTGCAGCACGTTCCTTACAAGGGGGCCGGACCGGCGTTGACGGATTTGCTGGGAGGTCACGTGCAGGGCATCGCCGTCGATTTCCCGGTGCTCTATCCGCACATCAAGGGCGGCAAGCTGCGCGGGCTGGTGGTGGCCAACAAAACCCGCAACCCGCTACTCCCGGATCTGCCGACGTCGGCCGAGCAGGGCCTGCCGAGCTTGTATGCGGTCAACTGGTTCGGCATTCTCGCCCCCGCCCGCACGCCGCGGCCCATCGTCGAAAAACTGCATGCGGCACTGCTCAAAGCGGCGAACTCACCCGAACTGAAAGAGCGTTTCGTAGGGATCGGCGTCGAAGCGATGACCCAGCCTTCCCCGGACGCTTTCACGGCCTTCCTCAAGGAAGAGCTCGTGCGCTGGGGCAAGCTCGCCAAAGAGTCCGGCGCGCGTGCGGATTGACGCCGCTGCGCGCCCACTTTGCGCGTGGTGCACCGGCGCATTGGCCGCTGGAGTCAAGTGGCATCGCCCGGAGGGCAAGCGTTGAAGACGATCACCAAATTTCCGCACGCGTACACGGAAACCGAGGATTGCTGGATTCCGCTGGCGGACGGCTGCGTGCTCGCGGCCAAGCTGTGGCTGCCGGACATTGCAGCGCAGCGGCGGGTGCCGGCGATCATCGAAGTACTGCCCTATCGCAAGCGCGACATCTACGCACCCCGCGATGCGATGCATCACCGCTATTTCGCGGGGCACGGCTATGCGGCGATGCGGGTGGACATCCGCGGCTCGGGAGACTCCGACGGACACCAGGGCGTCTTTGCCATGCGCCAGTAACAGGACGACACCCTCGAAGTGCTCAAGTGGATCGCGGCGCAGCCGTGGAGCGATGGTCAGGTCGGCATGTTCGGCATCTCGTGGGGCGGCTTCCAGGCGATACAAACCGCGTACCGACAACCCGAGGAGCTAAAAGCCATCATCGCCTGCTCGTTCGCGCCCGATCGCTACAAGCACAGCCAGGTCTATCGCGGCGGCTGCCTGCTGCTGCGCTCGATCCGCTGGTCGAGCCAGGTGTTCGGCTACAAGTCGCGCCCGCCCGATCCCGTGCTGGTGGGCAAGCGCTGGCGCAAGATGTGGATCGAGCGGCTGGAGCACAATCTGCCGCAGGTTTTCTCGGCGCTGCAACACCAGCCTTATGGCGACTACTGGCGCAGCCGCGCGATCGATTTCGCACGCATCCAATGCCCCATGTACGCCGTGAGCGGCTGGGCGGACGGCGCTTACGTGGGCGCCGTGGGCGAGGCGCTGATCGAGGTCACCACGCCGCGCAAAGGACTGATCGGGGCATGGGGCCACCGTTTCCCGCACCTCGGCGTGCCGGGCCCGGCGATCGGTTTTCTGCAGGAGTCGCTGCGCTGGTTCGACCAATGGATGCGGGGCAAGGACACGGGCATCACTCGCGAACCGATGCTCGTGGCGTGGATGGCGCAGGCTGCGCCGGCGAAAAACTATTACGCCGAATCGCCCGGCCGCTGGGTGTCAGAGCCGACGTGGCCGTCGCCGCGCATCAAACAGCGCCGGTTGTTTCTCAATGCGGATGGGCGATTGAGCGAACGCGCAGCCAAACCCGGCAAGGTCATCGGGAAATCCCCGCAGACCCTCGGGCTCGATTGCGGCGAGCTCATGCCGTGGTTTCAGCATGGGCCGAGCCCGGAGATGCCGGGCGATCAGCGCGCCGACGACGGCAAATCGATCTGCTTCGATACTCAGCCGCTCAAACACACGATCGAGATCCTGGGCGCGCCGGTGGCGACGCTGGTGATTGCGGTGGACCGGCCGACTGCTTTCGTCTGCGTGCGGCTGTGCGATGTCGCGCCGGACGGCGCTTCGACCCGCGTGACGTACGGCATTTTCAATCTCACCCACATCGACGGCGCGGAGAAACCGATACGTCTTACGCCGGGAAAGCGCTACACCGTGCGCGTGCCGTTGAACGACACCGGGTATTCGTTCGTCAAAGGTCATCGCCTGCGCGTGGCGGTGTCGACGACCTACTGGCCGTTGATCTGGCCGTCGCCGGAGCCATTGACGCTGACGCTGGCGACGGGAAGCAGCACGCTGGCGCTGCCGGTGCGTCCACCGCGCAGGGAAGACAGGACGTTGCCCAAATTCAAGCCGGTCGAAGCTGCAGCACCGTTCGCCAGGACCACGGTCACGCCCGGCTAT
>JBKJZR010000140.1:0-3162 GCA_046715035.1 Burkholderiales bacterium | reverse complement strand
CGTTTACCGGCACCGCCAACGATGCGCCTTATCCCGACGGGATCGAAGCGCAGACGCGTCAGGTGATGGAGAACCTCGAGCGGGTGCTCGCCGGCTGCGGTCTGGGCCTCGAGCACGTTCTGGCAGCACGCATTTTTCTCACCCACTTCAAAGAGGACTACGAGCCGATGAACCGGGTCTACGCGGGCTACTTTCCAGCGGGCCGGCGTCCTGCCCGCACCTGCGTCGGAGTGACCGGTCTTGCGCGCGACGCGCGGGTAGAGATCGACATGATCGCGCGACGGTCGTGAGCGCGCCCGAAAATGCGCTGTCCGCGCGCCAGGCGCCGGGCCGCGGGGAAATCAGTCTCGACCACGTCGCTCACTTCGTTCCCGACATGGGGCAGGCAGCGCCCGCGCTGGAAAAGCTCGGCTTCACGCTGACGCCGTTCTCCATACAGTCGCACCGTCCCGAGCCCGGCGCTGCACTGGTGCCCGCCGGGACCGCCAACCGCTGCGTCATGTTCGGGCGCGGGTATATCGAGTGCCTCACGCCGGTCGGCGACACGCCTGTCGCCGGGCAACTGCGCGCCGCGATTCAGCGTTATATCGGCGTGCACCTGATCGCGTTCGGCACAGCGGCTCCCGAGCTCGACCATGCGCGCTTGGCGGCGAACGGCTACGCGCCGCTCGCGCCGGTCGCCCTGCAGCGCCAGATCGGCACGCCGCATGGCGAGGACACCGCCCGTTTTACGGTGGTGCGCGTGCCACCGGGCACGATGGCGGAGGGCCGCATTCAGTTTTGCCAGCATCACACCCCCGATCTGGTATGGCAGGAGCGCTGGCTGACCCACGAGAACCATGCGGCTGCCCTGACCGCAGTCATCGTGTGCGTCGACGATCCCGCTGCGGCTGCCCAGCGCTATGCGCGTTTCACGGGCCTGGCGGCCGCAGGCTCCCGCGACAGCTGGCGCATCGACACGCGGCACGGACGGCTGCTCTTTTGCACACCGCGCACCGTCAAACGCGAATTCAATGTCGAAGCGGCGACTTTGCCGTGGATCGTCGGTTATGTGCTCGCGAGCAGCCGCATGGCCGCGACGCGCGTAGTCCTCGCCGGAACCGGCTTTCCCCACGGTGACCTCGCCCATCGGCGCGCCTACGTTGTCCCGCCCTCGCAAGTCGGCGGGCTCATCGTTTTCGAAGCGCAGAACAGCCCGGCATTCGACTTTCGTCCGGACGCCATTTGAACCCGAGCTCTCGCGGTGCGCGCTCAGCCGCGCCCGCCTTTGCGCACCTCGACGCTGCGCACCCTTGATGGATCGCCATGAACCCCGCTTTCGATGAAATCTATGACGTCGTCGTCGTGGGCTTCGGCCTGGCCGGCGGCATCGCCGCGCTGAACGCGGCCCAGGCCGGCGCGCGCACGCTGCTGCTCGAGAAGTCCGCGGTCCCGGGCGGGCTGTCGATCTGCTCGTACGGCGCGGTGCGCAGCGCCCATGATCCGGACCTGGCCTTCGAGTACCTGAAGGCGACGAACGACGACCGCACGCCGGACGACGTCGTGCGCGTGCTCGCCGAGGGGATGTGCGAAATCGAAAGCTACGTGCGCGAGCTCGGGCGCATCAACGACGCGGTCATCGTCACATCGGTCGAGGAAAACGCGCTGCGCGAGCAGAACAACGATCCCTTCCGCCGGCGCGTGAGCGGCAACTATCCGCTGCCGGGAACCGGCACCTTCTACCACACCACCGTGATCGACGTGCCGGGCTTCGACGCGCGCGCGCAGTACCCGTGGGCGAACGGCGCGCCGGGGGGCCCCAAGCTCTTCAAGATCGTCCACGATCATCTGCTGCACGCAGGTGTCGAAATCCGGCTCGGGACGCCCGCGCTGCGGTTGATCGCCGCGCCGGACCCGCGCGAAGTGCGCGGCGTGCGCATCGCCAGCAGCGGCGTCGAGCGCAGCGTCGGCGCACGCGGCGGCGTGATCCTCGCCAGCGGCGGATTCGAAGGCAACGCCGCGATGAAAGCGCAGTTTTTCGAAGGCAAGCCGATACAGAACGCCGCGGCCCGCACCAATGAAGGCGACGGCATACGCATGGCGCAGGACCTGGGCGCCGCCCTCTGGCATATGTGGCATATCCATGGCGCCTACGGGTTCAGGCATACCGACGCCAACTATCCGTACGGCATACGGGTCAAGCGTTTCCCCGACTGGTTCCCGGGTGACGAGCCGAAAATCAAGATGGCCTGGATACTCCTCGACCAGTACGGCGCGCGATTCATGTCCGAATACCAGCCCTACACGCAGGATACCGCGGTGCGGCCGCTGCAGTATTTCGATCCGGTCACGCAGCGCTTTCCGCGCAACCCCGCGTACCTGATCTGCGACGAGGACGGCCGCAAGCTCTACCCGCTCGGCAAAGCCACGTCCAACGACGAGGGCATCCGCTACCACTGGAGCGACGACAACCTCGAGGAAGTCGCGCTCGGCATCCTCAAACGCGCCGACACGCTCGATGCGCTCGCGGCATTGCTGGGTCTCGATGCAAAGGCGATGCACGCGAGCGTCGCGCGCTGGAATGCGCTGTGCGAGCACGGTGCCGACGCAGACTTCGGCCGCCCGGCAGGCTCGATGACCCCGATCGCCACGCCGCCCTATTACGGCGCGCCCGTATGGGCGACGTTGTCGAACACCCAGGGCGGGCCCGTGCACGACGCGCAACAGCGCATCATCGACGCCTACGGCCAACCGATCGGCCGTCTGTACGCCGCCGGTGAGCTCGGCAGTTCTTTCGGCCACCTCTACCTGTCGGGAGGCAACATCGCCGAATGTTTCGTCACCGGCCGCATCGCCGGTAAAAACGCCGCCGCCCTCGCGGCATGAATTGAGCGTAAAACGAGTTCGTGATAGATTCGATGATCGTAATACTGGCGAGGATGTCATGCCCGTGGTAACCATCTCCCCCAAGTTTCAGGTAGTCATCCCGCAGCGCATCCGGGAAGCGCTAGGGTTGGAACCGGGTCAGAAAGTGCAGGCGATCCAGTACGAAAACAGGATCGAGTTCATTCCGCTACGATCAGCCAAATCCATGCGCGGCTTCGCGCGTGGGATCGATACGCGCGTCCCGCGCGCTCGCCATTGCGTGTGAACGTCGTAGATTCGTCCGCCTGGCTCGAATAC
>JBKJZR010000139.1:0-13404 GCA_046715035.1 Burkholderiales bacterium | reverse complement strand
CGCTCTACGGCGTGATCGGCGCGCTGCTTGCGATGCATCACCTGAAGAACGGCGGCGGCGGACAGTACATCGACGTCGCGCTCTACGAGGCGGTATTCGGCGTGATGGAGAGCCTGATCCCCGAGTTCTCGCACTTCGGCCACGTTCGCGAGCGCACCGGCGCGAGCCTTCCCGGCATCTCGCCTTCGAACACGTATCCGTGCAAGGACGGCCGTTATGTCATCATCGCCGGCAACGGCGACGGCATCTTCAAGCGCCTCATGCACGCGATCGGCCGCGACGATCTGGGCGAAGACCCCAGGCTCGCGCGCAACGACGGCCGCGTACTGCACAACGACATGCTGGACGAAGCGATCACGCAATGGACCTCGAAACACAGCCTCGAGCACGTGCTCGACGTGCTCGACAAGGCCGACGTGCCGAGCGGCCGCATCTATACCGCCGCCGACATTCATGCCGACCCGCACTATCACGCGCGCGGCATGATCGAGGCGGCCAAGCTTCCGGACGGGGAGTCCTTCGATCTGCCCGGCATCGTACCGAAGTTGAGCGCGACACCCGGCGTCACGAAGTGGATCGGGCCGAGGCTCGGCGAGCACACCGACGAAGTCCTCGCGGGCATGGGTTTCAGGCCCGAGCGCATCGCCGAGTTGCGCGCGAAAAACGTCATCTAGGAGAACCCTATGCTGTTCGAAAAAACGCCGAAGCGCGTTTACGTGAACGAAGTCGCGGTGCGTGACGGGTTCCAGAGCGAGCCCGATTTCGTGCCCACCGGGCAGAAGATCGAGTTCGTGAACCGGTTATCGCGCACGGGCCTGGCCAAGATCGAGGTGACGTCGTTCGTCTCGCCGAAGGCGATCCCGAATCTCCGCGACGCAGCGGAAGTGATGCAACGCATCGACCGCGTGCCCGGCGTCACGTATGTTGCGCTGGTGCCAAACGAGAAGGGCTGCGAGCGCGCGCTGGCAGCCAAGGTGGACGAGGTCAACCTCGTGATGTCGATCGGGGAGAAGCACAACCTCGCCAACATGCGTATGACGTGCGAGCAGTCGCTCGAGCAGTTCCGGCGCGTGATGCAGATCACCAGGGGCACCGACGTGCGCGTGAACGGCACCATCGCGACCGCATTCGGCTGCCCGTTCGAGGGCGACCAGTCCATCGAGCGCGTGCTGTGGGCCGCCGCGCAGTACACCGACATGGGCATGGACAGCATCACGCTGGCCGACACGACGGGCATGGCGCATCCGGCGCAGGTGAACGAGGTCGTCACCGCATTGACGAAGGATCAGCCCGTGGTGCCCCTCACGCTGCACTTCCACAACACGCGCGGCATGGGCCTCGCCAACGTGATTGCCGCGCTCGCGGCCGGCGTGGTGAGCTTCGACGCTTCGCTCGGCGGCATCGGCGGCTGCCCCTACGCGCCCGGCGCGAGCGGCAACATCTGCACCGAGGACCTCGTGCACATGCTGGAATCTTCCAGCGTCGACACCGGCGTCGACCTGGACGCTCTGCTCGCCATCGCGCGCGACCTACCGCGTATCGTCGGACACGATGTGCCGGGCCAGATCCTGAAAGCGGGAAAGCGCACCGACCTTCATCCCGCCGCCTAATCGAGCTTGAGTGAACGACACCATCGACCCCATGAGGAGAGCTATGAAACTCGAGTCTGCTGCAGGTCTCGCCGTCGCGGCTGCGCTTGCGCTCGCCGGCACCGCACTGGCGCAGGAGAAATTCCCGACCAAGGCCATCACGGTCATCGTGCCGCAGGCCGCGGGTGGCGGTAACGACGCCATCGCGCGCATTTTCGGCAACGAGTTCAGCAAAGTGATCGGCCAGCCCGTCGTGATCGACAACCGCCCGGGGGCGGGCGGCAACATCGGCACCTCGATCGCCGCTCGGGCGCCGAAGGACGGGCACAGCATCATGATCACACTCTCGAGCGCGCATACGGTGAACCCGTGGCTCTACAAGAACCCGGGCTTCGATCCGGTCAGGGACTTCGAGCCGATCACGCCGATCGCGGTCGGCACCTATCTGCTGGTCGGAAGCGCGCAGTTCCCCGCCAAAACGGTGAAGGAGCTGATCGCATTTGCGAAGTCGAAGCCGGGCGAGATCCAGTACGCCTCCGCCGGGAACGGAACGCTCAACCACCTCCTCGGCGAGATGCTGAAGACCGCGGCGAAAGTGGACATCCAGCATGTGCCGTACAAGGGCGCCGCCGCGTCGGTGACGGACGTCGTCGCGGGGCGCATTCCGATCTCCTTCCAGAGCATGCCGTCGGCGCTGCCGTTCATGCAGGCGGGCAAGCTGCGCGTGATCGCGGTGGCGAACGAGAAGCGCGTGAAGGCGCTGCCCGACGTGCCCGCGATCGGCGAGACGATCAAGGGCTACGGTGCGACGCCGTGGTACGGCATGTTCGCACCCGCCGGCACGCCGAAGCCCGTGATCGGGCAGATCCATGCCGCGACACTCAAGGCGCTCGCGTCGAAGGATGTTGTCGAGAAGCTCGCGGCGCAGGGGGCCGAGCCGTGGACGACCACGCCCGAACAGTTCGGGAACATCATCAAGACGGAGCTTCCGAAGTGGCAGCAGATCGTGAAGGAATCCGGCACGACGGTGGACTGACCATGGCCGCGCTCAGCCTTTTCGAGAAACTCTGGCAGCGCCACCTGGTGGAGGAGAGCCCGGACGGCACGTGCCTTCTCTACGTCGACCGGCAGCTCGTCTACGAGGCGACGAGCCCGCAGGCCTTCGCGGGTCTGCGCGCCGCGGGCCGGCAAGCCTGGCGCAGGGAAACCGTGCTCGCCACCTGCGATCACAACGTGCCGACGACTTCGCGCGACGAGCCGATCGCCGATCCGCTGTCGCGGCGGCAGGTGGAGACGCTCGAGAGCAATGCGCGCGAGTTCGGCATCACGATGTTCGGCATGCATGATCCGCGGCAGGGCATCATCCACGTGATCGGCCCCGAGCAGGGCGCGACGCTGCCCGGGATGACCGTCGTCGCGGGCGATTCGCACACGTGCACCCATGGCGCGTTTGCCGCGCTTGCCTTCGGCGTCGGCACTTCCGACGTCGAACACGTGCTCGCCACGCAGTGCCTGCAGGTGAAGCGCATGAAGCCGATGCGGGTGCGGATCGAAGGCGAGCCGCCGCGCGGCGTGACGCCGAAAGACATGATCCTCGCGGTGATCGGCCACATCGGCGCCGGCGGAGGCACGGGCTACGCAATCGAGTTCGCGGGCAGCGCGGTGCGCGCACTCTCGATGGAAGGGCGCATGACGATCTGCAACATGGCGGTGGAAGCGGGCGCGCGGGTCGGACTCGTCGGCGTGGACGAGAAGACAATCGAATATGTGAAGGGACGGCCGTTCGCGCCGAAAGTCGGGCAGTGGGAGCGCGCCGTTGGTTACTGGCGGACTCTCACGAGCGATCCGGGCGCGCGCTTCGAGAAATCGGTCGAGATCGATGCCTCGACGCTGCGGCCGCAGGTGACGTGGGGCACGTCCCCAGAGCAGGTGGTCTCGATCGACGGGCGCGTGCCGGACCCCGCGCGCGAGGCGGATGCGACGAAGCGGGCGTCGATGGAGCGGGCGCTCGAGTACATGGCGCTCGAGCCGGGGACGCCGATCAGCGAGATCCGCCCCGACAAGGTCTTCATCGGCTCGTGCACCAACTCGCGCATCGAGGATCTCCGCGCCGCCGCCGCGGTGCTGCGCGGCAACCACATCGCGCCGACGATCCGCCTCGCGCTCGCGGTGCCGGGGTCGGGGCCGATCAAGGCCCAGGCCGAGGCCGAAGGCCTGCATCGCGTGTTCATCGACGCGGGTTTCGAATGGCGCGAGCCGGGCTGCTCGATGTGCCTCGGCATGAACGAGGACCGCCTCTCGCCGGGCGACCGCTGCGCATCGACCTCGAACCGCAACTTCGAGGGCCGGCAGGGACCGGGCGGGCGCACGCATCTCGTGAGTCCCGCGATGGCGGCAGCGGCTGCGATTGCGGGGCATTTTGTCGACGTCACGCGCAGCCCCTAGGAGGGACCGCCATGCAGCCATTCGTCCATGTCGACGGGCTCGTCGCGCCGCTCGACCGCCGCAACGTCGACACCGACATGATCATCCCCAAGCAGTTCATGAAATCGATCGAGCGCACGGGCTTCGGCGAGTTTCTCTTCGACGAGCTGCGCTATCGCGACCGCGGCGCGCTCGGCATGGACTGCTCGAAGCGGCCCGTGAATCCCGACTTCGTGCTGAACCGGCCGCGTTACAAGGGCGCGCAGATCCTGCTCGCGCGCGAGAACTTCGGCGCGGGGTCTTCCCGCGAGCACGCGCCGTGGGCGCTGCGCGAATACGGCTTTCGCGCTCTGATCGCGCCGAGCTTCGCCGACATCTTCTTCATGAACTGCTACAAGAACGGCATCCTGCCGGTGGTGCTCGACGCGAGCCTCGTCGATCGCCTCTTCAACGAAGTCGAAGCGACGCCGGGTTATCGTTTGAGTGTCGATCTACCCGCGCAGACCGTGACGACGCCGGATGGCGCGACCTTCAACTTCGCGATCGACGCCTCGCGCAAGCACTCCCTCCTGAACGGCCTCGACGACATAGCGCTTACGCTTCAGAAGGCGCAGCAGATCCGCGCCTACGAAAGAGCGCGAACCGCCGAGGAGCCGTGGCTATTCGGCGCGAGCTGAAGCCGGGGATGCTGTTCGGGCCCGATCTCGACGTGCGCTCGAGATCTGGCCCCGGGTGGACGCGCGCCCCACTCATGCGTGCGCGCCCCTTGTTGCTGGACGGGGTCTCACTCGAATTCGGGGCGTAAGGCGTGGGCCCCGCTTATTTTTTCGCTAGGCCTGCAGACCTGTTACCCCTAAAGTTACCCCGCCCGCCCTGCCAGTGAACAGCGCTCGTTCGCGGACGGTTTCTGGCTTGGGTATGCGCTAGACCATGGGCATCCAATGCTTTGGGGCACGGCGGAGTCCCAAGCCCAGCCATTTGCGCTGAATCGTTCGCCTCGAATGCATCCGTGACCTCGTAGGTCGCGCTGGACAATTTCGCTTCGACTGTCATGGGCGCCCCCCGTCTATTCGAGCTTGATTCCGAGCTTCTTGATCACCTTGTTCCACGTCGCGCTCTCTTCGCGGATGATCTTCAACGTTTCCGCAGGGGTTGCGCCGCCAATTTCAGAGCCCCCTACGGCGACGGCCTCTTTCACCTCCGGCAGTTGCAGCACCTTCACCGTCTCCTCGTACATACGAGCGACGATCGCCGGCGGGGTCTTCGCCGGCGCCATGAACGCAGCCCAGCCCTCGACCGCATACCCGGGCACGCCGGATTCGGCGATCGTCGGCAGCTCCGGCAACACCGCGGAGCGCTTCGCCGTGGTGACCGCAAGCGCTCTCAGCTTACCGCTCTTAACGTGTGAGGTGACCGAAGGCGCCGTGTTGAACCCGAGCTGCGTCTCGTTGCCGATCACGCTTAAGATCGCGGGTCCGCCGCCCTTGTATGAGACGCCGACGATATCGACCCCGGCCATGAGCTTGAAGAGCTCGGCGGCGAGGTGCACGTTCGTGCCGACCCCCGAGTGCGCATAGCTCATCTTGCCCGGCTGAGCTTTTGCGAGTGCGATCAGGTCCTTCACCGAAGTGGCGCGCAGCGAAGGCGTCACGACCAGCACGTTGGCAAACTTCACCACCTGCGTGACGGCGGTGAGATCGCGTGTCGGCACGTACGGCAGGTCCGGATAGAGGCTCGGGCTCAGTACGATCGGACCCTCCGCACTTATCAGGAACGTGTATCCATCGGGCACCGCTTTCGCAACGATGTCGGTGCCGAGATTGCCTCCGGCGCCGGAGCGGTTGTCGATGACGATGGGGTGCTTGAGCGTCCTGGTCAGGTGCTGCGAGAGAATCCGGGCAGCGAAATCCGAGGATCCCCCGGGTGGGAAAGGAACGATCACGCGGATCGGCCTGTCGGGCCAACGCTGGGTAGCGCGATCTGCAGTCGTTTGCGCTGCGGTCTGCTGCACCCATACCGCGGCCATGCACGCTAGAGCGATCCTTGTTTGCACGCCTCTTCTCCTATGTTAAAGAAAGAACTCCGCCGGGACGACTTGATCAAGTCCATACTGCCTTCGGCAGGGGTAGGTCCTGCAGCAGCTCCTGCGGAATGCGCGGTTCGGGTTCTACGCCGTAACGCTCGAGGAGCGATTCCAGCTGCCGCGTGTGATGAAGGCTGTGCCAGACCTGGCGCTCCAGGAAGGGGTGCAGTTTCCAGGTGCCGTCCACGACGTGCAACTCGCGCGACCAGTCCTCACGACTTGCGCCGGCCCACCATGCGGTCAGTTTCTCTTTCACTTCCTCGCCGTAGGCGGCCACCTGGTCGCTGGTGCGCAACTCCGGCGGTGGCGGCTTCATCGACATCGCCACCCAGTCCGACTCACGCTCTGCGACTGCGCTTAAGAACCCTTCGGCGATTCGAAAGACGTGATAGCCGTGTGCGAGCACGCGCCCCTCGCGCCCGGGTGCCACTTCGTCGCCGAGCCGCTCAGGCGGCATCTGCCGCATGACCGATTGTGCATGCGTAAGCACGGCAAGCCAGCGCTCAATCAGCGCCGGCGGCGGCAGCGGGACGTGCTGTGCCGCGGCGAGGCAAACGAAATCAGCGACTTCGTCGATGCGTTGGGCATGTACGAACTCGCTTCCACGCGCGAGCACCGGTACGGTGCGCACGCCCAGCGCGAGGAGCCGCGCACGGCCCGCCTCGTCGGCCGCGATATTGGTGACGACGTGGTCTACGTTGTTTTGGGAAAGAAACTCTTTCGCCCGCAGACAACTACTTCAACCGGGCTGTACGAAGAGCTCGTAACGTGTGGGCGCATTCATATGGGATCTCCTGATGGCACGTCAACACGAGAGAGGCTACCATGTTGCACGTTTCCTCGCGCAATCGCAACGCCCGAGCGGCCGGCGCCAGGCGTTGCCGGTTCGGCGCTGTAGCTGGTAAAACACGCTTACTGTAGGATCGTCGCCGATGAACAGCTCTGCCCCGCGTTCGGAACAGGCACTCGAGGGCGCTCGAGTGGTTGAGCTCGCGACGCTGATCGCCGGCCCCATGATCGGCATGCTGTTGGGCGATTACGGCGCCGAGGTCGTGAAGATCGAGCATCCGCGCGGCGACGGACTGAGAACCTGGGGTGACCTCAAGAACGGGGTGAGCCTTTACCATAAGGTTCTAAATCGCAACAAACGCTCCGTCACCGCAGATTTGCGCACACCGCTCGGCGGGGAGATCCTGCGCCGGCTGGCGCAGGATGCCGACGTCATCATCGAGAATTTCCGCCCGGGAACACTCGAATCGTGGGGGCTCGGTTACGAGGAGCTCAGCCGTATCAACCCGCGACTCGTGCTGGTACGCGTCTCCGGCTTTGGCCAGACCGGGCCGTATCGGGATCGACCTGGATTCGGCACGCTGGCGGAGGCGATGACTGGATTTGCTTATGCCAACGGCTTTGCCGACCGGCCGCCTTTGCTGCCCAGTTTTGCGCTGGCCGACACTGCGACGGGCTTCGCGGGAGCCTTTCTTGCGCTCGCGGCGCTGCGCGCGCGAGATCGCACGGGCTGCGGACAAGTCGTCGACCTCGCGATCTATGAATCGCTGCTGACCATGCTCGGCCCGCACGTGATCGAGTTCGATCAGCTCGGAGTGATCCAGGAGCGCGCCGGCAGCAGGTTGCCGCTCGTCTCGCCACGCAATTCGTTTCGAACGCGTGACAACAAGTGGATCGCGGTGTCCGCAGGTTCGAAAGCGATCTTCGAGCGGCTGTGCCGCGCGCTCGAGGTCCCGCATCTCATCTCGGATCCACGCTTCGCCGACAATCCTTCGCGTCGCGAGCATATCGACGCGCTGGAAGAGAGCCTGCAGCAGGCGTTTCTCCGCTTCGATCAAGCCGACGTCTTGCGCGTGCTCGAGGAGCATGAGGCTGCAGCAGGACCTATATACAGCGTCGCAGATGTCGTTGACGATCCGCATGTGCAGGCACGCGGCAGCGTCGTTGCGGTGAGTGACGACGAGCTCGACTGCGAGCTGCGCATGCAAAACGTCGTCGGGCGCTTGTCGCGCACGCCCGGGCTCATCGAGCGCGCAGGTCCGCCGCTGGGCGCAGACAACCGCGCAATATTGGTGGAAAGACTCGGCTTCAGCGACGCCGATCTTCGGTCCGCCGGTCTCCCCATTTGAGCGGAGGTTCCAATTGAAACTCGAAGGCGTTCGCGTGCTGGACCTGTCCCGCTTCCTGCCCGGTCCCTGGATCGGCATGATGATGGCGGATCACGGCGCTGAAGTGATCAAGATCGAGAGCCACGAGGGTGAGCCCACGCGCCGGCTGGGACCGCCCATCGAGGGGTTCCCGGCCTATTTTCGGAATACGCAGCGCGGCAAGCAGTCGCTCACGCTCAATCTCAAGGCAGAGGAGGGCCGCGAGATATTCTTCAAGCTCGCGGAGACTGCCGATGTGATCATCGAGTCCTTCCGACCCGGCGTCATGGATCGTCTCGGTCTGGGCTACGAAGCAGTTCGGGAGCGAGCGCCGCGCATCGTCTACTGCTCGCTTTCGGCGTTTGGCCAAACCGGCCCACTCGCCCAGCGCCCATCTCACGATGCCGGAGCGCAGGCAATCACCGGCGTGTTGAGTCTCGGTCAAACAGACGGGCGCCCGCCGACCCTGCCAGCGCTACCCGTGGCTGACGTCGCGCTCGGCTCGGCTGCCCTGATCGGGGTGCTCATGGCGCTCCTGCGGCGCGATCGGACCGGCCGAGGCGACTTCCTGGACGCCGCAATGGTCGATACGCTGATGTCGTGGACGGCGCCTATCCTCAGCCCCGTGATCGCGGAAAAGCGCGCACCCGATCTCCCGAGCGAACGCCTCTACGGCGGCGCGGCGTTCTACAACGTCTACCGCACGGCCGACGACAAGTACATCGTGCTCTCCGGCGCAGAGATGAACTTTGTCAGAAACCTGCTCAACGCGCTCGGGCGTCCGGATCTGATCAGCGTTTGTGCGGCGCCCTGGGGACCGGCACAGGACCCGGCCAAGCGATTTCTTGAAGCAACTTTCGCGACGAAGACGCGCGACGAGTGGGACGCCTGGCTCGCGGACAAGGGCGTGTGCTATGCGCCGGTGCTTGACCTGTATGAGGCCTGGACGCAGGACCTTCTGCGCAGCCGCGGGATGATCGTGAAAGGCGACGACGGCGTGGAAAACCTCGGCACGCCCGTCCATTTCCGGGAGGAGCCCGGAAAGCCATCCTGCAGCCTTCCCGAACACGGCGCACATACCGATCAGATACTCGAGCGCCTGGGCTACGATGAAGTGGCACGTGCAAGGCTGAGGGCAGCAAAGGTCGTATAAACGAGTTGTCCACTCATTCAGCGGATCAGCGATGGTCGGAACGTTGGGAAGCTGGCTCGAGCGCGAAGTCGTTACGCCCAGGGCTTTCAGCTTCCCCGCCTGCCGTAGCGATCACAGGCGCCAACAGTGCTGCGCCCAGAACACACGCGAGTGGACCCGCAAGCCGCGATGAAGGGAGCATCCCAAGCGCTTGTCGGGGCGCAATAACGGTTACGCCTGGCGCTCCGTCAACAACGGAACGATACGCTGCACCGCAAGCTGTGCCTTGGCTCGGAGCGTGTCGTCATCGTTGTCCGCGACTGGATGAGCGATGACGGCAAAGGGGTAGCCCGGCAATCCGTTCACCTGGGCTACGACCTCAGCGCTGCGCACGAAGCGATCGGTCATGACCGCAACGGCCGGAATGCCCAAGCGCTCGGCCTCGATGGCGTCGTGCAGACTGCACGACGAGCAACTCCCTCAGTCGCCGATAGCAGAGATGATGGCGTCTGCGCCGCTCATCTCTGCAACGAGCTCCTGCGTAGCGGGCCGGGTGGCATCCGGTTTGCGACGCCGAATGAATTCCCGTACGCCGTATTCCTTCGCAAGAATCTCGGCCATGAAATCGTAAAACCGCTCGGTGCCGATCTTGGCGTTGTCGAGCAAACCGACAACTGCGCCGTGCAGCGAGGGCAGCGCAGGCGCCAGGCGAAGCGGTTCGCCTTCCGCGCTCAAGCGCGGATCCAGGACTTGTAGTGTCATCGCTTTTCTCCTTTGATGAAGGTCAGGCTTGTACTGACATTGTAACGCTCGCAGATTTCTTCCCGTACCACGGTGGCAAGATCGCGCCGAAGCCGCCTGCGGGCCCGCCAGCCGCGACCACAACCAGGTGATCGGGTGTCGGCAGTGCACGATAGACGCGGTCTTCATCTTTTCGGCCCGCCACCGCAGCCTTGCCGACGTTGCGCCACTCTTTCCGCTGAACCTGCGCGGTTTCGAAGATGTACTCGCGAATGTTCTGCTTGCTCCAGTTCGCCGCAGCAAAGACCTGGCGGTGCTGTTTGGGAATCACAATCGCGTAACTACCCTCCCAAATCGAATACGTGAGCATGTTTGCGCGAATCGCGGCGGCGTACGTGTCGAGCAGTTCCCGCGGGTCGTGGGTCCATTCGTTCATGATCTGGTGGGGAGCGCCGGAAGCCATGACCGTTACGGCGGAAGTGCCGGCCGGCACGCCGCGCTCGACCGACAAGGGCAGCCATGGACTGTCCTCTTCGTCTTCCGCGATACAGAACGTGAATTTGCCGGCGTGTCCGAGCGTCGCGCGGTCGAGCTGGCCGGGCGCTCCGCCGAGCACGTTGATAATGAACAGGCGCACGCTGCGGCCGATACTGGCGTTGGCGCGGCTCGCGTTGCCGAAGACGTTATGCGTCGCATTCATGTGCAACGCAGTCCTGATCGGGCCATTCACGATCACCAGCGGCGCGCTGCCGCCTGTGCTCGCGGTGGCGCCGTGGAGGCCGAACTGGGGCTCGCACATCGCCTTGATAATCGCAACCACTACAGGCATGTACTCGGGCAGACATCCGGCCATCAGCGCTGCAGTCGCGAGCTTTTCGGCGGTGATGCGGCGCCGCCGAACGGGCTCGACGCCGACGACTTCGTCGGGAGCGAAGCGCACGGCGTCCAGAAAAGCACGCACGCCCGAGTCGGTCGGCGGCACGATCGGCAGCCCGTCCGTCCAGCCATTGCGCTGAAAGAGCTCGTTCGCTTCGAACGCGTCAGCGACCTCGTATGTCGTGCTGGATAATTTCGCCTCGACCGTCATTCGGTCTCCTTATCGCGTGCTTTCCACACGGTCACGAATTTCCTGTGCTGGCTACGATGATTCTATCTGATCTTTACTACTTCATCGCGTCTCATCTACCCCATCAAATTCCGTTCGATGCAACAATGACCAATTACCATTATCCCGTGCAAGAATTGACACGATAAATTCAGTGGACTGTTAGTTGAGCATGTTCTTGTCGGGCTGGGCCGCGACGGCCGACTGAGTCACGGTCGTGCGCCGCCCGAGCAGGCGCTGAAAATTGTCGAGCGACAGCAGGTGCACGTAGACACGCCCGAGCACGCCTTTCTGCACGAGGTCTTTGAGCGCCGCGCCGTCGAGTTGCGCGAGCCGGGTTTCGGCGATGCGATACATCCCGCTCAATTGCAAAGGTTCGCCCGCGGTGGGCACCGCCTGCATCGTGAAAGGCTCGAACAGCCCATGCTGGGCGAGGAGCTTGCACATTTCCTCGGTGCGCGCGAGGTCCGCCTCGTACTCGAACAGCAGCTTTTGCAGCTGCTCCCACTCCGGCAGCGGTTTGCCCTGGTCGTCGAAGAGCATGTCGCCGCGCTCGTTGAGCGCGCGCTTTTCCACGCAGGCGACCCTTTCCGGCGCCTCCTTGCCATCGACGGTGACGCGCGTCATGCAGAACGGGTAGCGCCGCACGTAAGCGGGAAGATACGTGTGCGGGTCCCACGTGTTGTCGGGCATCACGAACAGGTTCTGGCGCGCCGCCAGGCCCAGCACGATCATCGGCACGAAACTGTTGCCCTGGTCGCTGCTGATGAACACCAGCGGGTAATCGCGGCTGGCGAGCGGAAACTCGGTATAGCTCACCGGCATCGGGTTCATGCTGTGGAACGTGGTCACCAGTGCGCGGTTTTTCGGCAGCAGCACGCGCTGGGTCTTGGTGAGCGGCACGATTTCCTTGAATCCGTAAGGCGGGGTGATCTGCATGATGCGGGCGCTCCGGAGCCCGTCGGCGTGACGCCGCCACGAGCAGGATTGATAGATGCCGGGATGGTAGCAGAACGCACTTTTGCGAGGGGTTGGACGCTGCATATCATTGCGTCGCCCCGCTTGCTCGGCGCAGTAGCACCGCTGCCCGGGAAACAAAGCGCGGGCGGCCGTCGTCGAGTTTTGTTAGAATACCGCCTCTTTCGGGGACGTAGCTCAGCTGGGAGAGCGCGGCGTTCGCAATGCCGAGGTCGGGAGTTCGATCCTCCTCGTCTCCACCACTTCAACCATCCCGGGTAGTACAAAGAAGGCCGATTTGCCAGAACTTTCATAGGGAAATCGGCCTTCTTTCTTGTCCCGCATCGTTCCAGCTTGCCGCCAGCAATCTGGGGGCATGGGGGCATGATTGGGGGCATCGGGCCTTTCCCCGATCACGATGCCCCAAAAAATGCCACTCAGCAATTCTGCAATCCGCAAGGCGAAGTCGGCTGGCAAACCCGTGCGTCTGTTCGATGCCGGCGGCCTGTATCTGGAAATCTCTGCTACTGTTGCGTAGCTCTGGCGGCTGAAGTACCGCTTCGGCGGCAAGGAAAAGCGGCTCGCGCTGGGAATCTATCCGGACATCTCGCTCGTGAATGCGAGAAAAGCGCCGCGACGATGCGCGGAAACTTCTCGCCAATGAAATCGATCCCGGCGAGCATCGCAAGGGCCAGAGAGCAGCGAAGGCCGAGCGCGCGACGAACAGCTTCGAGGCGGTGGCCCGTGAATGGCTTGCCAAGTATTCGCCGCGGTGGGCGCCGTCGCATTCGAGCAAGATCATCAAGCGGCTCGAGAACGACGTGTTTCCGTGGATTGGCGCGCGACCGATAGCCGATATCGCGCCCCCCGAGGTGCTGAAAGTGCTGCACCGAATCGAGGGCCGAGGCGCGCACGATACGGCACACCGGGCGCTTCAGAATTGTGGGCAGGTGTTCCGTTATGGTGTTGCCACCGGACGCGTGCTGAGCGATCCTTGTCGCGACCTGCGCGGCGCCTTGCCCCCCTCTGAAGGCGTTTCCGGCCCTTTGAGTGCCCGGACATCGTTATCTGTTCGTACCAGTTCGCGAAGGCGAAGGCTGGTGACGTCAACGCTGTGCTATGACGACCACGCTGACCTGCTCTATGGCCTCGCCGAGCAGGTGGTCAAGCACTTCCGGACCTACCTGTCCGAGGAGGCGGCCGCGAAGGTGCTGCGC
>JBKJZR010000138.1:0-2045 GCA_046715035.1 Burkholderiales bacterium | reverse complement strand
GGCAAACCGGCGCCGAAGGTGATCGGCATCGACGAGATCTCGATTCGCAAGGGCCATACCTATCGCATCGTGGTGAGCGATCTGGTGCGTGGGAGACCGATCTGGTTCGGCGGAGAGGATCGATCGGCAGCGAGCATGCAGCAATTCTTTGAGGCGCTGGGCGAGCGGAAGTCCGAGCGTATCCGGCTCGCGGTGATGGACATGTGGAAACCGTTTCGCACTGCGACCACGAAGGCTGCGCCGCAGGCGGCGATCCTGTTCGACAAGTTTCACATCATGCGTCACCTGGGCGAGGCTTTGGATCACGTACGCAAGAGCGAATACGCGAGGCTGCAGGGCAATGATCGGCGTTTCATCAAAGGACAGAAGTACACGCTGCTCTCGCGCAAGGAGAATTTGAACTCCGATGGCCGGCAATCGTTGAAGACGCTGCTTGCCGTCAACAAGCGGCTCAATACCGCCTACCTGCTCAAGGAATCCTTCGGACAGTTGTGGAGCTATGAGCGTGAGGGTTGGGCACGGCGCTTCTTCGAGAACTGGAAAGACGCCCTCAAATGGCAGCGGCTCAAACCGTATGAGAAGTTTGCTCACATGATCGATCGACATTGGGATGGGATCGCCGCTTACTGCAAGCCGGAAAACAAAGTATCGCTGGGATTCGTCGAGGGACTGAACAACAAGATTCGCGTCATCCAGCGACGCGCGTACGGACTGCGCGACGAGGAGTATCTGAAGCTCAAGATACTGACCTGCATGTTGCCAGCCATTTGAAAACGCCAATTTTTGCCCACACGAGTACGCGAAGAGCCCCTTATTTCAATGAGGCGTTGTCCTCTGTGCGGACGCAAGGGGGAGTGCTGATTCGCGCTGCGATCCTGGTGCTAGTTGTTTTCAGCGGCTCTCGGGTGTGCCGGCTGCCGAACTGCGGGCGGCGGGGCGGCCGGGGCCGAACCGCGCGCGAGCAATCCAGTATCCGCCAGTGTGCCAAGCGACCAGCATTGCCGCAGCAACGCGTCGGTCTCACCGGGCGCCAGCCTCGATGCGGCCAGGGCGCGGAACTTGGCTTCGAGCTGCGCGTCGGTCATCGGGCGTTCGAGGCTCCCCGTCGCGTGCGCGACGTGCTTACGCAGCGTCCGGCCGTCGATGAGCGTGACGCGAACGTCTGCCGCTTCCTTGTCGACCGCGGCATCAGGTTCCAGTGCGACGCGCGCCCGCACCGCGAGCACCGCGGGGTCCCCTACGCAGCGATCGCTGAATTCATCGACACCGACTCGGCCGTAGAGGAGCGCGGCCGCGGCGCAGTGCTGTGTCGACAGCTTGGCCTCCAACCCCGTCGCCGGCGCGGCGTTGCCGGTGAGCGCTATCACGAGGGGATGCACGCGCAGATCGATGCGCTCGATGTCCGCCGCATCGAGGCCATGCTCGCTGCGCAGCTCCAGGCATGCATCGATTACGGGATGGACGACGATGCCGCAGGGGTACGGCTTGTAAGCGTTTTGCAGCAGCTCCCACCGCGCGCCGAGGCCGTCGACGATTTCGCCCAGATCGCGCCGCGGCGACAGCACGTGAGCGAATCCGCGCGGCGCTTCCAGCGCGCGCTCCGAGCTCGTGTAATCCTGGGCGGCCAGCAGCGCCGCCGCTGCCCCGTTGCGCGCGGCGTGTCCCATGTTGAACGACTTGCTCATGCTGCCGTGCACGCACGTCAATCCCGCGGCCTGCGTGGCGGCAATACCCAGCGCCCACGTCATTTGCTGCTCGTTCAGCCGCAGCAGCTTACCGCACGCGACGGCGGCGCCGAAAACCCCGCAGGTCGAGGTGATGTGCCAGCCCAAGTCGTAATGCTCGGGCGAGATGGCGTTGCCGATGCGGCATTCGGCTTCCACGCCGAGGATGAATGCGTGCAGGAACTGGGCGCCCGTCGCGCGCAGATGCTCGGCCAGGGCAAGGGCCGCAGCGGCGACCGGCACCGTCGGGTGGATGACCGTGCGCAAATGCGTATCGTCGAAGTCGAGCACGTTCGAGCCGACGGCGTTGATCAGCGCCGC
>JBKJZR010000137.1:0-4722 GCA_046715035.1 Burkholderiales bacterium | reverse complement strand
CGGCGACGGGCATCCGCAGCATCCTCCAGCTTGAGCTGTCGGTGATGGCCGCGGATTGGCGCGTCGCCCTGCGAGGCTGCGGGCTTTTGGTGGCCAATCCCCCCTACCGTTTCGACAGCATCGCCCGCTCCATGCTGGAGTGGGTTAGGCCCATCCTGTCCCGCGAGGGGGAAGGCGGCATACGCGCCAGATGGCTGGCGCCGGAATGAGCCTCCGCCTCCCCGCAGCTCATTGAATTAATGGGTTAATCCAGTGGACTCGGACGCCGCGCAACGGCGCCGGCGAGGCGGTTTGTTCGCGTCGGCGCCCGTGTCGAAATGTATTTCCGCCTGTGCATTTGTTCCTCATACATAAGGAAATTCCCGATTTCTGCGGGGTCGGGAGCGCTCTACTATCTCCATCCATTCGGGAGGGCGCCAGATTCGCTGGCTGCCAACGCTGCTGATCCCGTCGGTAACGCGAACTCTCTAAGCTCCTGCGCGCGATGCCGCGCACGCCCGGAAAAAAGGAATCACGTGTTCAAATCTATGCAAAAGTACAAAAGCCACCTTAAGGCCGCAGCGTCAGTCCTTGTCCTCGCAGCGTCGGTGATGCTCGTCTGGTTCACGATCAATGCGCCCGAGCGGGGGCGCAACGCGCTGGTCACGTCGATGGAAATGAACTCCGATCTGTTCTTCGCCACTGAGCGCGATATTTCGGCGCTCGCGAATGACACGAAAACGGGTGCCGCTGAAAGCATCGGACTTGCCAGCGAATACGCCCTCGTCGGTCTTCACAGCGGCGAGCGCTATTACGTGCGTATCGACGGGCAGCGCACACTCGTCACCGAACTGCTGAAGGACAAGCTGTCGGCCTCGGCGCCCGCCGTGTTCGCGCTCGGCAACGTGCATCCGCCCGCGCCACCGCTGAGCGCATTCTCGCGCCAGTTCAACCCGGCCTACCTGTCACTGCTCGGCCCACTGCTGATTCTGTACATGATCCTGATGATGCGGCCCGCGCGCGGTGCCGGCGGCATGTTCAGGACGGCTGCGAAGCCCGACACCCGTTTCGGCGACGTTATCGGCGTCGAAGAAGCGAAGGATGCGCTGCAGGACATCGTCGCCTATCTGAAGAATCCCAAAAAGTTTTCCGATCTCGGCGCGAAGCCGCCGAAAGGCGTCGTGCTCGAAGGCCATTACGGTGCCGGCAAGACCTTGCTCGCGCGCGCGGTCGCCGGCGAAGCCGGCGTGCCGTTCGTCGCCCTGGCGGGGGGCGATTTCAGCGACATGTTCCTGGGCGTGGGCGTGCGGCGCGTCAAGAAACTTTTCGCGCTCGCCCGCAAGCAGGCGCCCTGCGTCATCTTCATCGATGAGATCGACGGTCTCGGCAAGCGCACCAGCGGCAATTCGGCTGGCGAGACCGAGAACAATCGCATCATCAATACGCTGCTCGTCGAGCTCGATGGCTTTGCGGCGAATTCGGGCATCGTCGTCCTGGGTGCTACCAACAATGTCGCCAACCTCGATCCCGCGCTCGTGCGGCCGGGGCGGTTCGACCGCACGTGCCATCTCGGCCTGCCCAACGTGGACGAGCGCGAAGCGCTGTTCGGCCTCTACGCGCGCAGGCTGCGCACCGACGGCAACGCCGACTGCAGGCAGCTCGCGCGGCTCTCCACCGGCCTGTCGCCGGCGTCGATCGCGGGCGCCGTGAACGCTGCGGCTTTGCTCGCCGCCAAAGAGGGCGCTCCCGCGGTCACCCAGACGCACTTGCACCGGGTGCTCGAGCAGCATCTGATGGGAGGGCCGACCGCGGCCGGTCAGGCTGCGCTCGGCAAGGAGGAGCGCCACCGCATCGCAGTGCACGAAGCGGGGCACGCGATCGTGGCGAAGCTCCTCGATGTCGGCATCGTCGAAAAGGTCAGCATACTCAAACGCGGGCGCGCGCTGGGCGTGACGCTGGTCACGAGCGACCAGGATGCGACGCTGCAGAGCGAACCCGAAGTCAGAGCGCGCATGACGATGCTGCTGGGCGGCCGTGGCGCGGAAGCGCTGGTGTTCAAGACTGCGTCGACGGGGGCGGCCAACGACCTGGAGCACGTCTCGCGCATGGCCTACCGGATGGTTACCGAGTTCGGCTTCAGCAAGGACATCGGCCCGTTCAGCTACGCGGGACTGCCGGACTCCGAGCGTCAGCGCGGCAGCTATCCCGAAGCAGTCGTCGAGGCACGCGCGATCATCAAGGACGTCGAGCGTGAATGCGCCGAGCTGCTGCTGGCCAACCGCGCAGCGCTGGAGCGCCTTACCAACGAGCTGCTCGAGCACGAAACGGTCGGCGGCGAAGTCGTCGATGCGTGCCTCACGGCGGGCGACCGCCCGGTCGCGCTTGCGGCGTGACGATGAGTTGCGAATCGGAAATCGTCCTCCCGGGCTCGAGCGTAGGTCGCGGCCGCACCGGCAAGTCGGTGCGACGGCTGCTCGTTTTAAGGCGCAAAGCCGGCTGCAGACGGACAGTTCGCAAGCCGGCGCTAGCGCAATCCGTTTAGCGCCCATCGGTCGGGTAATGGCGGTGCCGCTGGACGGGGCGTGGATGACGGCGGTATGTTAGCCCCTGCCCACTCGCAGGAAAGCCAACCCGTGTCGCACATCCTCTATCGCGATCATCTCGGTGACGGGATGCCCGCAGCCGTCGCCGGAAACGGACCCTATCTCACCGACGCCGCGGGCCGCCGCTATCTCGATGCGTCGAGCGGCGCCGCGGTGTCATGCCTCGGCCACAGCAATACCGCAGTACGCAACGCGATCAAGGAGCAGGTGGATCGCCTCGCGTTCGCGCACTCGCGCTTCTTCACGACCGAGCCTGCCGAGCGACTTGCCGACGAGCTGGTAGGCGGCGCGCCGGGGAATCTCGACAAGGTGTGGTTCACGTGCGGGGGTTCCGAAGCGATCGAAGCGGCGCTCAAAATCACGCGCCAGTATTTTGTCGAAGCAGGACAGCCGCAGCGCAGGTTCGTGATCGCCCGCCGTCAGGGGTATCACGGGATCACGTGCGGTGCGCTATCCGTCAGCGGCAACCTGTGGCGGCGCCGGCAGTTCGAACCGATGCTGCTCACCGTTACTCATCACATCGCGCCTTGCTATGCGTACCGCGACCAGGCGCCCGGCGAAACGCTCGAGGCTTACGGACTGCGCGTTGCGGACGAGCTCGAAACGAGGATACGCGAGCTCGGGCCCGAGAACGTGGCGGCCTTCGTCGCGGAGACGGTCGTGGGCTCGACCCTCGGCGCGGTCGCGGCCACGCCGGGCTATTTCAGGCGCATCCGCGAGATCTGCGACCGTCATGGGGTGGTGCTGATCCTCGACGAGATCATGTGCGGCATGGGCAGGACGGGTGCGCGCTGGGCATGCGATGCGGAAGGCATCGCGCCCGACATGATCGCGGTCGCGAAGGGACTGGCTGCCGGCTATGTGCCGCTGGGGGCGCTGCTCGTCGCCGCAAAAATACATCGCGCCATCGAGTGCGGCACCAATGCGATACACGGCCACACGTTCATGGCGCATGCGACCGCCTGCGCCGCCGCCCTGGCTACCCAAGGGGAGATCCGCGACCGCAACCTGCTGGATAATGTCGTGCGCATGGGCGACATGTTGCGCGCGGCGCTCGTCGATCGCTTCGGCGCACATCCGAACGTAGGCGACATCCGCGGACGGGGCCTTTTTCTGGCGCTGGAGTTCGTCGCCGACCGCCGCACCAGGCAACCCTTCGATCCGGCGCTCCGGATCAATGCGCGCATCAAGGAGCGTGGCATGGAAAACGGCCTGATCTGCTATCCAATGGGGGGTATCGTGGAAGGTCGCAGCGGCGATCACGTCATGCTGGCACCGCCATTCATCATCGATGAAACCCACGTCGCCGAGATCGTCGACAAGCTGGGCCGCACGGTCGATTCGGTGTTGCGCGAAGCGCTGGTGCGGGCCGCCTGATCCGGCCGCTAGCGGACGACAAACGCGGGCGTTACCAGACGAGGTGTCCGCGGTACGCCTGATAGAGACACAGCAGCGCTTCGATCGCCAGCACGGCGAAGGTGAGCACCGCTCCCCACACGCGCCCGAACTTGAAATGGTCCGTAAACGAAAGCGCGTAGCCGTGCAGCAGCCGCGCCAATACGAGCGTGATACCGAGCGCGTGGAGCAGATAGATCGAATAGCGGCTGTGCTCCAGGATCGCCATCAACAGCAGTGCGAGCGGCACGTACTCCGCGAAATTTGCATGACCGCGGATGACGCGCAACAGCCGGGGATCGCCGCCGTCGCCGAGAAAGATGCCGCCGGTGCGCGCGCGGATGACGCGCAGGCTCAGCACCAGAAACAGGATCACCAGCAGCCCTGCGTACAGCGGCGTCACGACCATGAGGCACTGTCCGTCAGGCGCTCACGCGCGAACGCGCGTCGCGCGCGCGCCAGCGCCCCGCATCCACTTCGGCAAGAAAATCACTCAGCATGCGGTTGAAGAACTCCGGCTCTTCGGTATTGACCGTGTGTCCGGTCGCCGGACAGATCAGCAGCCGCGCCGCGGGGCAGACGCTCTTGATGAATACCGCGGGCGCAACGCAGTTGTCGTCCTCGTCGCCGCTCACCACGAACAGCGGCACTTTCATCCTGCGCAGGGCACCGCCGAGCTGAAAGATCGTGCGCCGCCGCAGCTGCACGCCGCGCTGCGTGTTGGCGAGCCCGAGTGCCGAGTGCT
>JBKJZR010000136.1:0-11266 GCA_046715035.1 Burkholderiales bacterium | reverse complement strand
GCCGAGGTTCACGTAGGAAACCTTGAGGGTTTTATGACCGAGTTCCGCGGCGTGCTTCTCGATGCTTTTCTGCTTTTCCATCACCAGCAGCGGCAGGAAAGCGATGCCGCCGGCGCCTTTCGGTATTCTTAGTTCCGCTACGTCTGCGGCCGTCGCGGTCCAGACCTGCACCGCGAGCAGCGCTCCAAAAAACACACATGCTGATTTTTTCACGACTCCTCCCTGGTTATCTGTCATCCGTTCATGTTTCGACCGGAGACCGTAAGCTCGACCAACTCGCGACAATCCGCAAGCCGATCGAATCCCCAGCACTTTTCGAGGATCTGCTGGCTGCGCTCGGGCGCAATCACGCGATTGGCGAGGTCGCGGAATTTCTCTTCGAGCTGAACGTCGGTCATCGGCCGCGCGATATTGCCCACCGCATGCTCGACGTGCTTCGTGAGCCGAGTGCCGTCCTGCATCGTCACTTCGACGAGCGCTTCATCGTCGGCGATCTTGGAATTGCTGTGCGGCACCGTGAGGCCGCGGATACGCAGCAGATCGGGATCGGTAATGGCTGCATCGGTGAATTCGTCGAGTGAGGCGCGGCCGCGCACGAGCCCGATAGCGGCTGCATGGTAGATCGAGAACTTTCCCTCGAGACCCACTTTCAGGTCTTTCTTCAGACAGAGCTCGAAAACGATCGGTGCGACCTCTAAATCGACCGCTTTGATCCTCGCGGGGTCGGGGTGATGCTCCCGGCAGATCTGGATGCAGGCGTCGATGGTGGGCTGAATCACGATGCCGGTCGGGAACGGCTTGTAGGTATTATCGAGCAGTTCGTAGCGTTCGCCCAGCTGGTCGAGCAGTTTCGACAGATCGCGGTTTGCCGACTGCACGAACGCGAAGCCACGCGAGCCTTCGATGCTGTGTTCACCGCTCGTAAAGCCGTTCTCGGCGAGCAGCGCCGAAAAATATCCATTCTGTCCGGCGCGGCCCGGGTGCATGGCCTTGGCCATCGAGCCGAACGTTTCGCGGACGCCCGCGGATTGAGTCGCAGCGAGACCGAGCGCCCAGATCATCTTTTCCGCGGGCAGATTGCGCACTTTGCCGATCGCGGCTGCCGCGCCGAACACGCCGGCCGTTGCCGTGATGTGCCAGCCTGCCTCGTAGTGCCACGGGTAAACCACGTTACCCACGCGCGAGGTCACCTCGAAACCGAGCACGAACGCGTGCAAGAAGTCGCGTCCTGAAAGCGGATTTGCGCTGCCATACGCGAACAGCGCCGAGGCCACCGGAGCGGTCGGATGGATATAGTTCTTGGGCGTGGTGTCGTCGAAATCGTCGACGTGCGAACTGATACCGTTGATGAAGGTTGCGTGCAGCGGATCGCATTTTTCATTGCGGCCGATCAGATTCGAGGTCGCGGCACCCGAAAGCGGCAAAACGGTCCTGACCGCGATCTCGACGGCCTCATGTCGGCACCCGCCGAACGCGGCGGCGAGATAATTGAGCAGCGCACGTTTTGCCTCGTGGACGATGTCGTCCGGGATCTGCCCGGGGCGATGCGCGGCCACCCATTCCGCCAACTGCCGTGTCTCGTTCACGGTGTGGTGCCTTTTGGTGTCTGGACGAGGTTGAGCGCGGCCGCATTCGGTCATGCGCAGATCGTGAGCGGAAACTCGCGCACGCAGGCCAAAGCAGCACGGGGACGGGCAATTAGACTGCGTCAGATATTGGACGTCAAGCCGAAGATGCGGCGGTTTCAAAGGTCATTGACACGCTCCCTGGGCGTGTTGTCTGCTCGATTATTTGATGAGGAGCATTTTATGAAGATCGGGTTTATCGGGCTGGGAACCATGGGCGCGAGCATGGCGCTCAATCTTAGAAAGGCGGGCTACGAGCTTGTGGTAAGCGACGTGCGGCGCGCTGCCGCCGCAGCACATATCGCAGCGGGCTGCGTCTGGGCCGACTCGGCAGGCGGTGTCGCGCGGGCGAGCGATGTCCTTTTCACATCGCTGCCGGGGCCTAGGGAAATAGAGGCAGTTGCGCTAGGCGGGGATGGTTTGCTCGCCGGCATGCGTCGCGGGACGACTTGGTTCGATCTCTCCACGAATTCGCCGACGTTGATCCGCAGGCTGCATGAGCGTTTCGCGCAGAACGGGGTTGCAGTGCTGGACGCGCCCGTGAGCGGGGGGCCAACAGGCGCTGCGAGCGGCAAACTCGCATTGTGGATCGGCGGCGCGCGCGATGAATTCGATCGCCACAAGGCGGTGCTCGACGCAATCGGCGACCAGGCGATTTACATCGGTCCGATCGGGGCCGGCTCGATCGCGAAGCTCGTTCACAACTGCGCCGGCTATGCGATCCAGACTGCGCTCGCGGAAGTCTTCACCCTCGGCGTGAAAGCCGGCGTCGAGCCGCTCGCGCTGTGGCAAGCGGTGCGGCAGGGCGCCTTTGGACGTTCGCGCACATTCGACCGACTCGCGGATCAGTTCCTTCCGGGGGTGTACGAGCCGCCCGCATTCGCACTGCGCCTCGCGCACAAAGACGTGACGCTCGCGACTGAACTCGCGCGCGAACTTAACGTGCCGATGCGGCTTGCCATGCTCGTGCACGGAGAAATGACGGAGGCGCTCAACCGCGGATGGGGCCATCTCGACTCCCGTTCCCCCATGCTTTTGCAGCAAGAGCGGGCCGCCGTCAGTATTTCCGTGCCGCAGCAGCAGATCGAAGAAGCGCTCAAGAACAACTAAGGACGCTCTGATTAAGCCTTTCCACGAGTTCCAGCTTGACTTAGGGGATTTACAAGGGGGCATCGCCCCCTTGTTCAGACATTCCCTAACGGTCCTCGGGGCGCCCGATGGCAGCACGGTTCTCGACACAATGGCGAGGACTTATAATCGCCAGTGCGTACAAGTCCGCCCCAGGGGTGGATGAGTCCGCGATGGCCGCAGTCGGTGGCGCGGGTAGCATGGCCGCCGAATCAGAAGGTGGAACGACGTGGCGGGGGCGTGTCGCGCGTACCTGACTGTCCAGGCGTGCCGATCAGCCGGAGACGGCCCGAGGAGCAATGCATGATGCGAAAAAGCGGTACCCGGAAATCACTGTTCGCGCTGATAACGTTTGCAAGTGTCGTCCCGGGAGCTTGCGCGCAAATCCTTGGAGCAGCCACCGAGGCGGCTCCTGCGGCAGGTTCGAGGCAGTCACTCAACGTGCCGCAGGCCCAGGCTTACCCTACCAGGCCGGTGCGCTTTGTCGTGCCGTTTTCGGCGGGCGGACCGACCGATATCCTCGCGCGCATCATCGGCCAGAAACTCACCGAAGCCTGGGCGCAGCAGGTGATCATCGACAATCGCCCCGGCGCAGGCAGCACGTTGGGCACCGATATCGTTGCGAAGGCGGACCCCGACGGCTATACCCTCTTGTTTACCACGAGCGGGCACACGATCAACCCGAGCCTGTACCGCAAGCTGCCATTTGATTCAATCAAGGATTTCGCTCCGATCACGCTGGTCAACTCCGCGCCGCTCATGCTGGTCATTCATCCATCGGTCGCGGCCAGGACGATCAACGAGTTGGTCGCGCTCGCGCGCACGAAACCGGGCCAGCTCGCCTACGGTTCTTCCGGCAATGGCGGCATCAGCCATCTCGCGGGCCACCTGTTCATGACCATGGCCGGAATCGAGCTCACGCACGTGCCCTA
The DNA here is from genome assembly GCA_046715035.1 of Burkholderiales bacterium. Classification (GTDB taxonomy): domain Bacteria; phylum Pseudomonadota; class Gammaproteobacteria; order Burkholderiales; family SG8-41; genus PALSA-1004. Next base: position 7,581 of record JBKJZR010000136.1, on the reverse strand, counting down.
CAAAGGCATGGCACCGGCGGTTAGCGATACGCTTGGGGGACAGGTGACTATGGTTTTCCCGGATCCGATCCTCGCCATGCCGCACGTCAAGGCTGGCAAGCTGCGCGCCCTGGGAATAACTGGGGCGAAGCGCTTGCGGCTCAATCCGGAAATCCCCACCATCGCGGAAGGTGGCGTAGCGGGATACGACGTGACCGTGTGGTATGGGGTGTTTGCGCCTGCAGGCACGCCGGTCAACGTCATCAAGCGCTTGCACACGGATATCGTGCGCGCGCTGAACCTGCCGGAAGTGCGCGAGCGCCTGATCAACGAAGGCGGGGAGCCCACCGGCAACACCCCGGAGCAATTCGGCGCAGTGGTCAGGGCCGATCTGCTGAAATGGCGCAAGGTGGTCAAAGACTCTGGCGTGCAGCTCGATTGACCGCAAGCTGACGCACGGTCAAGCAAAACCCAACGTTTCATTCAAGCTCACTCAATGGAGCGTAGGCTATGTCCGGCGCACTGTCCGGGATCCGCGTACTGGACTTGAGCCGCGTGCTCGCCGGCCCCTGGGCCGGCCAGACGCTCGCCGATCTCGGTGCCGAAGTGATCAAAGTGGAGCGTCCGGGCTCGGGCGATGACACGCGCAGCTGGGGTCCGCCCTTCCTGAAGGACGCGAACGGCAACGACACGCCGGACGCGGCGTATTACCTGTGCGCCAACCGCGGCAAGAAATCGATCACGCTCGATCTGTCGCGCGCACAGGGGCAGGACATCGTGCGGCGGCTGGCACAGAAGTCCGACATTCTGCTCGAGAACTACAAAGTCGGCACGCTCGAGCGCTACGGTCTGGGCTACGACGAGCTGCGCGCGCTCAATCCCAGGCTGATCTATTGCTCAATTACCGGGTTCGGACAGAGCGGCCCCTACAGCGAGCACGCCGCGTACGACTTCATGATCCAGGGGTTGAGCGGCCTGATGAGCATCACGGGCGAACGCGACGAGCTTCCCGGTGGTGGGCCGCAGAAAGTGGGTGTTGCGGTGGCGGATCTCATGACCGCGATGTACGCATGCACCGGGATCCTGGCCGCGCTGTATCACCGCACGCAGACCGGCGCCGGCCAGTACGTCGACATGGCGCTGCTCGACGTGCAGGTCGCCGCGACCGCGAACGTGAACATGAACTACCTGGTGTCCGGCGAGGTGCCCCAGCGCTGGGGCAACGCGCACCCGAACATGGTGCCGTGCAGGGCTTTCCGCTGCGCCGACGGTTACCTGATCATGGTTGCCGGCAACGACAACCAGTTTGCCAAGTTCTGCGAGATCGCCGGGTGCTCCGAGCTGATGGGCGACGAGCGCTTCGCGACCAGCTCGGCGCGCATTCGCAACCGGGATGCGCTGAACGCCATCCTCGATGCTATTTTCCCCGGGCGCACGTGCGAACAATGGATCGGCGCGCTGCGCGCCGCCGGCGTGCCCTGCGGACCGATCAACGACATGGCGCAGGTGTTCGCTGATCCTCAGGTCCAGCACCGCGAGTTGCTGGTGGAGGTGTCCCACCCGCGCGCGGGCAGGGTGCGCATGGTGCGCAACCCGATTCGTCTCTCCGACACTTCAATCGAGCATCGTGCGCCGCCGCCGCTGCTGGGACAGCACACGCGCGAGGTCCTTCGCGAGCTGCTCGAATTCGACGACGCGCGCATCGATGCGCTCGCCCAGGCTGGGATCATCTAAGGAAGCTCTGATTAAGCCTTGCCACGAGTTCCAGCTTCCCCTGACTTGGGGGATTTACAAGGGGGCATCGCCCCTGGCATCGCCCCCTTGTTTAGACATTCCCTAAGTCGCGGCCGTAGCGCGCTCCTGCCCTGCAAGCCAATCGCGCAGCACGCCTTGCGTTCCGCCGAGCTCGATGATGGCCAGGGCGCGCTCGGGCAGCGGCGCGAATGCTCGTTCGATATTTCTCGTGTGGTTCGCAAAAAAACCGCTGCGGAAGTCGATTTCGATGTCGTCTCCGTCGTCGACCAGCGCAACGATGCCTGCACAGCCGGTCATGAACGTGAAGCCGAGTCCGATCAACGCGCGATAGGTGTTATACGGCATGGACTCGCATGCCACGACAAGACCGAGCGCTCGCATCGCGATATACGCCTGGATGTGTGCTTTGCCTTTGCCGAAGTTCTGGCCTGCGACGATGATGTCGCCCGGCCGGGCGCGCTTGTGAAAATCGGGCCTGCTCGCTGCAAACAAATGGGGAATCAGCGCTGCGGGCGCCATGATGCGCCTGATCACGAAGTCGAACGAGATCATTTCGCCATCGTGCCGCAGATCGTCGCCGAACTTGTGACAGGCGCCGCGATAGCGCCACTGGTAATCCCCGAGAGCGCTCATCGCTGTTGGCGCAGGAGTTCGCGCGGATCCGTTATTCGCCCCGCGACCGCGGAGGCCGCGACCGTCGCGGGACTGCCGAGATAGCATTCCGAATCCTTGGCCCCCATGCGACCGACATGATTGGTCGCCGCCGTGGAGATCGAGACCTCCCCCGAGTGCATGGGACCCATGTTGCCGCCCGCGCACGGCCCGCATCCCGCCGGAAGCAGGATTGCACCAGCGTCGAGAAAAGTGGCCATCCAGCCGTCTGCGGTCAGCCGCTTCGCGGTCGCGACCGTCCCCGGGACGATGAAGAGCCGCGTGCCCGCCGCGACTTTTCGGCCTTGCAGCAGGTTCGCTGCGGCTACGAAATCGTCATACATGCCTGAGCCGCAAGAGCCGAGGTACGCGTGGTCGACGCGGCGCCCTGCAACGTCGCTGATATCGGTGGCGTTGCTCGGGCTGCCGGGCAATGCGACCTGCGGCTCCAGCGCACTCAAATCGAGATCGAGCGAGGCTTCGAACGCTGCATCCGAGTCGCTGTAGACGGGTTCGAACTCGTGCATTGCGCGCGAACCGCACCAAGCGAGGATCGCCTGCGAGGGCGCCATGAACACGCCGGCAACGCCGATCTCAGTTGCCGAATTGCAGAGCGCGACGCGGTCATGCACGGCTGCTGCAGCGACGAAGGCGCCGGCAAGCTCGAGATAGCGGTAGTCAACGTTGCATGCACGAGGGCCATTGGCGAGTTCCCACGCCAGCCGATAGCCGGCATCGCGCCCGCAAACGCCGGGTTTCAACGTGCCGTTCAAACTGATTTTGACGCTCGGTGGGACCGTCGTCCATAAGGTGCCCATCGCGAGCACGCTCACGACTTCGGGACCCGCGCGTACGGGCACGGCACCGATCGCGCCGAAATTCGAACAGTGCATGTCGCTCGCGAATACGAACATGCCGGGCGCGACCAATCCCATCTCCATCGGGAAAATGTGGCCATGCCCGCCCTGGCCCACATCAAAAAAATGGCCGACGTTCCATTGCTTCGCTGCCTTGCGGATATTCGCCCCGCGCTCGGCTGCGCGCGCATTCGTATACAGAACTTCGTGGTCAGTCACGAATACGACGCGGTCAGGACGGGAGATGCGATGAATGCCCAGCTCCTCCAGCTCGCGCCATGCGCCTTCGACGTGGCCATCGTGCAGGAACACGAGCTCGGCCTGCGGGTAGACGATGTCCCACGGCGCGACAGCACTCGATCCACTCGCGCGCGCGAGCACTTTTTCTACTGCGGTCATGCCCATGACGAATGGCAGCAGTTAACTCTCAGTCCAGCGAAATGCCCGCGCTCTTGATCACACCGGCCCACTTGTCTTTTTCGGCGCGTATGAATTTGGCGAAATCTTCGGGCGAATTCGCCACGACTTCGAAACCATCGGCGGTCAGCTTGGCGCGCACATCGGGATGATCGAGCGCTTTTACGAATTCCGCGTTCAGGCGCTTGATGATCGCGGGCGGCGTGGCGGCCGGCGCGAGCACACCATGCCAGTTGATCACCTCATACCCCGGCACCGTTTCACTGACCGTCGGTAGCTGCGGATGCTGCACGGCCCGCTTTGTGCCGGTGAGTGCAAGCGCGCGCAGCCTGCCGCTATTGATGAGCGGCCATGACGTTCCTTGTCCGCTGAAGTTGAGCGAGACCTCGCCGCTGACCACTGCCGTCGTCGCAGGGCCGGTCCCCTTATACGGAACATGCACCATCTTGGTCTGGGCAAGGCTATTGAACAACTCAGCCCCGAGATGCGAAGCGCTGCCGCCGCCTGCGGATGCGAACGTGATTTCACCGGGCCGCGAGCGGGCGCGCACAATCAGTTCCTTGATGGTCTTTGCAGGGAAGGACGGGTGGACCACTACGATGAGCGGGCTCGCGATCGCGAGAGTGATCGGGGAGAAGTCGCGTATGGGATCGTACGGCAGCGCTTTATACAGCGCCGGATTGATCGCGAGCGTCCCGACGTGCCCCAACAAGAGCGTGTAGCCGTCAGGCGCGGATTTCGCTGCGAGATCGGCGCCGATATTCCCGCCTGCGCCGGCGCGATTGTCGACGACGAACGACTGTCCCATGCTTTCAGTCACTTTGGCGCTCATCGCGCGCGCGACGATGTCGGTCGAACCTCCAGGCGCAAATGGAACGATGATGCGCACCGTCTTCGCAGGATAGGCGGGTCCCGAGCCTGTCGACGTGGTCTGCGCATGGACGTTGCTGCCGATGAGAGCAACGCTCCCAGCCAGAACGGCCGCGATTACCGGTGCGCGCCGAAGCGAACTACCCTGAATGAGCGCGGCACTTATGCGAGCGCGTTCAAAAAGCGATTTGCATCGCATCGGGTCCCTCCTCACTTGTGCATCCGCGAGCAGACACGATCAGCTACATCGAAGCGGTAGCTGCGCGGCGCGTTGGTCATCGCGAGATTCAGGGCAGGGTTGCCCGGGCGTGCTCCACTGCCCGGGCCGCGCACCCGTTGCCTTGCCGTGACAGGACCGGCGCCGCGTATCCACGCGCAGCGGGTGGCGCGGATAGGGCACCAGCAGCTTTACCGCTCATTCGGGCTGCGCCCCGGTGAGCTTCACGAGCTTGGCGTATTTCTCATAGTCGTCGCGCAGGCGTTTCGCGAATTCTTCGGGGGTTGCGATCCACGGCTCGGCGCCCTGGGTAGCAAGCTGCTGGACGACATCGGGCATCTGCAGCGCGCGCGCAGTCTCCTTGTTGAGGCGGTCGATGATCTCCTTCGGCATTCCCGCGGGCGCCAGCATGCCGATCCAGGGATTCATCTCGAATCCCGGCACGCCCGATTCTGCGATCGTCGGCACGCCGGGCAGCATTTTGACCCGTTGCGGCGACGACACCGCGATGGCGCGCAGCCGTTTCGCCTGGATCTGTGTCATCGCGCTCGAGATCGTGGGAAACAATACCTGTACCTCACCCGATACCGCCGCGGTCACGGCGGGGGCGCCGCCTTTATACGGCACGTGCACGAGCTTGACGCCCGCCATTTGTGAGAACAGCTCCATCGAAAGATGAGGAGCGCTGCCGCTGCCCGAAGAAGAGTAATTGAGCGTGTTCGGCTTCGCTCTTGCGAGCGCGATCAGCTCCTTGACGTTCTTGACGGGCAACGACGGGTGCACGGTGAGCACGCCCGGCTGGTTCGCGATCAAGGCGACCGGCGCGAAATCCTTCAACGTATCGTAGGGGACTTTCTTGTACGTCCACGGATTCGACACGTGCGTCGTCGAATGGATCATCAACGTGTAGCCATCGGCGGGCGATCTGGCGACGAGCTCCGCACCGATCATCCCGGAGGCGCCGGCACGGTTGTCGACGATGAATTGCTGGCCCATCGCTTGCGAGAGTTTTTGCAGAAGGATGCGTCCCGCAAAATCGTTCGAGCCGCCCGCGGGCCAGGGAATCACGACTCGCACCGGTTTTGCCGGGTAAGGGCTGGTCTGCGCGAGTGCTGCGCCCGACAATACCGGGACCGTCAGAATCGAAATCAACGCGATATGTGGTGTTTTCATGGCTCCCTCTCGAAAGGACGTCGTCCTGGACCTCTGAATGGACATCGCCGCGCCTGCGGGGTTTGCGCGAGCCGCGTTCAGACTGCGCCCGCAGCACGCAACGCTTCGATGTCGGCTGTGGTATAGCCGAGGCTCTTCAACACTTCCTCGGTGTGGGCGCCAACCTTCGGCGGGGGAGTCTGCGCGCGTGGCCCGTCGGTTGCGTAATTAAACGCTGCGAGCGGCACCTCGAGTTCCCGTCCGAGGCCGGTTTCCTCTCGCGTGAAACGATGGAACAGACCGCGCTCGACGGTCTGTTGTTCCGCCAGCGCTTCGGGGATCGTGCGCACCCGCGCGGCCGGCACGCCCGCTTCGTTCAGGCTCATTTCCCATTCCGATGCGGTGCGCGCCATCAAGGCCTGGGCGAGCGCTAGAGCGAGCGCGTCGCGATTCTGCCGCCGCGCAGGCGCATCGGCGAAGCGCGGATCGTCGAGCATGGTCTCGAGCCCGAGCTGAATCATGAGATTGCGAAACTGGTGTTGCTCATTGATGGCGATCGCGAGCAAGCCCTCCCGGGTCTGGAACGTGTTCGACGCCGGTGAGCGGCTCGGGGCCATGTTGCCGCTCGGACCGGGAGTCTTGCCGGTATTTCTCGAGGACGTGATCGTCGACGCCATCAGCATCATCGCGCTGTCGAGCATGGGCAGATCGATGTACTGGCCTTTGCCCGTGCGCGTGCGCTGGAACAATGCCGACGCGATCGCGAACGCCGCTGCGAGTCCCGCGCCGTAATCGACGACAGGAGGCCCGGCCTTGAGCGGACCGCTGTCTTCCGTGCCGGTCACGCTCATGAGCCCGCACATCGCCTGGATCACGCTGTCGTAAGCCGGATACCGCCGTTTGGGCCCCGTCTGCCCATAGCCTGTGATCGCACACCACACGACCCGCGGATTGAACGCCTGCACTTGCTCGTAGCCGACGCCGCGTTTCGCCATCGATCCGGTGCGCAGATTTTCGACGATCACGTCGGCGTCCGCGGCGAGCTTCATGAATACTTCGCATCCCTGCGGTCGATCGAGGTCTATCGTCACCGAGCGTTTATTGGACGCCGCTGTCAGGAACGAAAGCGACATCCCCATGTTGCCGAGCGTCGCCTCGCTCTCGCTGCGCCAGCGCGTGCTCTCGCCGCGCCCCGGTGGTTCGATCTTGATCACGTCGGCGCCGAGCAGCGCGAGCTGATACGAAGCGAAGGGGCCCGCGAGTACGCGGGTCAGGTCGAGCACGCGCAAACCTTCAAAGGGGCGCATCGGGGTTCTCGCTTAATGCAACTGAGGGCGGTTTCGCGCAGAAGGCGTCGATTATAACGCTCCTCTGTGTTCTCGCCTGGGCTAGGCCGCGGGTGTAGTTGACTGCCTATTCGGCACGAATCCCCACCTCTTTGATGAGGGCAGAATACATGCTCGTCTCCCTCTTGATGAGCGCCGCAAGTTCCGCTGGCGAGCCGGTCTCAGGATCCAGACCCTGGCGCGCTAAGGCCGTCTGGACGTCGGGATGCCCGAGTGCCTTGACGGCCTCATTGCGAACGCGGTCAGCGATGCCTTTCGGCGTTGCGGTAGGCGCGAGCAGGGCATACCACGCGCTCGACTCGAAGCCGGCGTACCCGGACTCGGCTATCGTTGGCAG
>JBKJZR010000135.1:0-17964 GCA_046715035.1 Burkholderiales bacterium | reverse complement strand
TGCCAACTCCTCCGCTGCGCCGGGCGATCCGATCTCTTGAAATTCACGCATTCTAGCAGCGGCTTCGGGCTCGCGCGATGAACCGCTGGTTAGCCAGATTGGAACGCAACCAGCACAATTGCCCTGGCGATGTCGCCTTGGGGAAGCAGGCACAATGTCGGGCATCTTCATTAGTTACCGGCGCGAGGACAGCGCCGAAACCGCTCACCGCGCCCGCTGAACACCGCGAGCCCGATTCCCGGTTGCTGTTCGTAACGAATCAGCGGCAGATGCGCGTCGAGCGGGTCGTGCGCGTTAACAAGCTCGTCACCGACGTAGCGCAGGCGACCCCGCCTGCATTCCAACGGCTGACTACAGATGAACGATGGCAGGCGGGGTCGCCTGCGCTACATACACGCGGCTCAGGCGCCGAGGCGAGCCCGGCCGATCGCCACCGCTGCCTCGATAAACGCAAGTAATCCCGGTCCGCGCTCGCCGAGCGTCAGAATCTCTTCACCGGTCGCCACCGCGGCGACGAAACCCTGCGTGTGCCAATGTCCCGGCGGTGGTGCATCCGGCAATCCTGCGGTATCGAAATGCGGAGAGGGACTCACGTAGACGTAGGGTTGGGGGTAGAACTCGTCCCCCGGCGAGACGCCGATGCCGATTGCCTTCGCCCCTTCCGGCGGGCCCTCCTCCAGGCTGACGACGGTTGCGATGTCGAAATGATGCGGCCAGCAAAGCACGGGGCCTGGTCCCGGATGCAGGGCGGCGTAATTCACTTTGACCTCCGCGAGCACGTCGCCTGCAGCTTGAAACCAGCGTGCCAATTCCTCCAGCGCCGCGCTCTCGCCGCCGCGGCCATAAGGTCGTTTGCCGGCAGGATGGTGCGGCACCCCATACGGCAGCGCGAAATCGCTCGCCGGCTTTAGCCCCAGCGCCCGCAGCGCCGAATCGAACCACACGCCGATCATCGTATCGGTGCGGCCTTCGAGTGCATACGTATCGAGCGCCACGCCGCCGCGCACCACGATCAGCTCGAGGCTCGCAATGCGCAGGCCGATGCGTGCCTCCGCGCCGGGGGCGGGCAGCGGCTGCGAGAGCAGCGCGTTGGTAGCGCCGTCCCACGCGAGGCTGGAATGGCTGTCGTCCGCTGCCGCCGGCAGGTTGGCGCGCGCGGCCCGCGACGGCCACTGCGCGGCGTGATGCGCAAGCTGCCGGGCGCGCACCAGCGCGGTGGGCGGCAGCTGCCCGAGGGTCGACCAGTCGAAATGCATGAGCTTCCTTTTCTTCTGCGCGGAATCCCGATGAGACCGCGCGACAGGCGAAACCTTACACGATTTACAGCGGCTTGCCGCGCCGCGGGAATGCGGTATTCTTCGGTGACGTCCGTGAATCATGAATACGCACGCCGCTTTATCGCGCGCGCCGGGACGCATCTCTGGGAGGGGAGCATGAGCAGAAAACTAAAGATAGATCCGCGCCGCACCGCCGTTCTGCTGCTCGACGTGCAGAAGGACCTCGTCGACATCACACCCGGGCTCAGGGAGAACCGCGTGATAGAACAGATGGCCGGGGTGCTGCGTGCCGCGCGGCGCAGGCGCGCTGCCGTAATCCACATTACGGCGTCGGTGCGTGCGGATTTCCTCGATCTGCCCCGGGACAATCCGCTGTGGGACGGGTTGCGCAAGCAGCGCCAGCTGATCATCGGCACCCAGGGCGCGGCGATCGATCGCAGGGTCAAACCGCTCGCCAACGAGCTCGTGCTGAACAAGACCTGCGTCGACCCGTTCCTCACGACCAATCTGGGCCAGGCGCTGCAGAATGCCGACGCGAACACGCTCATCCTGATGGGCCTGTGGACCAACTACGTCGTCGAAGCGACTGCGCGCCACGCGAGCGACATGGGTTACCGCGTGATCGTCGTGCGCGAATGTTGCGCGAGCAACACGCCCGCGAATCACGCGTTCGCCATCGACACGCTGCTGCCGACCATCTGCTACGTGGTCGATGTGAACGATGTGCTGGCGGCGCTGCATTGAGGAGACACGATGGCAAATACGTACGCCGCGGGGACAACGAGCCTGGTAGCGCCATGGGCGTCGCTGGCACCCGTGCTGCTGTGGGTGTTGATGGGCGTCGAGTTCGTTCACGCGCAGGCGCCGGGCGGTGCGCAAAGCTATCCTAATCGTCCGCTCCGCATGATCGTGCCTTTCCCCGCCGGCGGCGGCTACGATTTCATGGGCCGCAACATCGGGCAGAAGCTGACCGAAGCGTGGGGCCAGCCGGTCGTCGTCGACAACCGCTCGGGCGCCAACGGCAACATCGGCACGGAATTCGCGGCCAAGTCCGCGCCCGACGGCTACACGCTCATCCTCGGCGGGATCGGCCCGCACGCGCTGAGCGTCGCGCTCTATCCGCGGCTTCCTTATGACCCAGTCAGGGATTTCGAAGCGGTGTCGCTAGTGGCCGCGCAGCCGAACCTGCTGGTGATCCATCCTTCGCTGCCGGTGAAGACGCTGAAGGAGCTGATTGCGTTCGCGAAAGCGCGTCCGGGTCAGATCACTTTCGGGTCTCCCAGCACCGGCAGCGGCCAGCATTTCGGGCTCGAGCAGCTGAAGCTCCTGACCGGCATCGACCTCGTCCATGTTCCATACAAAGGCGCCGCGCCGCTGCACACCGCGCTGCTCGCGGGCGAAGTCTCGGTGGGCTTCAACATCATTCAACTGCCACTGCCGTACGTGAAAGCGGGCAGGCTGCGGGCGCTGGCGACGGCGAGCACCAAACGTGCGGCGCTCGCGCCGGAGATTCCGACGATGGCCGAACTCGGCTTTCCCATTGATTTCGACACCTGGTACGGGGTCTACGCGCCCGCAGGCACGCCGCGCGAGATCGTCGCCAAGCTGAACGGCGAGATCGTGCGTGCGCTCGCGCAGCCCGAGCTGAAAGAACGCGCGGCGGTGCTCGGCATCGAACTGCTCGGCACGCCCCCCGAGCGCCTGGCCGCACACATGAAGAACGAGATCGCGCGCTGGAGCAAAGTCGCCAAAGACGCCGGCATCAAGGCCGAATAGCTGTGCGCGCCGTCATGCCCGCCATTGAAGGTGGTGAAAGCGTCGGCTGCGCGCGCCGATCAGGATCACTCGAAATCGGCCGCTGCGCCCGCGCGCCGATCAGCGCGGGAGTCTCTCGTCGGGCGCGGCTTCGCGCGTGGCCATGCCGTCGATCACATGCCCGCCGGGCGGCTGCTCGCGCAGATGTCGGCGCAGGCCGCGCGTCCTCCACCAAAGATAGCCGAATCCCACCAGTCCGGCGGCGATGACGAATGCCAGCAACACCAGCGAGAACATGAGCGCCACCGCCAGCAGGACACCCCCGGCGGCGAACGTCAGCACTCTGGCGACGAGGCCGGGGACGCTCATGCTCGTGCGGCGCGTGCCCGCAAGCCGCGGCCGGTTGCCGTCGATCCACATTGCTATTTCTCCAGTTGACGCCGCCGAGCCATGCGCGGTATCGAATTGGACGCAGCGCGGGGCGCAAAGTTTCGCCGCTGGCGTGACCTGCTGCACCCGCGTTGCGTCGCGGCATACCTGAACGGAGCGGTCTATGCGCCTGAGAACATTATTGCAGATCACCGCCGCGTGCTGCTGCGCCGTGCTCACGACCGGCGCTGCCGCGGCCGAGTACCCCGTAAAGCCCATCCGCGTGCTCGTCGGCTTCGCGCCCGGCGGCTCCGCGGACATCGTCGCGCGCGCCGTGAGCCAAAAGCTGGCCGATGCATTCAGGCACCCCGTCGTCGTGGACAACCGCAGCGGCGCCTCAGGCATCATCGCAGCGGACCTCACCGCCAAGGCCAGCCCGGACGGCTACACGCTGTTCGAGGCGACGATGACCACTCACGGCATCGGACCCAACCTGTACGCGAAGCTGCCCTATGACGTGCTCCGGGACTTCACTGCGGTCGCGCTGATGGTGCGCATTCCGCTCGTGATGTTCGTCAACGCGTCCACGCCGGCGACCAATCTCAAGGACTTCGTCGCGCTGACGCGGGCCCAGCCCGGCAAGTTCAGTTATGCCTCGGCCGGCGCCGGCAGCCCGCCGCATCTCGTTGCGGAACTGCTCAAGCTCAAGACCGGCGCCCAGCTGCTGCACGTGCCTTACAAGGGGACGGGTGCCGCGCTTCCCGAAGTCGTCGCCGGCCAGACGCACGTGATGATCGACGGTCCCCCGCCGTTCATCCCCCACGTCAGGTCCGGCAGGCTGCGGGCGCTCGCCGCCGCCGGCGCGACGCGCAATCCGCTGCTGCCGGACGTGCCGACATTTGCCGAAGCGGGAGTGCAGGGCATGGAAGCTGGCCTGTGGTACGGCATCGTTGCGCCGCAGGGAACACCGCGCAGCGTCGTTGCGCGCCTCAACGCCGAGATCAATCGCGCGCTCGAGCAACCCGATCTGCGCGAGCGCTTCGCCGCGATGTCGGTCGAAATCGTCGGCGGTGAGCCCGGGACGTTTTCGAGTTACATCGCTGCAGAGCTGAAGCGCTGGGGAGAAGTCGTTCGCGCGGCAAACATCAAGGTGGAATAAGCCCGCAACCCGCGACGCACCAATGCCCTCAATTACTCATCCAAGCGGACGCAATTTGCCCGGCATCTGCCGGGGACACGGCCAACGTTGCCGTCAGTTCCATCATCGATACGCCGACCACGACCCGCACCGACAAAATGTTAAAGTGAGCACCTCGCACTCCCGCTGACGCGCATGTTCCTCTGGCCGAAACTGCTGTGGCTGCTGCTGGTACTGCCCCTGCTGGTCGCAGCGTATGTCTGGGTTTTGCGCCGGAAGAAGCACGGCGCGATACGCTATTCGAGCCTGGCACCCGTGCGGGACGCCATCGGCTCCGGACCGCGCCTGCGGCGCCATCTACCGGCGGCGCTGCTGCTGGCCGCGCTCGCTGCGACGATAGTCGCCGTCGCGCGTCCGACCGCGATCATTCCGGCGCTTTCCAACCAGAAGACCATTGTGCTCGCCATCGACGTATCGCTCAGCATGCGGGCGAGCGACGTCGATCCCACGCGCATAACGGCTGCACAGGCCGCGGCCCGGGCGTTCTTCGAGGAGTTGCCCGCGCCGGTGCGCGTGGGCATCGTAGCGTTCGCAGGCACAGCGTCACTCGTGCAGGCACCCACGCAAAGCCGCGAGGACCTGCTGGCGGCGGTCGACCGATTGCAGCTGCAGCGGCACACGGCGACGGGCAGCGCGCTGCTCGTTTCGCTGGCGACGCTGCTGCCCGATACGGGAATCGACGTCGAGGCGTTCTCCGCGGGCGCGCGGCAACGCCCAGGCGATGCGCCCGCCGCCGGCGCACGCGCGCGTCCGGGTGACGTGCCGGCCGGCAGCAAGCCGAAAGCGGAAGCCAGGGAATTCAAACCCGTGCCGCCGGGCTCTTACGAATCGGGGGCGATCGTCCTGATGAGCGACGGCCGCCGCACGATGGGTCCCGATCCGCTCAAGGCGGCGAAATTGGCGGCCGATCGGGGCGTCAAGGTCTACACGGTAGGGTTCGGCACGCCCGAGGGCGGCCCGGTCGACTTCGGCGGCTGGTCGATCTACATGAAGCTCGACGAGGAGACGCTCAAGCAGATCGCCGAGCTCACGCACGCGGAATATTTCCGCGCTGGGACCGCGCTCGAACTGAAAAAAGTCTACCAGGACCTCACCAGCCGCCTCGTGCTCGAGAAGAAGCAGACCGAGCTCAGCGCGCTGTTCAGCGCGCTGGGTGCGCTGTTCGCCATCGCCGCGGCCGTCCTTTCGCTGCTCTGGTTCCACCGGACGTAGCGTTTTAGGCGCGCGGTCGGCAAGCGCACCCTCGTTCGGGCCGGGACAGACCGTGTCGTGCCTGCATCGCGGTGTGGGCCCTCGCCTGATACCCTTCCCCGCTCACTCCAGGCGCAGCAGGCGCGCCGCATTGCGCCACAAAATCTGCTCGCGCTGCTGCGCATCCAGCGCTTTCATCTGCATCACGAACTTCACCGGTTCCTCGTCGGCGATGTCGAAGCAGTAATCGCTGCCCATCATGATGCGCTCGACGCCGACCAGCCGGATGAGGTCGTTCATGATGTCCTCCGAATAGCTGATCGTGTCGTAGGTGAAACGCCGCAGATATTCGCTCGGCGGGCGCGCAATCGTCTTGCATTCGCCGCGCACGGTGAAGCCACGGTCCATGCGTCCGCGCAGGATAGGCAGCGCCCCGCCCGCATGCGGCAGGTTGACCTCGAGCGTAGGGAAAGCGTCGAGGACCCCGCCGAAGATCAGATGGCACGCGGCGATCGCCGTGTCGAACGGATTGCCGCACAGGTTGATCAGATAGTACTGCTTGAGCCGCTCGTTGTTGATCATCATCGGATGCAGGAACAGCGGCAGACCCAGATCGGCGATGCGCTCGTAGACGGGAAAAAAGCTGCGGTCCGAAAGCTCGCGGTCGCGCACCGCGGTGGCCATATACACGCCGCGGATGCCGGGCAGCTCCTTGATGCGCTCGAGCTCCTCGAGCGCGAGCGACGGATTCTGGAACGGCAGACAGGCGAAGCCGATCATCCGCTCGGGATACGCGACGTGGGCTTCGCTGATTGCGTCGTTGAAGGCGACGCAGAGCTGCGCTCCCAGGTCGTCGTCGGCCCAATACACCATCGGCTGGGTGAGCGACAGCGCGTGCATGGTGACGCCCTGGCGGTCCATGACCGCGAGGCGCTCGTTGTGATCGATGAAGCGGCTGACGATCGGGCCGGTGCGCAGCAGCAGGCCGACCTGGATGAAAGTGATGCCCGCGGCATCCCGGGTCACCGTGGTCCCGCAGCGCTTGCCGTGCCTGGCGATGAGCTCGATATACGACTCGGGGAAATAATGGGCGTGAATGTCGATCGTTCGTGCGGGGATCATGGTTAGTTCACGGTTCCTTTGGTCTGAGCCTGGCTGTCAGCAGCGGCCATAAAATGCTTGCGGAATTCCAGCGGTGCGGCGATATTCGCGAAGGGTGCGCTCGACACCCCCGTTCCCGAGATGGTAACGGTGCCGTAGTCGAACATGCGGGCGAGCACGCCCTGCTCGACCTGTACGCTCTCGATCTTGTTCAGAAACATCTCCATCGTCTTGCGTTGTATCAGGCCAGACTTGGCGATGACGCGCTTGTTGGTGATCGCCAGCTCGGTGGTCGCGTACTTGATCCACGCCCAGATCCAGAAAACGAGGCCCAGCCCGAACAGCGGCAGCGCGACGAGCCCCAGCAGGATCAGCGGCAGCAGTGACACGATGCTGATACGCGCCCGGTAGATGAGCGCTTCGCCCTGGATCAGAACCTGGTCGATGTATGAAGCCATGCGTTACACCCTCCCGCCAAGGCGGTCCGCGAGCCAGTCGGCGACGAGATTGGCGCCGACCTGCCGGTTGTCTTCCTGGCAGTGATCGCTGCCGCCGTCGAACGTGGTGAGCACCTGGAGCGTCTTGTCACGCGAGCCGACCGCCTCGTACAACCGCTGCGCGAATTCGAGGGGAACGATGTTGTCGTTCTCGCCGTGGATGCAATAGAACGGACACGCGATGCGCTCGGCGACGCCCGCAAGGCGATAATTCTCGAGCTTCTTCATGCAGGCGTCCATGTCGGGCATGCCCAGCACCCACGGCAGCTGAAAGGATGGCGCGGAGAGTTTCGTACCGCCCGACTCGAGAATCCTGCGGCGCCGCACCCACGATTCGTAATAATCGAAATGCCCGCCCCACGCCACACACGCGGCGAAGCGCGGCTCCATCGCCGCCGCGCGCGGCGCGTAATAGCCGCCCATGCTGAATCCCATCACGGCGACGCGCGTGGGATCGACCTCCCGGCGTTGCGCAAGGTAATCGTATGCCGCACGTCCGGGCACCTCATAGTCGTAGCGGCTGGGGATGCCCTGCAAACGCAGCGCTTCACCCTGTCCGGGTCCGTCGATGGCGAGCGTATGAATGCCGCGGCGGGCGATCTCCACCCCGCCGAACAGCACCGACAGCTCCTTCGCGTTGTCGAGCCCGTCGAACATCACCACGGCCGGCGCCTTTTGCGCCCCCTCCGCCTTCAGGAACCACGCGGGCAGCGTCGTGCCCTCGTAAGGCACCTCCACGCGCTCGATGTTCGGATAGCGGCGCGCGATGCCGTTGCGAAAGCACCGCAGGCAGCTGCGATAGGTGTCCCACTTGCGCTCCGATGGCGCGATGAAGCGCTCGCCGCAGAAATAGTAGATAGCCGCGCGCAGGTAGTAGCTGCCCGCCGTGAGCTGATGACCGTCGCGCGCCGCCCGGTCGCCGAAACTCTCGATGCGCCGCGCCATCGCCGTCCATTCTTCCCACCAGCGCTCATTGTCGCCGACGTGCTCGCGCAGCCGCTGCCCGATCTGGTCGATCTCGCCCAGCGCCGCCGCACCCTGCGCGGCCATTTCGATGCCGAACATCATGCCCTGCGACCACATGTGATGCCCGGGGAAATATTCGAACCAGTGGCTCATGGGAGCGTGCGGCGGTAGGCAGTTAGGCGCGAGGCGCAATGTGAGGGCCGACCCGCGGCCTTTGCGCGCAGGAGGCGACTGAACCGCCTCACACCTGCCGCCTCACGCCTCACAGGGTCCCACCTACTGCGGCTGAAAACCGATGTCGCGAATCAATTTGCCGTACTTGGCGTGGTCGCTCCTGATCGTTTCGGTAAAGAACTCGGGCGGCTCGGAGACGACGATCAGCCCCGCGGCAACGAGCTTCTCTTTGACGTCGGGGAGATTCATCGCGCGGTTGATTTCCTGGTTGAGCAGAGTGACGATCTCGCGCGGCGTTGCGGCGGGCGCGAGAAAGCCGAACCAGCCGCGCGAGTCGTAGCCGGGCAGCGCTTCGGCGATCGCGGGCACGTCGGGGAGCTGGGCGACGCGCGTCGGGTTGGTGATGCCGAGCAGGCGCAGCCGGCCGGAGCGCACGTGCGGCGCGAGCCCGGTGTAGCCGTCGATCGCGGCGTCGACGTGACCGCCGATCAGCTCGGTGGCGATCTGCGCGCTGCCCTTGTAGGGAACGTGCAGATACGTGAAGCCCGCCATGACTCGCAGGAGCTCGATCGTCATGTGCGGAAATCCCCCCTCGCCGTTCGATGCGAAGCTCAATTTTCCCGGCTGCGCCTTCGCGTAGGCAATGAGGTCCTTCACGGATTTAAAAGGTACGGACGGATGCACGACCAGCGCCAGAAAATTCGTCGTCGACAGCGCGATTGGTGCGAAATCCCGCAGCGGGTCATAGGCGATTTTCCGGTACGTATGCGGAGCGACGACGAGATTGCCGCCCTGGCCCCCGACCAGCGTGTAGCCGTCGGGCGTGGCGCGCGCCGCGAGCTCGAGACCGAGCTGACCGCTCGCCCCGGCGCGATTGTCGACGAGCACGTTCTGACCCAGACGTTCGGTCAGCTTCGGCGCGGCCAACCGCGCCATGATGTCCATCGTGTTGCCGGGCGGAAACGGAATGATGATGCGGATCGGTTTCGACGGGTATGGCTGCGAGTACGCGATGCACGGCCATCCCAACGCGATCGCGGCTGCGAGCGCGCAGCGTTTCACATCATGCATGGCGACCCTTCATGGCGACCCTTTTTGGACTTCGACCGATTCATTCTACGAGCCGAAGCGCGAATGTGGCAAATTGCCGTGGTTCAGATGAGCGCTTCAGCGGCGGACCCGGCCGCGGAACGTTGCTCTCCGCCGCGGGCCAGAATCGTGCCCGTGCGTCCCGCGTTTCATTGTGTTACACGCCCTAACAAAGCGTTGCACTTGCAACGTCGGCACTCCGGCCCGCCATGCGTTATTCGCAATGCAGCACAAACACTCAAGGAGACGCACCATGAAAACGATGAAAACCGTATGCATGTTATCGACCGGCGCGCTGCTTGCCGCTGCAGTTCCCGCGCTTGCAGAGCCGCCGCACTGGACGCCCGCCCAGGGACACCGCTACCAGAACGAGCGCACGGTGTTCGTCGAACGTCAGTACTACCCACAGGAGCGGCGGGTGGTGGTCGACCGGCCGGTGTACGTCGACCGTCCCGTATACGTCGATCGACCGGTGTATGTCGACAGGCCTGTCTATGTCGAGAGGACGGTCGCAGTCGAGCCGCCCGTCTATTACCCCGAGGCGCCCGTTTACAACGCTTATCCCGCGCAGCCGGTTTATGACACGCAGCCGGTTTATCGGACACAGCAGGTTTATGAGACGCAGTCCGTATACCCCTCACAACAACCGGTGCATCAGTCGCAGCCGGTGTATCAGTCGCAGCCGGTGTATCAGTCGCAACCGGTGTATCAGTCGCAGCCGGTGTATCAGTCGCAACCGGTCTATTCGGCGCCGAGCAACGGTGCGGTGATCGGCACGATAGCCGGCGCAGTGATCGGCGCAGCCGTGGGCAACCAGATCGGCCACGGCAAGGGCGCCACCGCTGCCTCGGCCGCGATCGGTGCCGTGCTCGGCGGCGCGCTGGGCAGCCGCGTCTTCTACTAGAGCGAGCGGCGCAAAGGCGAATCTGATCGCCGCTGCACCAACGACAAGGACGGCCATGGCCGTCCTTGTTTCGTTCATGCGCTAAAGCTCTAAACCTGTCCAGCCCGGCGTTTCTGCAGATGCGCGTCGACGCCCTGCTTGCCCGCGTCGGTTTCCGCCTGCCAGGCAAGGTTGTGTCTCAGCAAATCGTCTTTCTCCCAGACGTGCGCTGCATCGCCCATGTAGACGATGAATACCTCGCAGCCGTCCGGATACTCGTAGGGGCCGTGCGGGATGTCCCATCCGAAGACATAGTCGCCGGGCCGCAAATCCTTGCCCGCCACGCACATGCGGCCCTTGGTAACGAGTATCGAGTGCCAGCTTTTGTGCGTATGCGCGGGCTCGACATAGCCCGGCGGAAATCTCTGCTTCATGTCGAGGCGCTTCATCACCGGATCGTAGTTCAGCACCTTGACCTGCACGCCCGGCGGCAGCTTGAGCAGTCCGCGCACGTCGTCGCTTTCCCATTCGACTTCGTGATCGTGGATCGCCTTGAACGTATGATCGTAACCGTCCGTCGTGGGCGCTGTCTTCGCTGTCATTTCCGCAACCTCCCTGTCATGCGGCGCTGTTCAAAGGACCCGGCTTGAGGATGCCGTAGCCCTGGCCGTAATCGGCACCCAGTCGTTTCAGCATCTCGAGCGTGGGCGTGTCCTCGATATGCTGCACGATGGTCTGAATTCCGAACTCGCGGAACGCCCTGATCGCCGCCGTGATTTTGGCGGCGGCGATCTCGTCACTCTGCATCTCGCGCACCAGCCGCCCGCCTATCTTCACGAAATCGGGGACCAGATGGCGGATCGTGTGAAAAAGCACGTCCTGCCTTTCGAGCGAACCGACTGCGACGCGGCATTCCAGCGCCTTGAGCCTTTGCACGACGTCCAGCGTTTCCTGTTCGTTCAGGGCATCCACGTCGGGCAGCTCGAAACAGATGCAGTCGCCGGCAAGACCGGTGGCCTTGAGTTCGTTGCCCACAAACCGGGGAAATTCCGTATCGGCGAGCGTCTTGCCGCAGAGATTGATGTGCCAGACCGCATCCGCTGTACGGGCGTGCGTGCGCGACCACACCAAAACGTTGCGCACGACGTAGCGGTCGAGCTTCGGGCCGAAGTTGTAATGCTCGAGTATCGGCATGAACGACCCGGGTGCCACCAGATTCTGCTCCTCGGCGCGCAGCCGCACGAAAATCTCGCTGTGCGAGCGCTCGTCGCCCCCGGGCGCGAGCCGCAGGATGGTCTGGCTGTAGAGGACGAAATCGTGCTGGGCAAACGCCCTGTTGAGCTTGTCCTGCGGGTCGCTCCAACCCGAAATGCCGCCGATCAGGTTGCGCAGATAGGACTGCTGGATTTCCTCTGCTTCCACAGCTCCGCTTCCTCCTCCGCTTTATTTTAGTGCTTTTTATCGCGGCGGCGTAACTCAATCTTGCGCAACAGCGATTATCGATTGCGCAACATCACACCTCACTCGCTCGCTATGCGATTCCGCACACGCCTGGGATGGGCGGTCTGGCGCGCTGATACACTGCGCCGCGCGAATCGGGGACGCCTGCTGCGCTACGCAAGAATTTCGCCAATGTGCTCCTGGCGCAGCATCTCGTAGACGAAAGCCTCGAGCTCGGGGCCGAGCGCGTCGCGGGCCGACACCATGCCGACCGGCCGGCCGTCCTCGACGACAGGCACATGTCTAAAGCTGCCGGCATGCATCATTTGCAACGCATGCGCGAAAGGCTTGTCCGGATGGATCGTCTGCGGGTTGGGCGTCATCACGGCGTCAATCCGCGTTGTTTGGCCGTCGCGGCCTTCCGCGACCACGCGAAACAGCGCATCGCGCTCAGTGAAAACGCCGACCAGCTTGCCGTTCTCGACCACCATCGCCGCACCCACGTGGCGCTGCTTCATCAGCCGCGCCGCCTCGCTTACGGTCGTCGCTGCGGCCGCGGTGAGTAACTCCTGCTGCTCGATGATCATGCGTATGGTTCTTTGCGCCATGTAACCTCCGTGCGGGGATGAGGGTCGGGGTAGGGTCGTGCAGCAGCTCTTAAAGGCGTGCGCGGCTGCCGGGGAAATCGATGCTACGCCCGGCCCCGCCGTGCGGTCAACACCGCGCGGTCAAACGGCGGCCGGGGGCTGGAGAGCTGCGCATTTGCGGGAGTTCCTCGGCCCGCATGCGCCGTTCTCTGATCACCCTGCCCCATTTTTCCAGCTCGCGGGCGAGGTGCCCAGCGAACTCCTCCGGCCAGCTGGCGATCACGTCCAGCCCCCGCTCTCTGAATAGCTGCGCGAGCCAGCGTTTTCCTGAGCCTGTCATTCAACAGCAGTACGCTCTTCGCAGGCGTGGCTTTCGGGGCCAGCATGCCGTGCCACGTCACGAATTCGTCCCGCGTTCGACATCCTTCCCGCAGGCGGCTCCCGTGCTGTGGCAAACTATCGTCTCGGCGTCTTCCGGAGGAGAACGTGAGACCAGTCCCCATGCTGTTGAGCTTGGCTTTCGCAATCGTGGCGTCCGCTCACGCGCAGCCCTATCCGGACCGGCCGATCCGCGTGCTCGTTCCTTTCGCGGCAGGCAGCGGCACCGACATCCTGGCCCGCATCGTCAGCGACGAGTTGCGCACGGCGATGGGCGCCCATTTCGTCATCGACAACCGGGCGGGCGCCTCGGGTCAGATCGCCGCCGAGCTCGCAGCCAGGGCCAATCCCGATGGCTATACGCTGCTGCTGAGCACCAATACACCGCATTCGGCCAATCCGTTCCTCTTCAAGAAGCTCAACTACGATCCTGTCAGGGATTTCGCCGCGGTTTCACGAATGATTTATTATGTTTTTATTCTCGCAGTGAGTCCGGGCTCGGGAATCAAGACCGTTCCCGAGCTGATCGCCTCCGTCAAAGCCAATCCCGGCAAGGTTTCGTATGCGTTCGGCAACAGCACCGGGCAGGTCAATGGCGCATATTTCGTGACCGCGGCGAAGCTGGACGCGCAGCCAGTGCCGTACAAGAGCACACCGCCCGCGATGACGGACATCATCGGCGGCCAGATCCATTACATGTTCGTCGACTGGGCCGCGAGCCAGGGCCACGTCAAGGCCGGCCGCCTGCGCGCGATCGCGGTGATGTCGGACAAGCCCTCCGACGTACTGCCCGATCTGCCGCCGGTCGGCGCGACCGTTCCTGGCTTCGACACGATTCCCTGGGCAGGCATGTTCGTTCCTGCCGGAACGTCGAAAGCCGTGATCGGGAAGCTGAGTGATGAGATTGTGAAAGCGATCAACAAGCCCCCGGTCAGGCAACGGCTGTCGGACCTGGGTCTTCAACCCGCGCCCAGCGGGCCCGCCGAGCTCGATCAGTTCGTCCGCCAGCAGCTCGCGGCGTGGGGGAAAAAGATCAAGGACGCGGGGATACAGCCGGAATAGCGTAGCGCTGCCAGCCCGCCCGTTTCCGGCTGCGCGGCGTCCACGCAGCGGGGTCATCGCCGCGAAGATCGCTTCCGCGCTGACTTTTTTTCCTCAGCGAACACTTCGCGCGCGCTGCGCACAGCGTCCCGCACCGCAGGGACGCCGCAATAGACTGCGCACTGCATCAGCACCTCGCGGATTTCGATCTTGGTGCAGCTGTTATTGCGCGCGCCGCGGATATGGAGCTTGAGCTCATGCGGAGCCTTGAGCGCGGTGAGCAATGCGACGTTGATCAGGCTGCGCGTCTTGCGCGGCAGCCCTTTACGCGACCAGATTTCTCCCCATACATATTTGGTCGTGAGCTCGCGAATCGGCAGCGAAAAGCTGTCTTCCTGCGACCACAGTGTGGTGTCGTTCTCGGCGCCGAGAACTTCGCGCCGCGCCCTTCGGCCGCGGTCGAACAATGCCCGGTTTTCCATGGCGCCCCCCGAACTCAAGCGCTATTTCAGAACTCGCGCAGAACCCAGATGCCAGTGCGCGAAAACGTTTATGGACCTGACGCGCACGACAGGAATTTTATCCCCATATGAAGAATGAGCGTCACCATAGGGCGCGCGTACGCACAAACCGGAGTGCCACTTTCGTGGCACTCCGGCTATGTCCAAAACGATGCTATTTCTTCTCGGGTGGAACCACGATGATGGTGTCACCACCCGGTCTGCCGGGCTCTCCTTTCGGTCCGGGTGGGCCAGACGGGCCGGGCGTCGGAACCGGAACAGGAACAGGAACCACCGTATCACGCGCCGGCCCGGGCGGTCCGGGAGGCCCGGGCGGTCCGGAGGGAGTCACCACAGGAGGAGACGATGGCGGCGTAACCACGGTTTTTTCACATGCGCTCAAGCCGAGCGCGACCACTAATGCCGCAGATAGCATCGAATATTTCATGACTGTTCCTATGTCAGAGTTGTAAGAGTTGCAAAAAATTGAAGTAATGTTTACCTGAAAAGCGACTTCATCCGGGTGTTTTTCGGATGTATGTGCGATAAAAGCAAAGACAGGGCCAAGCGGAATCCTCTATCGCAGTCGCCTGATACTCTGCCACAGGCTTGCGCCGGGCTCTATACTGTATATAATTTCAGTATCGCAACGCTCCCCCGGAGGCAGTCATGGATGAGCTCACCCCTCGCCAGGCGCAGATTCTCGAATTCATCAAGGATGCGATCGCGGAAGGTTACCCGCCCACGCTCGCGGAAATTGCGAGCCATTTCGGTTTTCGCTCGCCCAATGCAGCGGTCGATCATTTGAAAGCGCTGGCGCGCAAAGGCGCCATCGAGCTCGTCGAAGGCGCATCGCGCGGCATACGCCTGACGACAGAGCAGGGCGTGCCGCTCATCGGCCGCGTCGCCGCCGGCAGCCCGATACTTTCCGAATCGAACATCCAGGCGCGCTACCGCATCGATCCCGCCTTGTTCAGGCCGCGCGCCGATTACCTGCTCAAGGTGCGCGGCATGAGCATGCGCGATGCCGGCATATTCGACGGCGATCTGGTGGCGGTGCATCGCACGCACGAAGCGCGCTCGGGCCAGATTGTGGTGGCGCGCCTGCACGATGAAGTAACGGTGAAGCGGCTGCAGCGCCGCGGGGCTCACGTCGAGCTCGTGGCCGAGAATCCCGACTACAAATCCATCGTTCTCGATCTGCGACGCGATGCTTTCGCCATCGAAGGCACTTGCGTAGGCATCATCCGCAATGGCCGCGCCCTGTGAGCCACTGGCGGCATTGCTGGCACATCCCGCGATCTGGCGCGGCGGCCAGCTGGGCAATGTCACCACGGCGAGCCTGCCGAGCGGATACCCCGCGCTCGACGCCGAACTGCCGGGGGGCGGCTGGCCGACGGCCGCGCTCACTGAAATCCTGCCGCAGCACGAAGGCATCGGGGAACTGCGCATCCTCGGGCCCGCGCTGGCAACGCTGTCGGCGCGCGGCCGCTGGCTCGCGTGGATTGCGCCGCCTTACCTGCCCTATCCCCCCGCCTTGCAGGCAGCCGGCATCGATCCGGCGCTGCTGCTGTTTATCAAAACGCACTCGCCACGGGAAACGCTGTGGGCGCTCGAGCAGACGCTGCGTTCCAACGTTTGCGGTGCGGTGCTCGCGTGGCCGGACAGGATCACCTACCCTGAGCTGCGCCGGCTGCAGCTCGCCACCGAAGGCCATCCGGCGCTCGCGGTGCTGTTCCGTCCGCTGCACTGCGCCGCCGAAACGACTCCGGCCGCGCTGCGTCTCAGCCTGCATACCTGCGCAGGCGAGCTCGCAGTGCGCATTCTGAAGCGCCGGGGCGCGCTACGCAGCGAGCCGATACTCCTGCACCCGCCGCAGATCGTCAGCAGACACCCACCCTTATTCCCGCCGCATCATGTTGTGGATCGCCCTTCATTTCCCGCAGCTGCCGCTCGACTCGTTCCCGCAGGCGGCGGCGTCCTCTGAACCCTGGGCGATAACCGACGGCTCCCGCGTAACGGTTTGCAATCCGCAGGCCGGCGCACTGGGAGTCCGCGCCGGGATGAGTCTATCCGCAGCCGCCGCGCTGGCGCCGCGTTTGAGCCATCGCGCGGGCGATCCCGCAGCAGAAGCGGCGGCGCTCGAGCAGATGGCGGCGTGGGCCGGGCAATTCACGCCCAGCGTTTCGCTACAGCCGCCCTGCGGGATGGTGCTGGAGGTCGAAGGCAGCCTGCGGCTGCTGGGCGGCATCAAGCGCATCCTGGCGATGATCAGGCAGGGCGCCGCCGCCATGGGGTATGCGCTCACCCTGGGCTGCGCGCCGACGGTGGCGGCCGCATGGGTGCTGGCCCGCGCGGGCAGCGCACAGATCGTCACGTGCAAGCGCATGCTCGAGGAGCGCCTCGCTCCGCTGCCGGTGGCCGCGCTCGATTGCGATGCGCAAACGCTGGCGATCCTGCATGCCGTCGGGGTCCGCTCGATCGCCGATCTGCTGCGCCTGCCGCGCGCCGGGCTCGCGCGCCGCTGCGGACCGCAATTGCTGGTGCAGCTCGACCGCGCGCTGGGGCTGCTTCCGGAAGCCCGCAGGTTTTATACGCCTGCGCCCACTTTCGCAGGCGCGCTCGAATTCAGCGCCGATGTGACCGATAGCGAGGCGCTGCTCTTTGCAGCGAAGCGGCTGCTCATGCAGCTGGCCGGATACCTGAGCGCGCGGTGTAGCGGCGTGCAGCATTTCGAACTCGTGCTGGTGCACAACGACAAATCGGCAACCCCGCTTGAAATCGGGCTCGTCACGCCGACACGCGATGTGGAGCGGCTCGTCACGCTCGTGCGCGAGCGCTTGTCAGTGCATCAACTGGCAGCGCCCGTGTGCCGCCTGCGGCTCGAGGCGCAGGAAATACTTTCGCTCGCGGGAGCAAGCGGTCAGCTCTTTCCCGATACGTCAGGCGCGGCGGGCGACTGGGCAAAATTGATCGAGCGCCTGCGCGCGCGACTGGGTGCGGACGCGGTGCAGGGACTGGCGTCGCGCGATGCGCATCGGCCGGAATGCGCCTGGCAGGCGACGCTGCCCGGCACCCGCAGCACGCAGGTACCGCCCAAGCCCAGGCCGCTCTGGCTGCTCGATGCGCCGCGCGCGCTCAGGGAAGTGGCCTCGCAACCGCACTACCACGACGGCCCGCTCGCGCTGATCGCCGGCCCCGAGCGCATCGAATCGGGATGGTGGGACAGCGACGACATCAAGCGCGATTATTTCGTCGCGCAGACGCCGCAGCACGCGACGCTGTGGATCTATCGCGAGCGGCGGCAGCCCGGCGGCTGGTATCTGCACGGCATCTTCGGCTGACCCTAATCTAATGAGCCACAGATAAACGCAGATAAACACGGATAAGATCAACCCCGAGAGATCAAGAACTGATGGGCCGCCGATGGGCGCCGATAAAATCAAGGGCAAGAACGAACCCCCGCATGAATCATGAATTGAATGTTCGCTTTTGATCTTCATCGGCGTGTATCGGCG
>JBKJZR010000134.1:0-7663 GCA_046715035.1 Burkholderiales bacterium | reverse complement strand
ATCGGGAGGAGAAGCGAGAGATGAGAGAGGAGAGAGGGGAGATGAGAGAGGAGCGGAAACCATGATGGCTCGCGGCTGTTACGCCTCTCTCCTCTCGCCGCTCTCCTTTCGCGCAGCCCAAGGTCATCGA
Source organism: Burkholderiales bacterium (assembly GCA_046715035.1). Classification (GTDB taxonomy): domain Bacteria; phylum Pseudomonadota; class Gammaproteobacteria; order Burkholderiales; family SG8-41; genus PALSA-1004. The sequence goes on along the minus strand of JBKJZR010000134.1, from coordinate 7,533 downwards.
TGCTGCTAGAGCTCGCACAGTGGCTGGCAAAGGACATCCGGGCGTTCAACGTCTTCAGTTACATCACGCTGCGCGCGGTGCTGGCCTGCCTGACGGCGCTGATCATCACTTTCCTCGTCGGACCGGCGATGATACGCAGGCTCGCTTCGTACAAGATCGGCCAGGCGGTGCGCGATGACGGCCCGCAAACGCATCTGCCGAAGACCGGCACGCCGACCATGGGCGGCGCGCTGATCCTGGTGTCGGTCGTGGTGACGACGCTGCTCTGGGCCGATCTCGACAACCGGCTGGTGTGGGTCGTGCTGGCGGTCACCATCGGCTTCGGCGCGATCGGCTGGATCGACGACTACCGCAAGGTGGTCAACCGCAATCCCAAAGGTCTGTCGGCGCGCGCGAAGTTCTTCTGGCAGTCGGTAATCGGCATTACCGCGGCGTACGTGATCGCGTTCAACACCAATCTCCCCGCGCAGACCGAGCTCATCGTGCCGTTCTTCAAGAACGTCGCTTATCCCCTGGGCGTGATCGGTTTCATCGTGCTGACTTACTTCGTCATCGTCGGCACCAGCAACTCGGTCAATCTGACCGACGGACTCGACGGCCTGGCGATCATGCCGACGGTGATGATCGCCAGCGCGCTCGGCGTGTTCGCCTATGTCGCAGGCCATGCCGTGTTCTCGAAATATCTCGGTTTCCCGTTCATTCCAGGCGCGGGGGAGCTCACCGTGATCTGCGGGGCGCTGGCCGGCGCGGGACTCGCGTTTCTGTGGTTCAACGCCTACCCGGCGGAAGTCTTCATGGGCGACGTCGGCGCGCTCGCGCTCGGCGCGGCGCTCGGCACCATCGCGGTCATCGTGCGGCAGGAAATCGTGCTGTTCATCATGGGCGGGGTGTTCGTGGTCGAGACACTGTCGGTAATGCTGCAGGTTGCTTCCTTCAAGCTGACCGGCCGCCGCATCTTCCGCATGGCGCCGCTGCACCATCACTACGAGCTCAAAGGCTGGAAGGAGAACCAGGTCGTAGTGCGCTTCTGGATCATCACGATGATGCTGGTCCTTGTCGGTCTTTCGACTTTGAAGCTGCGGTGATGGCTGGCGATGCTGGAACTCAGTGGAAGAAAGGTGATCGTGCTCGGCCTCGGTGAAACCGGAATGTCGATGGCGCGCTGGCTGACCCGCCACGGCGCGCTCGTGACCGTGGCGGATACGCGTGTTGCACCGCCCCGCGCCGAGCAGCTCGCAGCCGAGCTGCCGGCGGTGGCGCTGGAGCGCGGCGAATTCCGCGCGACGTCCCTGCAAGCCGCCGACCTGATCGCGATCAGCCCGGGTGTCGACCGCCGCACGCCGGTGGTGAACGCCGCGATCGAGCGCGGTGTGCCGGTGGTCGGTGACGTCGAACTGTTCGCGCAAGCACTCGCGACCCTCATCCCTCATCCCTTATCCCTCCGCGGATAATCGCGATCACCGGCACCAACGGCAAAAGCACCGTTACCCGCATGACCGGCGATGTCTGCGCAGCGGCGGGTCTCGAAACCGTGGTCGCGGGCAACATCGGCACGCCAGTGCTCGATGCGCTGACCGAAATCGAATCCGGCCATTCGACGCCCGCGGCGATCGTGCTGGAGCTGTCGAGCTTCCAGCTCGAAAGTACCACGAGCCTCAACGCCGATGCGGCGGCGATGCTCAACCTCTCCGAAGATCATCTCGATCGTTATGCGGACTTCGACGCGTACGCGGCAGCCAAGGCGCGCGTGTTCAACGGCAGCGGCGTGCAGGTGCTCAATCGCGACGACGCTGCGAGCAACGGCATGGCACGCCCGGGCCGCACGGTCATGCGTTTCGGACTCGCCGCGCCGGCGGGTGACAGCGAGTGGGGATTGGCGCGCTTCGCGGGCGAGCCGTGGCTTGCGCGCGGAGTAGACACCCTGATGCGGGTGACAGATCTGCCGCTGACCGGTCTGCACAATGCCAGCAACGCGCTCGCTGCGGGTGCCCTGAGTCACGCAATCGGGGTCCCCGATGCCGCTATTGGCGCGGCGCTGCGCCGCTTCCGGGGATTGCCGCATCGCATGGCGGAAGTGGCAGCCATAGGCGGCGTTACATTCTACGACGACTCCAAGGGGACGAACGTGGGCGCGACCGTGGCGGCGCTCGAGGGGTTCGCGCAACCCGTCGTCCTGATTGCCGGCGGCGTGGGTAAAGGTCAGGACTTCAGCCCGCTGCGCGCTGCCGTGGCGCGCCGCGCGCGCGCCGTGGTGCTGATCGGACGCGATCGCGAACAGATCGCCGCGGTGCTCGAAGGGTGCGCGGTACCGCTGCTGAGGGCCGCCGACATGGAGGACGGGGTCGGCCAGGCGGTGAGCGCGGCCCGCAGCGGCGATGCGGTGTTGCTGTCGCCGGCCTGTGCGAGCTTCGACATGTTCCAAGACTACCGGCATCGCGGCCGCGTTTACGCTGCGGCGGTGCTCAAGCTGGCGGCCGCGCGCGGACCCGGAGTCCGCGCTTGAGCAACGGTCCCGCGATGTTTTATGCGGACGTAACCAGCAGGCCGCAGCCGGTTGAATACGATCGCACGGTCGTGTGGGCGAGTGTGCTCCTGCTCGGGCTCGGACTCGTGATGGTCTATTCCGCATCGATCGCGATCGCCGAGGCGAGCCGCATCACCGGGCAGCAGCCGATGTACTACCTGGTGCGCCATGCAATGTTTCTCGGCATCAGCGTGCTCATAGCCGGCGTCGCGTTTCAAATACCGCTGAAGGTCTGGCAGCGTGCGGCGCCTTATTTTTTCCTGTTCGGCGCCGGACTGCTGGCGCTGGTGCTGGTGCCGGGCGTAGGTCGCGAGGTCAACGGCAGCCAGCGCTGGCTCTCGCTGTATTTCTTCAACCTTCAACCCTCGGAGCTCATGAAGCTGTTCGTCGTGCTCTATGCAGCCGACTACACGGTGCGCAAGGCCGCGTTCATGCACAGCGTAAGCCGCGGTTTTCTGCCGATGCTGATGGTGATGCTGGTGATTGGCGGCCTGTTGCTGCGCGAGCCGGATTTCGGCGCTTTCGCAGTGATCATCATGATTGCGATGGGCATCTTGTTCCTGGGTGGCATGAGCTTGCGGCTGTTCGCGGGCCTGATCGTACTGCTCGTTGCGGGATTCATGCTCCTCATCTGGTTCTCGCCCTACCGCCTGCAACGCGTAATCGGCTTCATGGACCCGTGGGCCGATCCCTATGGCAAGGGTTATCAGCTCTCGCACGCGCTCATTGCATTCGGACGCGGCGAGTGGCTCGGCGTGGGCCTCGGAGGCAGCGTCGAAAAGCTCTTCTACCTGCCGGAAGCCCATACCGATTTTCTGCTCGCGGTGATCGCCGAGGAGCTCGGCTTCGCCGGAGTGCTGCTGGTCGTCGCGCTGTTCACCTGTCTCGTCGTGCGCGCGTTCGCGATCGGCCGTCAGGCAGCCGCGCTCGAGCGCTATTTTTCAGCGCTGGTCGCGCACGGCATCGGACTGTGGATCGGCGTGCAGGCGATCGTCAACATGGGCGTCAACATGGGCGTGCTGCCGACCAAGGGGCTCACGCTGCCGCTGCTGTCCTTCGGCGGCAGCGCCATCGCGGCCAACTGCTGCGCGCTTGCCGTGCTGCTTCGCGTCGACTGGGAGAACCGGCAGCTGATGCGGGGCTACACGGTATGAACGGCGCGCGACGCCGCGCGTACGCCGCGCGCACCATCATGATCATGGCGGGGGGCACCGGGGGACATATTTTCCCTGCCCTCGCCGTCGCGCAGGAGCTGCATGCCGTGGGCTGGCGCGTCGTCTGGTTAGGCTCGAAAACCGGCCTGGAAAAAACTTTGGTTGCACCCCGCGACTATACGATGGCCTGGATCAGCATGACCGGCGTGCGCGGCAAAGGGTATTGGCGGCTGGCGGTGCTGCCGCTGCAACTGTTGATCGCGTTCTGGCAGAGCGCGCGGGCGATCTTTGCGCATCGCCCGGACGTCGTGCTGGGCATGGGGGGCTACGTTTCCTTTCCAGGCGGCATGATGGCATCGCTGTTTGCCCGGCCGCTCGCCATCCACGAGCAAAATTCAGTCGCGGGACTCGCCAACCGCGTCCTGGCGCTGCTCGCGGACCGCGCCCTCTGCGGTTTCCCCGATCCGTTCGGCGGAAATCAAGGCACGAGCGCAGGGCAGGCGCAGGCGAAGCCGCGCGGACTCGCAGCGTGGCTGCCGCGCCCGGCCGCGACGGCATGGGTCGGCAATCCGGTGCGCGCGGAGATCGCGGCGCTTGCTGATCCCGTGCAGCGCTACCGGCCGCGCCTGGGCCCGCTGCGGCTCACCGTGATCGGCGGCAGTCTCGGCGCGCAGACGCTGAACGAGACGGTGCCGCAGGCGCTGGCGCTGCTTGCGGCCGCCGAGCGCCCCGAAGTCACGCATCAGTCGGGCGCGCGGCACATGGAGCAAGCGCAGGCGTGCTATCAGCGTGCGGGCGTCACGGCGAGCCTTACACCCTTCATCGCCGACATGGCTGCGCAGTATGCGCAAGCCGATCTGGTGATCTGCCGCGCGGGCGCATCGACGATCGCCGAGCTTGCGGCCGCCGGCGTGGCGAGCGTGCTGGTGCCGTTTCCCCACGCTGTCGACGATCACCAGACGCTCAACGCGCAGTTTCTCGTCGCGCGCGGCGCCGCCGTGCTGATTGCGCAGCGCGACTTGACGCCGCCGCGCCTCGCCGACGTGCTGCGCAGTTTCACCCGCGAAGCGCTGCTCGAAATGGCGCAAAAGGCCCGCAGCGCGGCCAAACCCCAGGCCACGCGGGACGTCGCGCGAGCATGTGCAGAACTCGCAAGGGCGGCGTGATGAAGTTCAAAGTAAAGCACGTGCATTTCGTGGGCATAGGCGCAGTCCGCACGCGTAGGAAGCAGGGGCCCCTCGCGACGCAGGCGAGGGGATGCGACCGGCTGCGAGTGCTGCGGCCCGCCGCTTGCTGGCCACGCACGCCGTGGGACGTTGCGCGATGAAGTTCAAAGTAAAGCGCGTGCATTTCGTGGGCATAGGCGGGTCCGGCATGAGCGGCATTGCCGAAGTGCTGCTCAATCTCGGCTTTGCAGTGAGCGGATCCGACCTGAGCGATACCGCGGTGACGCGGCGCCTGCAAAGCCTCGGTGCTACGGTCACTCAGGGCCACGCCGCCGACAACATCGCTGCCGCGGACGCGGTCGTCGTATCGAGCGCGGTCAAGGAAGACAACCCGGAGGTGGCGGCGGCGCGCATGCGCCGGATCCCCGTCGTGCCGCGCGCGATGATGCTGGCGGAATTGATGCGCCTCAAGCAGGGGATCGCAGTCGCCGGCACTCACGGCAAGACCACGACCACGAGCCTGGTGGCGAGCGTGCTCGCCGGCGCCGGCATGGATCCCACCTTCGTGATCGGTGGCCGGCTCGAGGCGGCCGGCTCGCACGCAAAGCTCGGCAGCGGGGAGTTCATCGTCGTCGAAGCCGATGAATCCGATGCGTCTTTCCTTTATCTCGCGCCGGTGCTGGCCGTGGTCACCAATATCGACGCGGATCACATGGAGGCCTACGGACATTACTTCGGGCGGCTGCGCCAAGCGTTCCTCGATTTCGTGCAACGCCTGCCCTTCTACGGCACCGCAGTCTTGTGCGTAGACGACGCGAACGTGCGCGAGATCATGCCGGCCGTGACCAAGCCCATCACCACCTACGGAGTGTCGGGACGCGCGCACATCCGCGCGGTCGACATCAAGCCCGATCGCGGGCGGATGCAGTTTCGGGTCGTGCGCAACCACCCCCATCGCGCGCCCCTGCCTGATCTGGAAATCACCCTCAACCTTGCCGGCACCCACAACGTTCTCAACGCGCTGGCGGCGATCGCGGTCGGCATGGAAGTGGGTGCACCGGACCCCGCCATCGTGCAGGCGCTGGCAGACTTCGCCGGCGTCGATCGGCGCTTCCAGCGCTATGGCGAAATTCCGCTTGCCTTAGGCGGCGCCGCGTACACGCTGATCGACGATTACGGACATCATCCCGCGGCAATGGAGGCGACGCTCGCGGCCGTGCGCGGCGCTTTCCCTGGACGCCGACTCGTGCTCGCATTCCAGCCGCATCGCTATACGCGCACCCGCGACTGCTTCGAGCAATTCGTGACGGTGCTGTCGACCGTCGACGTGCTGTTACTCACCGAGGTATATGCCGCGGGCGAGGCGCCGATCGCGGACGCTGACGGCGGCGCGCTGGCCGCCGCCGTGCGCGCGTCAGGCAAGGTCGAGCCGGTCTTCGTCGAGCGGGTCGGCGACTTTCCGCAGGCGATCCATGCGCAGGTGCGCGCCAATGATGTGGTGGTGACGATGGGCGCGGGCTCGATCGGCACGGTGCCGGCCATGCTGGCTGGCGCGCGCACGGGGCGCAGCGCGGAGCAGGTGAGGGATGAGCGGTGAGCGCCCTGGCGCTGTCGCCTCCGCGGCAACCGGGCACGGCTTTCGGCCGCATGATCCCCAGCCGCAAACTCGTGGCGAGGAGCGTCGTGCGCGGTGAGCTGAAGCTGGCCGAGCCTATGTCCCGGCATACGAGCTGGCGTGCAGGCGGCCCGGCGGACCGCGCCTACTTTCCCGCCGACCTCGACGATCTGCGCGCATTCATCGCATCCTTGCCGCGGCGCGAGCCGGTGTATGCGGTCGGGCTTGGCAGCAATCTGCTGGTGCGCGATGGGGGCGTGCGCGGCACGGTGATCTTCACCCATCCCGCGCTGAAGCAGGTGACGCACGCGCACGGCTTGCTGGAGGCGCAGGCGGGCGTGCCGAGCCCCAAGGTCGCCCGTTGCGCCGCAATACACGGTCTCGCCGGCGCCGAGTTCATGGCGGGAATTCCAGGTACCGTCGGCGGCGCGCTGGCGATGAACGCCGGCTGTTACGGCGGCGAGACGTGGAACATCGTCGACAGCGTGACCATGCTGGACCGCGCGGGCGAGCTGCGGCTGCGCACGCGTGCCGACTATGACATCGGGTATCGCACGGTGGTCCTCAAGGCGGATCGGCATTCAGCGTTCAGCATTCAGCATTCAGCATTGGACCATCCCTCAGCCCTCATCCCTTATTCCTCTCAAGAATGGTTTGTCGCTGCGCGCTTCAGGCTCGCGCGTGGCGACGCCGACGAGTCCCGCGCGACGATCAGGCAGTTGCTCGTGCGGCGCATCACCACGCAGCCGCTGCAGCAGCCGAACGCCGGATCGGTATTTCGAAATCCGCCCGGCGAGTATGCCGCGCGCCTGATCGAAGCCTGCGGGCTCAAGGGCTTCCGGCTGGGGGGCGCGATGATTTCCTCCAAGCACGCCAACTTCATCGTCAACGCCGGCAACGCGCGTGCGGCAGACATCGAAGCGCTGATCGAGCTCGCGCACAGCTCGGTCGCGCAGCGCTACGGCGTCGATCTGGAGCGCGAAGTGCGCATCATCGGCGAGCCGGCATGACGGCACCTCAAGTCTCGCGCAGCGCGGCCCGCAGCGACCTCGGCAAAGTCGCGGTGCTGATGGG
>JBKJZR010000133.1:0-7894 GCA_046715035.1 Burkholderiales bacterium | reverse complement strand
ACGGTCATTTCAGCACGCGGCAGAACATCCAGTTCAACTGGCCGAGGGTGGAAGACGTTCCGGACATACTCGAAAAACTGGCGACGGTGCAGATGCATGCCATCCAGACGAGCGGGAACTGCGTGCGCAACATCACCACGGATCACTTTGCTGGCATCGCGCCCGACGAAATCGTCGATCCTCTCGTATGGTGCGAAATACTGCGCCAGTGGTCGACATTCAACCCTGAGTTCGCCTATCTGCCGCGCAAATTCAAGATTGCGGTCAGCGGCAGCGGCGAGGATCGCGCCGCCACCCAGGTACACGACATCGGGCTCCAGGCGCTGCGTGACGGGCAGGGCCAGGTAGGATTCCGCGTGCTCGTCGGCGGGGGGCTGGGCCGCACGCCCATGATCGGCGCGGTGATACGCGAGTTCCTGCCCTGGCGCCACGTGCTGACTTATCTCGACGCGATTCTGCGCGTTTACAATCGCTTTGGACGCCGCGATAACAAGTACAAGGCGCGCATCAAGATTCTGGTGAAGGAGCTCACGCCGGAAGTTTTTCGCCAGCAGGTCAACGCCGAATGGGCCCATCTGGAAGATGGCCCGGCTACGCTGATACCGGAGGAGATCGAGCGCATCGAACGCAGGTTCACGCGCCCGAATTATCTGCGGCTCGAGCCGCTCGCGTCGGGTTACGTGCTGGCGCTGGGCCGCGATCAGGGATTCTCGAACTGGGCGCGCCGCAACGTTCATCCCCACAAGGTTCCCGGCTATGCCGCGGTGACGCTGTCGCTCAAAAAAACCGGCGTGCCCCCCGGGGACGCAACTGCGGATCAGATGGACGCAGTCGCTGATCTCGCGGACCGTTACAGCTTCGGCGAGCTGCGCGTCTCACACGAACAGAATCTGATACTCGCCGACGTGCGGCAGGCGGATTTGCCTGCGTTGTGGCGCGAAGCAAAGGCCCTCGGACTCGCCACGCCCAACATCGGATTGCTCAACAACATCATCGCGTGCCCGGGCGGCGATTTCTGCTCGCTTGCCAACGCCAAGTCGATTCCGGTTGCCGCGGCGATACAGCGCCGCTTCGACGACCTGGACTTTCTCCACGACATTGGAGAATTGGATCTGAATATTTCGGGTTGCATGAACTCGTGCGGTCATCACCACGTTGGGCACATCGGCATCCTGGGGGTGGACAAACAGGGCGCCGAGTATTACCAGATCTCGATCGGCGGCGCGCAGGGCAACGACGCGGCGCTCGGCAAGGTTCTCGGCCCGTCGGTGTCGCAGGTGGATGTGCCCGAGGTGATCGAAAAGCTTCTCGATTTCTACCTCGCCGCGCGGGAAAGCGACGCTGAACGGTTCATCGATGTGGTGCGGCGCATCGGGATCGACCCTTTCAAGGAACACGTGTATGGCACTCATCAGACATCGGCAGGTCGTAGCCGACAGCTGGCAGCGGCTTAGCCTGCCGGCGGCGGGCACGCGGCCGCACATCCCGCTGCAAGGCGACATCATTGCGCCTCTGTCGGTTTGGCTTGCGGAGCGCCAAGCGCTTCTTGCTCGCGTAGGGGGCTTGGGCATATGGCTCGACAGTCATGAAGATCCTGCCCTGATCGCGGGAGATACAGCATATTTCACGGTAATTGCCGTAAATTTTCCCCAGTTCACGGATGGCCGCGGCTATTCGATCGCGCGGCTGCTGCGTGAGCGCTACGCCTGGGCGGGGGAATTGCGCGCCGTCGGCGAGGTGCTGCCTGACCAGCTCGCGTATCTCGCCCGCTGCGGCTTTGACGCGTTCGAATTGCCGGCGGAGCAGGATGCGCTGGCCGCTCTCGCCGCGTTCGACGAGATCAGCGAGGCGTATCAGGCCTCGGCCGACAGACCCGTGCCGCTGTTCAGGCGGCGGGCGCTGCTGGCAGCGGAGCCGACAAGGCTGTCCTGAGTCGGCAAGGTCAGGCAACCCCTGCCTCCGTGTTCAGTCATACGCTGGACCGTCAAGGTTAAAATACGCTACAATTCAAGCTTTTAGCTTGAGTTGCATGCGCATCACACGCAGCCTGCCAAAAGCAGCGACCAGCGCGGTAGCGCTTACGATCGGTAACTTCGACGGCGTTCATCTCGGCCATCAGGCGCTGCTTGCGCGGCTGACGGGAGCTGCGCGCGAGCGGGGTATTACCTCGTGCGTGATGACGTTCGAACCGCATCCGCGTGAATTTTTCGCGCCCGACCGGGCGCCGGTCAGGCTCACGTCGTTGCGCGAGAAGCTCGAGTTGCTCGGGCGCGCAGGCGTCGAGCGCGTGCAGATTTGTCGCTTCAACTTCGATTTTGCAAAAACGCCTGCGGAACACTTCATCGCGCAGATTCTGCACCGCGGTTTGGCCGCACGCTGGATACTGGTTGGCGATGACTTTCGGTTCGGCGCGCGCCGTGCGGGTGACTGGGTCATGCTCAAACAGGCTGCGCAGTCCTGCGGATTCGAGGTGCACGCGATGGCGAGCGTAATGATCGACGGCGTGCGCGTTTCCAGCACGGCGGTGCGCACGGCGCTTGCCGCCGGCGACATGAATGGCGCGCAAAGGCTGTTGGGAAGACCTTATTCGATCAGCGGCAGGGTGGTGGGTGGCGACGAGCTCGGTCGCAAGCTCGGCTTTCCCACCGCAAACATCCTTATGAAGCGCAATCGTCCGCCGTTGTCCGGAATCTTCGCAGTGCAGGTGCACGGTGTCGAGTCGCGCGTATATCGCGGTGTGGCCAGCCTCGGCGTAAGGCCGACCGTGGCGCGCGACGCGCGCCCCAGTCTCGAGGTGCATTTGCTCGATTTCGACCGGCAGATCTATGGCGCGCACCTGCGAGTGGATTTTCTGCACAAGTTCCGCGATGAAGAGAAATATGCCGACGTCGATACGCTCAAACGCCAGATTGCGATCGACGTCGAAAGGGCACAGGCGTTTTTCAAAGGCTCGCTGCGCGGATGCCAGGGGTAGCGCGCCGCGATGACCGACTACAAGAAAACGCTGAACCTGCCGGATACGCCCTTTCCGATGCGCGGCGACCTGGCGAAACGCGAGCCGCAGTGGGTGCGCGATTGGCAGGAACGGCGCGTCTATCAGAAAATCCGCGCCGCCTGCGCAGGACGACCGACATTCGTGCTCCACGACGGCCCGCCCTATGCCAACGGCAACATCCATCTCGGCCATGCGATCAACAAGATTCTCAAGGACGTCATCGTCAAGTGCAAGACGCTGTCGGGATTCGACGCGCCCTATGTGCCGGGCTGGGATTGTCACGGCATGCCGATCGAGCGCGAGATCGAAAAGCAGCATGGCAAGAATCTGCCAGTGGAAAAGACCCAGAGCCTGTGCCGCGCTTATGCGGCCGAGCAGGTCGAGCGTCAGCAGCAGGACTTTCAGCGCCTGGGTGTGCTGGGCGACTGGGAAGATCCGTATCTCACGATGGCTTACCGCAACGAGGCCGATGAAATCCGCGTGCTGGGCGCGCTGTTGAAGAAGGGCTATGTCTACCGCGGGCTCAAGCCGGTCAACTGGTGCTTCGACTGTGGCTCCGCGCTCGCCGAAGCGGAAGTCGAGTATATGGAGCGCTCCGATTTTGCGATCGACGTCGGGTTTGCTTTCGCGGAGCCGGCACAGCTCGCCGCCGCTTTCGGACTGGCGGAGCTGCCAGCCGGCCCGGGGTGGATAGTGATCTGGACTACCACGCCGTGGACGCTGCCGGCCAACCAGGCGTTGAACGTGCACCCGGACATGACCTACGAACTCGTGCGCACGGAGCGGGGTCTGCTCATACTTGCTGCAGATCTGCGCGCTGCCTGCCTCGAGCGCTTCGAGCTGAGCGAACGCGCGGTGCTCGGTGCGTGCAAGGGCGTCGCGCTCGAGCGCATCAACTTCAGGCATCCGTTCTATGACCGGCTTTCCCCCGTCTATCTCGGCGACTATGTGACGCTCGACACCGGCACCGGCATCGTTCACAGCGCTCCCGCGTATGGCATCGAGGACTTTAGTTCATGCCGCGCGTACGGGATGCGCGACGACGAAATGCTCACGCCGGTGCAGGGCGATGGACGGTTCGCCGAATCCCTGCCGTTTTTCGGCGGCCTGAGCATTTGGAAGGCGAATCCCAGGATCGTCGACCGGATCAAAGAGGCCGGTGCATTGTTTCATGCGGCAAACTATACCCACAGTTACATGCATTGCTGGCGGCACAAGACGCCGATCATCTATCGCGCGAGCACGCAATGGTTCATCGCGATGGACGAGCCGCCCGGGAGCAGCGGCGCCAAGCCAGTGGAGCTGCTGCGCACCTGCGCGTTGCGCGGTATCGAGAACACGCACTTCTATCCCGCGTGGGGCAAGGCTCGGCTGCACGGCATGATCGCCAACCGGCCGGATTGGACGGTGTCACGCCAGCGACAGTGGGGTGTGCCGATGCCGTTCTTCATTCATGCGCAGACCGGCGAGCTGCATCCTCGAACTGCCGAGCTGCTCGAAGCGGTCGCGCAACGCGTCGAGCGTGGTGGCATCGAAGCGTGGCAGATGCTCGACGCCAAAGACCTGCTCGGCGACGAAGCCACCCAATTCGTGAAGATCAAGGACACGCTCGATGTGTGGTTCGATTCCGGAACCACGCATCAGACGGTGCTGGGCGGGCCCACCGGCCGCGCTACCGGCGCCGGCTCGCATGGGGCCAAACTGCGGTTTCCCGCGGACCTGTACCTCGAAGGTTCGGACCAGCACCGCGGCTGGTTCCACTCCTCGCTGCTTGTGTCGTGCATGCTGAACGGCGTGCCCCCGTACCGTTCCCTGCTCACGCACGGCTTCATGGTCGACGGCCATGGCCGCAAGATGTCGAAGTCGCTGGGCAACGTGATCGAGCCGCAGAAAGTCGCCGGCACGCTGGGCGCGGATATCCTGCGGTTATGGGTGGCTGCGACCGACTATTCCGGCGAGCTGTCCATTTCGGACGAGATACTGAAGCGGGTGGTCGAGTCCTATCGGCGCATCCGCAACACGCTGCGCTTCCTGCTTGCCAATCTGGCCGATTTCGATCCTGCGGTGAATGCGCTGCCGGCCGCCGAGTGGCTGGACATCGACCGCTATGCGGTCGCCATGACACGCTCGCTGCAGGACGACGTGACCGCGGACTATGACCGTTACGAGTTTCATGTCGCGGTGGCCAGGATCCAGAGCTTCTGTTCGGAGGACCTCGGCGGGTTCTACCTCGATATTCTCAAGGACCGCTTGTATACGACCCGCCACGATTCAGCGCCGCGCCGCGCGGCGCAAAGCGCGCTGTATCACATCACGCAGTCGCTGTTGCGGCTGATCGCGCCGATTCTGAGCTTCACCGCGGAAGAGGCGTGGCGCGTCGCGCAGCCGGGCGACGAAACGATATTCGTGTGTACCTGGCATCGGTTCCCGGAGATTGCGCATGATGCGCAGCTGCGCGAGACCTGGTCGGAAATTCGCGCCTATCGCTCTGAAGTGCTGAAAAAGCTGGAGGACGCACGCAGCGCAGGCGTGATCGGCTCGTCCCTGCAGGCCGAGGTGTCGATCAGCGCCAATGGCCGCAAACATGCAGCGCTGACCGCGCTGGGCGACGATCTGCGGTTCGTGCTGATCACATCGCGCGCCACCGTTGCCACGGCGCCGGATGCGGCCGCCGAGGCGATCGTGGTCACGCCATCGCCGCACCGCAAGTGCGAACGCTGCTGGCATTATCGTGACGACATCGGGAGTGACGCCGGGCACCCGGACCTCTGCGGTCGTTGCCTAGCCAACCTTTTCGGGGCGGGAGAACCGCGCGCTTACGCATGATCCGCTGGCTGGGATTGGCGACCGTGGTGGTCGTGCTGGATCAAACGTCCAAGTTCGCGATCACGAGCCGGCTGGCCTACGGCGAGCGTATCGAGCTGGCGCCCTTCGTCAATCTGCTGCTGGTTCACAACACCGGCGCAGCTTTCAGCTTTCTCGCGGGTGCAGGCGGCTGGCAGCGTGAATTTTTCATCGCTGTCGCCTTCGTGGCCTCGCTATGGATCATCGTCCTGTTGCGAAAACACGCGCGCGAAACGCTGTTTTGCGTGGCGTTGAGCCTGATACTCGGCGGAGCTATCGGCAATGCAATCGACAGGGTGCTCGTTGGCGCGGTGGTCGATTTCCTGGATTTCCACGCTTTTGGCTGGCACTGGCCGGCCTTCAACGTCGCCGATTCCGCGATCAGCTGCGGAGCGGTGTTGCTGGTCTGGGAAAGCCTGCGTCCGCCATCGAAATCGGGCGCGGCCGCCTGAGATCCCTCCGGCGTTGGCCGCGCCCGCCGGTGCTATTCGCGCTGCGTTGCACCGGGTATATAATCCACCGCCTTCTTTTGAACATTACGAAACCGGGCGGCAGTTCGGTTTCGCTCATCATCATGGAAGTGCTGCTCGCCAAACCCCGCGGCTTTTGCGCCGGCGTCGACCGCGCGATCGAGATCGTCGAGCGCGCGCTGAAGATACACGGGCCGCCTATCTACGTGCGCCATGAGGTTGTGCACAACAAGTTCGTGGTCGACGATCTGCGCGCCAAGGGCGCCGTCTTTGTCGAGCACCTGAGCGAGGTATCGAGCGGCAGCACGGTAATATTCAGCGCCCACGGGGTTTCCCAGGCGGTGCGTCGCGAAGCCGAAGCGCGCGGCCTCAAGGTATTCGACGCGACCTGTCCGCTGGTGACCAAGGTGCACGTCGAGGTCGCCAAGATGCGCGAACAGGGACGCGAGATCGTCATGATCGGCCACCAAGGGCATCCTGAAGTCGAGGGCACGATGGGTCAGTCCGCCGGAGGCATGCACCTGGTCGAAACCCCGGACGATGTCACCCGCCTCGAGCTACGCAATCCTGACAACGTCGCGTTCGTCACCCAGACGACGCTTTCTGTCGACGACGCCACGCAGATCATCGATGCACTGCGCCGGCGCTTTCCCAAGATCGTGGGGCCCAAAAAAGACGATATCTGCTATGCCACCCAGAATCGCCAGGATGCAGTCAAAGCCCTCGCGCAGCAGTGCGATGTGGTCATTGTGGTCGGCTCCCCCAATAGTTCCAACTCGAACCGTTTGCGCGAAGTCGCGGCCAACCAGGGTGTCGCGGCTTACATGATCGACAACGCGCGGGAGCTTAAAGCGGAGTGGATTGCGGGCAGGTCGCGGGTGGGGGTCACCGCGGGGGCTTCGGCGCCGGAAGTCCTGGTGCAGGACGTCGTCGCGCGGCTAAGGTCCTTGGGTGCGACCAAAATCTCCGAGCTCTCGGGCATCACCGAGCGCGTCACGTTTCCTTTGCCGAAGAATCTCGCGTCCGGCGCATAACCAGGTCAGGGCAGCGGGGCGGGCCGCGCTTCCTCAGTACAAAAAAATCCCCGCCACGCGGGCGGGGATTCAATGACTGCCGCGCCGCTTACTGCTCGGGTTCCATGTACCAGTAGATCTTCGTTGCGGTGCCGAGCGTGCCGATCTGTCGCGAATGCAGCTGCGGCCCGGAGGCGACGATGTGGTAGATGTTGCGGCCGAGCACGACGATCTGCCCCGTGGAAACGAGTCCCGGCGTGAGGAAGCCCGCGTAATACCGGGAGCTGGCGACGATGCTGGCTCCGGCATTGAGATTGAAGAAGTTACCCGTCAGGGCATCGACTTCGTTCAGGCGGCTTACGCCAAACGGTGCGCAGTCGCTGGCGCTCACCTGGCCCAACGGCGCGTAGGTGCCGAACCGCAGCTTATTGAAGAACACCGTTGGCGCGCTGATCACTTTCTCGCCGTTGTCGAGGGCCATGCTCCAGCCTTTTATCGGGTTGGCGATCGCCGATATGGGCTGTTGCGAAACGTCCCCGGCCGCCCGATTGAAAAGGTTGGCCAGCGTAATC
>JBKJZR010000132.1:0-8989 GCA_046715035.1 Burkholderiales bacterium | reverse complement strand
TTCGCATTGATGCTGCTCGCGCTCATCGTGATGAGCGTGATCAGCACGAGCTCGACATTGAAGACCGTGGCGATGATCCTGCTCGGGCTGCTGCTTGCGACCATCGGGCTCGATCCGATCACGGGATTCGCGCGCTATACCTTCGGGTCGCTGCATTTCGCCGACGGCTTCAGCTTCGTGGCGATGGCGCTCGGATTGTTCGGGATCAGTGAAATTCTGCTCAACTTCGAGAAGATCGCGAGCCTGCAGTCGACGATCAAGCCGACGCTGCGCAGCCTCGTGCCGCGATGGGTCGATCTCAAGGCCTCGGCCGGGCCGATCGGGCGCGGCACGGTGATCGGTTTCCTGTTCGGTTTCGTGCCGGGCATCTCGCACGTGATCTCGACTTTCGTATCGTACGCGGTGGAGAAAAAACTCTCGCCGCATCCGGAGCAATTCGGGCATGGGGCGATTGCCGGCGTGGCGGGCCCGGAAACAGCCAACAACGCGACCACCGGCAGCACCATGATTCCGCTGCTGGTGCTCGGCATCCCCGCGATCCCGGCGACCGCGATCCTGCTCTCCGCGATGATGATACACGGCGTGCAGCCGGGCCCGCAGTTGATGGCCGAGCATCCGCAGGTATTCTGGGGGCTGATCGCGAGCATGTATATCGGCAACTTCATGCTGCTCGTGCTGAACCTGCCGCTCGTTGGAATCTTTGTCAGTCTGCTTCGCATTCCGTATGTTTATCTGGCGCCGGCGGTGTTGTTGATTTGCGTCGTCGGCGTCTACAGCGTAACCACCAGGCCGCTCGATATTTTCATCATGGCCGCGTTTGGCGTAATCGGTTACGTTTTGCGCAAACTCGATTTCGATGTCGCGCCGCTGCTGCTTGCAATGGTGCTCGGGGATCGCATGGAGGTGAGCCTGCGCCGCGCGCTGGTGATCTCCAACGGCGACTATGGTATCTTTCTGCAGGGCGCGTTCTCGCAGGTTTTCGTCGGCGCCATCGTGCTGCTGGCGCTGTTGCAGGGCGCTGCTTGGCTGTTCGGCTTCCGGAAAAAGGCATTGCGCGAAGTACCGTAGTCTAGTGAAAATCTGAATAAGTCCAAGAAAAGAAATGTCGTCATCCCAGCGCAAGCTGGGATCCAGTCATTAACTGGTTGCACTGGATTTCCGCTTGCGCTGGGATGAGTGCGCCCGCGAGGGCGCCATAACAGCACCGGGAGGCAGGAAGGTGGATTGTCGGATGCAGGAGCGGGGGTATCGGATGGTGCGCTATGCCGACGATTTCGTCGTGCTCACACGCAGCCCCAGCGAAGCGCAGGGCGCGCTGTGCGAAGTGCAAGCGTGGGTGGCAGAGCACGAGCTGAGCCTCAATGCCGACAGGACCCACGTGGGTGACTGGCGGATCAGAGGGCAAGGCTTTTGACTTCCTCGGCTACCGCTTCGAGGCGGGGCGGCGGTGGGTGCGGCGCAAGAGTCTCATCGTGCTGCGGGATCGTATCCGAGCGCGGACCAAACGCACCCGTGGAGACAGCATCCGCAGCATTATTGCGGAGCTCAACCCGATGCTTAAATGCTGGTTCGGTTACTTCAAGCATGCGCATCCGATGCATCTTCGCGGGGTGGCTGGCTTCATCCGACGCCGGCTACGCGCGCTGCTGCGCAAGCAGCAGAAGCGCCCGGGCCTGGGGCGTTGTCACGCTGACCATGTCCGATGGCCCAATGCCTTCTTTGCTGGCCTGGGACTCTTGACGATGGCCGAGGCCCATGTATCGGCAAGCCGATCCCGATGAGGAAACCACCCAGTGGAGAGCCGTGTGCGGGAGAACCGCACGCACGGTTCGCAGGGCGGGGAGAGCGTACGCTCTTCTCGATCCCTATCAGCTAACTGACGTAAATCAGAGCATCCTTAAACTAAGAAATACTCGGAAATGGTGACAGATCCGGTCATGATCGACGCACCCGATGCGATATTGGCCCGGCTTGGCCGATTCACTGCCACCGTCGCGTGCGAGCGGTTGCCCCAAAATATCGTGCAGAAAGCGAAAGCCTGTCTTCTCTACGGGTTGGCCGTAGGCATTGCTTCAGTTCGAGCGCCGCAGCCGCGCCAGGCGGCGCAGGCGGTCGATCGTGAATCATCGGCGGGCGCCGGAGGCGCGACTCGGCTCATTGATCAGCGTCGGCTTGATTTTCCGTCGGCGGCGTTTTGCAACGCGGTGTTATTGCATTCGCGCGTGCAGGATGACGCCCATCCTAGCGGCCATTTCGGCGTAGTGGTGATCCCCGCGGCCCTGTCCTGCGCGGAACGCTTCGATGCCACGGGCAGCGATACGCTCGCCGCACTCGTCGCCGGATACGAGGTCGCGCTGCGTATCGGACGCGATCACGCCGCCGACTTGAGCGAGCGCGGCTTTCGCACTACCTCGGCTTACGGCGTTTTTGCTGCAGCCGCGTGTGGTTCACGCTTGATGAAGCTTGACCCCGAGGCTTGCGCCAATGCGCTATCGCTTGCCTCGAACGCGGCGGGCGGGCTGCGGGAATGGTCTGACGCCGGCACCGAAGAGGGTCCGTTTCAAGTGGGCCTGGCTGCGCGCAACGGTCTCCTCGCGGCCAACATGGCTGCCGCGGGAGCGGTCGCCGCATCCAGCGCCCTCACGGGCCGCGCCGGATTCTTCAGGGCATACGCGACCGACAGTGATCATTACGCGCGGCGCGTATGCGACGGGCTCGGCGAGGAATTCGAGCTCGAAAAGATAACCTACAAGCCCTACCCCATATGCCAGTTCCTGACCGGCGTCGTGCGCGGCATGATCGAGCTTCGCGCACGTGCGAGGGGCCGCGAGCCCCGCACCGCCGCCATCCACATGCATCCCTTCGAAGCCGATTTTGTCGGCATTCGCCATGCCGGGCCGTTCGCGAGCTTCCCGCAGACGCTGATGAGCGCGCCGTTTTGCGCCGCGCTGGGCTGGGTACGCGAGGCGGTGACTTTCGACGGCCTGCACGAATTCACCGACGAAGCAGTACCCGCGCTCGTGCGCAAAATAGTCGTCGTTTCGGATTCGTCGCGCGCGCGGTATTCACCACGTCTCGCCGTCACCCTCGATGATTCAACGGTGCTCGAGTGGGAAGAAACCGAAGGGTCGAATGCCTACCGCCTTACCTGGGATACCGCGATGCGGATGAACGTAGAGCTCTGCACCGAAGTCGGGGTTGCGGAGGCGAAGGCGCAGGCGCTCGCCGCCGCCGTGGCTGAAATCGATCGCGCGATAAACGTGCGCAAGGTGGTTGCAGCCGTGGCCGATTGCGTGGCAGCAGCGCACCATAGGGCCTTCGGAAGGGATGCGCAAAGGCAATTATCGGCTTAATCGTAAGAGTTGAAACGCATCCTCGTCGACCTCGGGCTTGCGAGGCAGTAACTGAGCACGTTTGAGTGAGGAGTAGCGATGAATCCCGGAACGAAACTGAGAAAACTACTGGCGGGCGAAGGTATCGTGCTCGGCGGCGGCGCGCACGATGCGCTGTCGGCGTGCATCGTCGAGCAAGTCGGCTATCCGTTGTGCGTGGTCACCGGCGCGGGCGTTTCGATGTGTCGTGGCCACCCTGATGTCGGGTTGGTCACCATGGAAGAGATGGTCAGAAACGCGCGCTATATCGCTGAAGCCGTCGAGATCCCTGTTGTCGTCGACGCCGATAACGGTTACGGCAACGCGATCAATGTGCGGCGTACGGTGCGCGAGTTCGAGCGCGCCGGGGTCGCCGGGATTCACATCGAGGACCAGGTGTGGCCGAAACGTTGCGGCCACATGTTCGGCAAGCGCGTCGTTCCCGCCGAGGAGATGGCGCAGAAAATACGCGCTGCGCTCGATGCGCGCCACGATCGCGATTTCGTCATCATCGCGCGCTGTGATGCGCTGTTGGTGGAGGGCCTGGAGAAAACGCTGGAACGCGGCGAAATTTATTTGGAGGCGGGCGCCGACATGCTCTTCTTTGAGATGCGCGACTCACCGGAGGAGAACAAGGCGATGGCCGATCGCTTCCGCGGACGCGTTCCGCTGCATTACAACCATTCGCCCAGTCCGATGGTGCCGCGGCTGCACGTCTCAGAGATCGAAGCGATGGGTTTCAAGACTGCGTGTTTTTACGTGCAAGCGCTGATGGCTGCGTGCAAGACCATGCGCGAGGTGCTGAGCGAGATCAAAGCGAGCGGCAACACGCTCACCGTGGCCGAGCGCCTGGTGGGGTTCGACGAGTTCTGGGAAATCTGCGGCATGCAGAAAATCCGCGCGCTGGAGCAGAAGTATGGCGTATGACCCGGTCAGGCTGGAGCTCATCAAGAACGGCATCGGCTCGGTGGTCGACGAGATGGTGCTCACCGTGGTGCGCATCGCCTATTCGTCGATCATGAAGGACACGATGGACCTCTCCAGCGCGTTCTGCGACCGTGACGGGCGCATGATCGCGCAGGGGCTGAGCCTGCCGCTGCACCTGGGCTCGTTCCCGGACGCGATGGACGGCATGCTGACCGAATTCCGCGGCAAGCTCGTCCCCGGCGACATCGTGATCCTCAACGATCCGTATCTGGGCGGAATGCATCTGCCCGACATCTTCATGTTCAAGCCGGTGTTCATCGGCGAGCACCTGCTCGGCTACGCCGTGGTCGTCGCCCACCACAACGACGTGGGCGGACGCGTGCCGGGCTCGAGCGCAGCCGACTCGACCGAAATCTTCCAGGAAGGACTGCGCATTCCGCCGCTCAAGCTCTACGAGCGGGGGGTACCGAACGAGACGCTGTTCAAGATGATCGGGATCAACGTGCGAATTCCCGATGTGGTGCTGGGCGACGTCCAGGCGCAGGTCGCGGCGTGCCGGATCGCCGAGCGCGGCATGAGCGAGCTTGCGGCCAAATACGGCGTGGCCGAGCTCGAGCACTATTTCGAGGAGCTGCTCGATTACAGTGAACGCGAGGCCCGGCGCACGATACGCTCGATTCCCGATGGCAGCTACACCTGCACCGATTACCTCGACGACGACGGCATCACGCCGGATGAGCCGGTTCCGGTGAAGGTGACGCTGCAGGTGCAAGGCGACGAGCTGACCGTCGATCTGGCCGGCACCTCGCCGCAGGTGAAAGGCGCGATCAATTCGACGCTTTCGTTCGCCAAATCCGCCGTGTATTTCGCCATGCGCACGATTACGGATTCCGATGTGCCAAACAATTCCGGGTTCATGCGTCCGATTCACGTTACCGCGCCGCTGGGTTGTCTCGTCAACCCGCGGCCGCCGGGCGCTGTCGCGGCGCGCGGCGTATCCGGTTTTCGCGTCATCGACGCCATGTTCGGCGCATTGGCGCAGGTGCTGCCGCAGCGCGTGCGAGCGGCTGGCGAAGGCGGCACGAGCAGTTACAGCATCGGCGGTTACGACGCGCTTGGGCGCTACGTGCTGTTCCGCGAGGCGGTGATGGGCGCGTGGGGTGCGGGCTTCCAGCGTGAAGGCATCGACGGCGTGGCCAATCCGGCTGCCAATATCAGCAACGCGCCGATCGAGCAAGTCGAGAATCACGCCCCGATCATGATCGAGCGCTACGAATTAGTTCCCGACAGCGGGGGTCCCGGCAAGTGGCGGGGCGGCATGGCCGTGGAACGGCAACTGCGTTTTCTCGGTGCACGCGCAACGCTGCAGTTGCGCTCCGACCGCCGCGATCATCCGCCTTACGGTCTCGCCGGCGGGCAGCCCGGCGCGCCGTCGAGTAACGCCGTGAGCGACGGCGGGCGCTGGGAAGTGTGGCCGACCAAGTTCACGCGGCCAATCAAGCACGGGCAGGCGCTGCGCCACCGCACCGCGGGCGGCGGCGGTTACGGCGACCCGCTCGAGCGCGAAGCGGATAAGGTTCTCGCGGATGCGCTCAATGGCAAGGTCACGATCGAAGCCGCCGCACGCGATTACGGCGTGCAAATACTCGCAAATCCGCTGCGGCTCGATCGCGCCGGCACCGAACGGCTGCGCGCCCAGTTACGGCACGCACAGGAGTTTGGCGCTACGACGACGGCATGAGAGATCGCGCGTCCGTTGCGTTTCGCGTTGGCGTCGATATCGGCGGAACGTTCACGGACATTGTTTTCGTGCGTCCCGACGGGCGGCTCGACAAGCGCAAGGTGCCCTCAACGCCGGACGATTACTCGCAGGCGATCATCGATGGCGTGCGCGCGTACTGTGACGAGCACGATATCGAACCCGAACGCGTGGCGGAATTCGTGCATGCGACCACGGTTGCCACCAATGCCATTCTCGAGCGCAAAGGAGCGCGCACCGCGCTGCTGACGACTGAGGGATTTCGCGACGTGCTCGAGCTGCGCCGCATCCGCATTCCGCTGTCCTACGATCTCGATTGGGAAAAGCCGGTGCCGCTGGTCGAGCGCGCGCTGCGCCTGGCAGTGAAAGAGCGCGTCGATGCCAAAGGCCAGGTGCTGACCGCCCTTGATCCCGCCTCGCTCGAGTCTATCCTCGCACAACTCAAGGCAGCCAACGTGAGCACGGTGGCCGTGTGTTTCCTGCACTCGTACCGCAATCCGGCGCACGAGCAGATGGTCGGCGAGATCGTGCGGCGCTGCCTGCCCGAGGTGCTGACATCGCTTTCATGCGAAGTGCTGCCGGAGATGCTCGAGTTCGAGCGTACCAGCACGACCGTGGTCAACGCTTATATCGCACCGCTGATTACCCACTATCTCGAAGCGTTGCGCGCCAAGCTCGCAGCGCGCAACGTACGCGCGCCGTTGCTGGTGATGCAGTCTAACGGCGGGCTGATCAGCGCGGTGTCGGCGATGCGGCGTCCGGTGACGATCATCGAATCGGGTCCGGCCGCCGGCGTCGTGGCGGCAGCGCGCCTTGCGCGCGAGTGCGGTTATCCGAACGTGATCACGCTCGACATGGGAGGCACGACAACCAAGGCGTCGATTATCGAGCGCGGCGAGACGCTGCGCGCCAATGAGTACGAGGTCGGCTCGTCTGTTTCGGTATCAAGCCGGCTCATGCGCGGATCGGGATATCTGATCCGCATTCCGGTGATCGATGTGTCGGAGGTGGGCGCGGGCGGCGGCAGCATTGCGCGGCTCGATAGCGGCGGTGCGCTGCGCGTAGGCCCGCGCAGCGCGGGGGCGGTGCCCGGTCCGGCTTGTTACGGGCAGGGTAATACCGAGCCCACGGTGACGGATGCCAATGTGACGCTTGGTTATCTCGGCTCAGACTCGCTCGCCGGAGGCAGCCTCAGGGTGAATGCCGAACTCGCGTCGACGGCGATCGAGACCAGGATCGCCGCGCCGGCCGGCATGACCCTGCTCGACGCCGCGTTCGGCATTCACACGGTTGCGAACTCCAACATGGTGCGCGCGCTCAGGTCGGTGTCGGTCGAGCGCGGGCGCGACCCGGCCGAATTCGTGATGATGGCATTCGGCGGCGCCGGGCCGATCCACGCGGCAGCCGTGGCAGAAGAACTGGGCATAGTCAAGGTGCTGATACCGCCGGCGCCAGGCGTGTTCAGCGCGTTCGGCCTGCTGCGCGCCGAGGTCGAGCACCATGCAGCGCGCACCGTGCTTACTTCGACCGCGGACCTCGACTGCGGCGAGGTCGAGCGCGTGTTGGAGGACATGCGGTGCGATCTGATGGCGCGCATTCGCGATGAAGGGTTCGCCGAATCGGCAGTCAAGATGGCGGGATTTGTCGACGTGCGCTATCGCGGCCAGTCTTCCGACATTACGGTACCGCTGGGCAGCCTGCGCATTACTCCCGAAG
Source organism: Burkholderiales bacterium (assembly GCA_046715035.1). Classification (GTDB taxonomy): domain Bacteria; phylum Pseudomonadota; class Gammaproteobacteria; order Burkholderiales; family SG8-41; genus PALSA-1004. Next base: position 1,216 of record JBKJZR010000132.1, on the reverse strand, counting down.
CCGTGCGCAGCGCCGAAGCCGCTTTCGAGGCCGAGTTCGAGCGCACCTACGGCCATCGCGGCGACAACAAGGAGTTCGAGCTCGTCAGCTGCCGCCTGGTGATGACGGTCGCACGCGGCATTGAACACGGCGACGAATGGATCGCCGACGCGATGGAAGCAGAAATCCCGGATGCGGCGCGGAAAATTTATTTCGGCAGCGAACGCGGCATGCTCCGCACGAACGTATTGTCGCGCCGGATGCTCAGCAGCGGCGGGTGCCGCGGGCCCGCGATCATCCAGGAATACGACACCACGGTCGTGGTCCTGCCCGGCTGGACCGCAGCGCTCGACGATCACGCCAACATCCTAATGGAAAGGCGCGCCCACTGACCACGATACGATTGTATCCGCCTGCGTCGGGTTTGCTCGCTACCTGCGCGGTCGTTATACTGAATCAGAACAAGAGCCTGTAACATAGTGAAACGCGTGATGCGCTGGCACGATTTTGGCTCAGGACGCGAAGAAAGGCCCGCCGCTTAGTCACTCTAAGCCAGGGACTTTCGACAATGTCATGGGCCAAAATTCGCGCCAGCCCTTAAGGGTTGCAGCCAGAATCGGCGCTGACAGCGTTGCTCGACTGGCCAATATTCTGGATATTGGCTGCATCGAGCGCCTCGCCATCACCAATTCTGGCAGCAACGCACACGTGTTTCATTATGTTACAGGCTCTAAGCAGGATACCGTTCTGAAGGAGCAGAGATGAACAAGCAATGGAACTACAAAGGCATTATTCCGGCGTTGGCGCTGCCGCTGAAAGCCGATTTGTCGATCGACGAGCAGGACCTGCGCAGGCTGACGAGCTGGCTCGCCACACACAAAGGCATCAGCGCGTTGATGACCAATGGACACACCGGCGATGTATTCAGCCTCACGGCAGATGAGCGCGTCGAAGTCACCCGCATCGTCGCCGACGAATTGCGGGGGAAATTGCCGGTGATATCCGCGGTGACGGCCGAAGGGATACACGAAGCGGTCGAGCACGCCTTGCGGCAGAAGGATGCGGGCGCCGCCGGCCTCGACATCATGCCGCCGCATCACTGGCTGCGCTTCGGCATGCGCCACGAGCACGTGATCGATTATTTTGCGGCGATCGGCGAAGCGAGCGGGCTCGATCTCGCCGTGCACGTCTATCCTGCGTGGTCGAAGGCGAGCTACACGTGCGAAGTGCTCGCCGA
>JBKJZR010000131.1:0-12828 GCA_046715035.1 Burkholderiales bacterium | reverse complement strand
TTTTGGAGGGATTATCATGCTGTGCTTCGCCGTCGAAGAGGATGGAGATGGCAAAGATCGTGGTATTCAATCAGAAGGGCGGGGTCGGGAAAACCACTACCGTTCTCAATCTTGCGGCCCTGCTGGCAGCGAGGGGTAAAGCTCCTCTTGTAATAGATCTGGATCCGCAGGCGCATCTGTCCGCTATCAGCGGCAATATCGTCGACGCTGGCCGCGACAGCCTTTACGCGTTCTACCAGGAGTCGCGTCCGCTCGCCACGCTCGTGCGGCCGAACTGCGCCGGCTGGACGATCATCCCTTCGCACCTCGATCTGGCAAAAGTCGACACCCAATTCGGCAAGGGCCCGCAGGCGCTCAACCGGCTTAACACCGGCATCGTGCGGGAAAACCTCAACACTGAACGGCCGATCGTGATGGACGCGTCTCCCCAGCTCGGCGTGCTTTCGCTCAACGGCATATTCGCATGCGACCGGGTGCTGGTGCCGATTTCGGCCGATTATCTGGCGATCAGGGGCGCAGAACAGGTCGAAAAGACGCTGCGGGCGCTGGAGCGGGTGCTGAAGCAGCGGCCGCTGCGGCGCTTCGTCATCACGCGCTTCGACGCACGGCGCAGGATGTCCTGGGCCATCGACCGCCAGTTGCGCGAGCGGTTCGGCAGCGATGTCTGCGCCACGCGCATCGCCGAGAATGTCAGTCTCGCGGAGAGCCCCGCACAGGGTTGCGACGTTTTCGCGCATGCGCCCACGAGCCGCGGCGCCCGCGACTACACGGCTTTGCTCGACGAGCTCGAGGCGACGGGTTTTATCACCTGACACCTGACTCGAGCGAGGGCGAGGCACCTCAGTCGAACATTGGCTTCAGCAAGTGAAGTCATCCCAGCGCACGCCGGGATCCGGGAGTGGGGATATTTTTTGAAACTGCTGGATTCCAGCTTTCCGCTGGAATGAGTGCGCCCGCGAGGGCGCCATAACCGCACGGTGGAAGTCCGTGGCGGAGTGTGCCACGACTGCGTAGCCGAAGGTAACTGCGTCGCCGCGAGGCGGGGTGGAGAGCAACCGGAGGCGAACTGTGGGTGCGCAGGATAACGAACCTGTTTCGGCGGGGTGTTGCGACGAGCCTGCTCATTCATGGCGAAGTCGGGAAGCAATCGGTCACGCTGAAAGTGGTGGATAAAGCGATGACTGGGCGCACCCCGTGGTTGGGTTGCGGGAGAACCGCACGCACGGTTCGCAGGGCGGGGAGAGCGTACGCTCTTCTCGACCCCTATCGCGCGGTTTTCTGATTCGCGCTGCCCTCGATACGGGACCTTGATACGCCGAGCGGAGCCCGCGAAGACATCAGTTACCTGCCGGCTTGCGGTCGTGCCGCGTAATCAGGTTGATCGCGCCTTCCAGATCGACGGTCTCGTCCTTTACCTGCGACCGCACTTCGTGGCATTCGAGTATTTCGCAGCGATGGTAGATCTGGGTGAGCTTGGCTTCGGCTTGGGCCCGGTCGCGCGCGGCGATCAGCAGGTTGTCGACCAGCAAACCGCCGCGGGTTTTGATCTTGAAGCCGAATTTCGTCATGACGCCGCCTCAAGGAAGGCGACCATTATCACATCTCTGGTGCGGCAGGACCGGTGCCGCCAAAACGTCGTTCGGGACCGGGCGGCGGGCGATCGGGCATATGTACGCGAGCGTACGGAACGCGCCGGCGCAAAGGCGGACGATGACATGGTGTCTGGGATTGTAATTCCTTATAACCCGCAAATGAGGTAACAAGCCATGAGCAATATCGTCTATATCGTTGGCCTGATCGTCATCGTCGTCGCTATCCTGTCGTTCTTTGGCCTGCGCTAAGCTGCCGAACCGCCTGTTTCAGGACTGTGCGCTGAGCGGAACGGCTTGCACAGGCAGCCGCCCGGCATCGCGCTGGAACCCCCCGGTCAGCTTTCGGGTTTCAGCTCGCGACGGTAGCGCTGGAAGTTCTGCACGTAGTGGTCAGCCGTTTCGTTGACCCGCGCGATTTCTTCGGGCTTGAGCTGACGCACCACCTTGCCTGGCGAGCCCAGCACCAGCGAGCCGTCGGGTATCACTTTGCCCTCCGCGATGAGCGTGTTGGCGCCGACCAGGCAATTTCTCCCGATCACCGCCCCGTTCATGATGACGCTCTTGATGCCGATCAGGCTGCCGTCGCCGATCGTGCAGCCGTGAAGCATCACCATGTGGCCGATGCTCACGTTCTTTCCCACCGTCAGGGGGTAACCCGGGTCGGTATGCAGCACTGAGCCGTCCTGGACCTGCGAGTTCTCGCCGATCGTGATCACATCGTTGTCGGCGCGCACGACGACGTTGAACCATATGCTCGCGTTGTTCTCCAGCACCACCGAGCCGATCACGGTGGCGTTAGGCGCGATCCAGTAGTCTCCCCGCGTGACGATTTTGCGGTCGGCCAGCGCGGCTTTCATCACAGGATCGGCACGATCAGCAGCGCCACGATGTTGATGATCTTGATCAGCGGATTCACGGCCGGGCCGGCAGTATCTTTGTAGGGGTCGCCGACCGTATCGCCCGTCACCGCGGCTTTATGGGCGTCCGAGCCCTTGCCGCCATGGTGGCCGTCCTCGATGTATTTCTTGGCGTTATCCCACGCGCCACCCCCGGTCGTCATGGAAATCGCCACGAACAATCCGGTGACGATCGAACCCATCAGCACGCCGCCGAGCGCCTGGGGCCCGAGCACGACACCGACGACCACCGGGATCAGCACCGGCAGGATGGAGGGCACGATCATCTCCTTGATCGCCGACTTGGTCAGCATGTCGACCGCACGCGAGTAGTCCGGTTTGCCGGTCCCTTCCATGATGCCCGGGATCTCCCGGAACTGGCGGCGCACTTCGACCACCACCGAGCCGGCGGCACGGCCCACCGCTTCCATCGCCATCGCGCCGAACAGATAGGGCACGAGGCCGCCAATGAACAGCCCGATGATGACCATATGGTTCGACAGATCGAACGATACGGCTTTGTTCGCAGCCTCCAGCGCGTGCGTGTAGTCCGCGAACAGCACCAGCGCAGCAAGCCCCGCCGAGCCGATCGCGTAACCCTTGGTGACCGCTTTCGTCGTATTACCGACCGCGTCGAGCGGATCGGTGATGGCGCGCACCGACTCCGGCAGCCCCGCCATTTCGGCGATACCGCCCGCGTTGTCGGTAATCGGACCATACGCGTCGAGCGCGACGATGATGCCGGTCATCGAGAGCATCGAGGTTGCGGCGATCGCGATGCCGTACAGTCCCCCGAACGAGTAAGCGCCATAGATGGCCGCACACACCGCAATCACCGGCCAGGCCGTCGATTTCATCGAGACGCCCAGTCCGGCGATGATGTTCGTGGCGTGGCCGGTGGTCGACGCCTGCGCGACGTGACGCACCGGTGCGTATTCGGTTGCGGTGTAGTACTCGGTGATCACGACCATCAGCGCCGTCAGGATGAGCCCGATCACCGCCGCGCCGAACAGTTTCATTGGCGTGAGCTCCGGGTAATAGGTCCCGATATTGCCCATCAGCATCTGGGTCACGAAATAGAAGGCGATCAGGGCGAGCACGCCGGCAACGGCAAGCCCCCGGTAAAGCGCATTCATGATCTTGCCGCCGGGACGGGCTTTGACAAAGAAGCAGCCGACGATCGAGGCGAGTATCGAAACGCCGCCCAGGACCAGCGGGTAGATCGCCGCGTTGAGCGCAACTTCGGGTTTGGACAGCAGCAGCGCGCCGAGAATGATGGTGGCGACGATGGTCACTGCATAGGTTTCGAAGAGGTCGGCTGCCATGCCGGCGCAGTCGCCGACGTTGTCGCCGACGTTGTCCGCGATCACGGCGGGGTTGCGCGGATCGTCTTCGGGAATGCCGGCTTCAACCTTGCCGACGAGGTCGGCGCCGACGTCCGCGCCCTTGGTGAAAATGCCTCCCCCCAAGCGCGCGAAGATCGAGATCAGCGAGCCGCCGAAAGCAAGTCCCACCAGCGGATGCGCGATGTCCTTGAGCGGCGTGCCGCTGGCGGCGGCGTTAAGCAGAAAATAGAAGAAACCTGCCACGCCCAGGAGCCCCAGTCCTACCACCAACAACCCGGTGATGGCGCCGCCGCGAAAAGCGATGGACAGCGCTTCGTTGAGGCCGGTGCGCGCTGCCTCCGCGGTGCGTACGTTGGCGCGCACGGAAACGTTCATGCCGACATAGCCCGCCAGTCCCGACAGTACCGCGCCGAGCGCGAAGCCGGCGGCCGTAATCCACGAGTGCAGCGCAAAACCGATGACGACGAAAAGGATTACCCCGACGATGGCAATGGTCGTGTACTGGCGGTTGAGATACGCAGACGCCCCCTGCTGGATCGCCGCGGCGATCTCGCGCATGCGCTCGTTGCCCGCGGGCTGCTTCATAATGCTCGCCGCCCACACGATCCCGAAAAGAATAGCGATCGCCGCGCATGCCAATGCGATGATCAATCCCGACTGTGCACTCATTTAATCGTCACTCCCGTGGTTATGTGCCGCTTTGCGCGGACGTTTATCGAATCTCGTTGCTCGGGCCCAGTGCCAGTCCGCGTGCGAAGCGCGTGCCCGGCCTGAAACCGCAAATTCCCTCAAGGCCGATCTCGTGTATCAGCGCATCGACCGCCTGCTGCCCGTGTTCGCGCATCACTTCCGAAAGGATCAGCTTGGCGGAGTTCGCGTTGTAGGGCCCGCCGAAATCCGCCTGTACCCTGAGCAATTCCTTTGCTCGATCGAGGGTCATCGTTCGCAGGCGGGGCATGAGGGTGAGGGGTGAGGCGAAACCCCGATCGCGTTCGGCTGGACTTTTGACCCCTCACTCCTAACGCTTTACGCCTCACGTTTTTCTCAGACCTTGAACGCGGTCTTGAGCTTCTTGCGCACCGGGACGTTTTTAAGCTTCACGTAATCGGGCAGACCGTTCTTGTAAGGAGGATAGTCCTCGCCGGCAATCAACGGCGCCAGGTACTGCCGGCACTTCGCAGTGATGTGAAAGCCGTCGTCGGTGATGTAGTCCCGCGGCATCATCTTTTCGCGGTTCGCAATGTCTTTCAGATCGGCGGCCTCGATCGCCCATTTGTACGGCCGGTTCGACTTGCGCACGATTACCGGCATTACCGCATTGCGCCCTTTGAGCGCATATTCGACCGCAGCCTTGCCGACGGCATAGGCCTGTTGCGCATCCGTGCGCGAAGCGATATGGCGTGCCGAGCGCTGCAGGTAGTCGGCAACGGCCCAATGGTACTTGTAACCGAGCTGGTCCTTGACCAGGTTGGCGATGAGCGGCGCCACACCGCCGAGCTGGGCGTGGCCGAAGGCGTCCTTGAGGCCGGATTCCGACAGGAACTTGCCGTCGTCGCCGCGCAGTCCTTCGGACACGCCGATCGCGCAGTAGCCGTATTGTTTGACGGCTTGTTCGACCCGCGCGAGAAATTTTTCGACGTCGAAGGCGATTTCCGGAAACAACAGCAGCTGCGGGGCGTCGCCCGCTTTCTCGGCGGCGAGACCGCACGCCGCGGTGATCCATCCGGCATGCCGCCCCATGACTTCGAGCACGAAAACCTTGGTCGAAGTGCGCGCCATCGAGGCGACGTCGAAACCGGCCTCGCGTATGCTGGTCGCGACATATTTTGCCACCGAGCCGAAGCCGGGACAGCAATCCGTGACCACCAGATCGTTGTCCACGGTCTTGGGGATGCCGACGCAGATGACCGGGTAGCCCAGCTTTTCCGAAATCTGCGATACCTTGTATGCCGTGTCTGCGGAATCATTGCCGCCGTTGTAGAAGAAATAGCCGATGTCGTGCGCTTTCAGCACTTCGATCAGGCGGTCGTATTGCGCGCGGTTTTCCTCGTAGCTCTTGAGCTTGTAGCGGCACGATCCGAATGCGCCGGCGGGCGTGTGGCGCAGCGCGCGGATGGCGGCCGGCGATTCGCGGGAAGTGTCGATCAGGTCTTCGGTCAGCGCGCCGATGATGCCGTCGCGGCCTGCATAGACCTTGCCGATTCGGGAAGCATGCTTGCGCGCTGTTTCGATGACGCCGCAGGCCGTCGCGTTGATGACTGCCGTCACGCCGCCCGATTGTGCGTAAAACGCGTTCATTTTTGCCATATCCTGCCTTCGCTATGCGGTGTTGCCAAGCTGCAACCGGATAATTCAACTGGCTATTTTAGCATCAGCCGCGCACCGGGCTGAATCCCGCCATACGGAAAATCTGCGCACGCCGGCCACGCCGGGCCGGCTAAAGATCCGCGCCGGTCTTTCCGGAAGACGCGCCGGCGCAGTCTTTTTCGTGATCCGCCTGGAGCTTGAGCGTAGTGGTCACGCATTCGGCGATATCGTCGAAATCGCGGCCGGTCCCAAACTGTTCGAGGGCGGAGTAGAAAAACTGGCTGCGGAAACGCTCAGCGGCGACCTTGAAGATGACGAATTCGACGCCGTATTGCTCCCAGTACAGCGTCGGGCAGACCGTGACACTGTCGGTCGCCGGGTCGAGCTTGATTTCGCTGTCGGCTGCTTCCGCGCGGACGACGCGGGCGTAACGTTCCTTCAGTGCGGTCTCGACAATCCAGCGATCGGCGTCGGTAAAATCGGGGATACCGCTCATGACCGGTGGGGGTGCGCGAGCGCGGCGAGCATCTTGTCGCGAATGTGCTCGATCGAGCCGCGGCCGTAGAGATTGACATAATGCGGCGCGCGCGGGTCCCCGCTATCCGCCCATCTGAGGTAATAATTGACCAGCGGCTTGGTCATCGCGTGATAGTTGGCGATCCGCTTCATGACCGTTTCCTCGTTGTCGTCGGGGCGCTGGGTCAGCGGCTCTCCGGTCAGATCGTCCCGATCCGGCACTTTCGGCGGGTTGAACTCGATGTGGTAGGTGCGCCCCGACGCGGGGTGCACGCGCCGCCCGCTCATGCGGCGCAGAATCTCCGGGTCACCGACCTCGATCTCGATGACGAAGTCGATTTCGACGCCGCTGGCACGCAGCGCCTCGGCCTGTGCCACGGTGCGGGGAAAGCCATCGATGATGAATCCGCGCTCGCAGTCGGGCTGCGCAATGCGCTGTTGCACCATCTCGGTGACGAGCTTATCGGGCACAAGATTGCCGGCTTCCATGTATTTCTGCGCTTCCTTGCCGAGCTTGCTGCCGGCATCGATTTCAGCACGCAGCATGGCACCGGTCGAGATCTGTGGAATCTGGTAGCGCTTAATCAGAAACTGCGCCTGCGTGCCTTTGCCCGCGCCGGGCAAGCCCAGCAGGATGATGCGCATCATGCTTGTATCCTACGAAGCTTTGCTGAGGGATGAGGCGCGCGTTATCGGGCCGGGCGACTGGCGGATCAGTTAACGGAGCCGCGGATTATACCGGTTCCGCTCAGGTGGTTCTACACGCGAGCCTGCACGCTTGCCACGGCCGCGCGCACGCGCTCGAGATCGGCGGGAGTATCCACCCCGCCATGCGGCGCAGTTGCGGCAATGGTCACGCTGATGCGATGGCCATGCCACAAGGCACGCAGCTGTTCCAGGGCTTCGAACTGCTCGATCGGCGCGGGCGCGAGTCGTGCATAGCTGGCGAGGAACGCGGCCCGGTAGGCGTAGATACCGATGTGGCGATAGACCGGGAGGCCTGGCGGAACCGTCTTGATGCCCTGCGCGTGGGCATCGCGCGCATAGGGTATGGGTGCGCGGCTGAAGTAAAGCGCGCAGCCCTCACGGTCCAGAACGACCTTGACGACGTTCGGATCGACGAGGTGTGCGGCGCTGTCGATCGTGCTGCATGCCGTCGCCATCGCCGCGGCAGGATGATCGGCAAGCTGCTGCGCTACCGCGCGTATCAATTGCGGGTCCACCAACGGCTCGTCGCCCTGCACATTGACGACGATGCGCTCGGGCGGATAGTGCAGGCGTGCGGCGATTTCGGCGATCCGATCGGTGCCCGACGCGTGCGTCGATCGCGTCATCGCAGCGGTGTAACCGTGCCGATGCGCCGCCTGGGCGATTGCGTCGTGATCCGTTGCGATGACGATCTCAGCGGCGCCGCTCGCGCGCGCGCGATCCGCCACGTGCACCACCATCGGCCTGCCGCCGATATCAGCGAGCGGCTTGCCCGGCAGCCGCGTCGAGTCGTAGCGCGCCGGAATGATGACGGAGAAATCGAACATGCGGGATTGAGGATTGGGATTGAGGATCGAGGATCGAGGATGGAGTTAGAGCCCGACTCGATCCTCAATCCTGTGCCGTTAGCCCGACTCGACCCTCAATCCTCAATCCTGCCGTTAGACCTCTTCGTCCGGCGCCAGCTTGCGCGCCTCGTCTTCGAGCATGACAGGGATGCCATCCTTGATCGCATAAGCCAGACGATCGGGCTTGCAGATGAGTTCCTGCTGGGACTTGACAAAAACGAGCGGCCCTTTGCAGATCGGGCAGACCAGTATGTCGAGCAATTTAGGGTCCACGAAGACCGCCCTCCCTCCGGATTGTTTTCAGTATCAACGTCACCAGCGCAGGCTCGACGACCGCATCGACTCGCAGCGCCCACAGTTTCGCGTTGCGCAGGCCCGTGCATTTTACCGCATCTTTTTCGGTCATGATGACCGCATCCCCGCCAGCGAAGGCGAGGTCGGACGCCGTGAATGCATGATGGTCGGCGAAGGAATGCGCGATGAACGTGAGCCCGAGGCCGCGCAGGTGATCGAAGAATCGGTGCGGATGGCCGATCGCCGCCAAGGCGTGCAGCTGCTGGCCGGCGAGACTTTCCGGTCCGCACCGCGTCGCCGGATCGTGCACGTCGTAGAAGACGTCGCCGGCCAGATGCATCTCGAACGAGGGCACGGAGTCGGGCAGCCTGGCGCGCGGAAACATCAGCGCGCCATTGAGGACGATGGCGTCGACTCGGGCGAGGCGCCGCGGGGGCTCGCGCAACGGCCCCGCAGGCAGCAGCATGCCGTTGCCAAAGCCGCGCTCGCGATCGATCACCGCCAGTTCGACGTCGCGCCCGAGCGCATAGTGCTGCAGGCCGTCGTCGCTGATCACGACGTTGCACTCGGGGTGCGCCGACAGCAGGCCGCGCGCCGCGGCTGCGCGATCCGCGCCGATCCACACTGGGCAATCGCAGCGCCGCGCGAGCAGCACGGCCTCGTCGCCGACGATCTTGGGGTCGCTATCGGCGCAAGCTCGCTGAGGATCGCGTGCCGTGCCGAGATAGCCGCGGCAGATAACGCCGGGTTGCAGCCCTCGCTCGCGCAAGGCCCCGGCGAGCCAGATGACCAGCGGGGTTTTGCCGGTGCCGCCGACACTGATGTTGCCGACGATAACTACCGGCACCGGCAGGCGCACGGCGCGCAGGACGCCCGCGCGGTAGAGCGCGCGCCGGACTGCCGCGAAGATCCCGAACACCAGTGCGAGCGGCACGAGCAGGATATGCAACAGCGAAAGCCGATACCAGGTTCCCTGGAGCCAGTGCATTGCGGCGAGACGTGAGGAGTAAAGAGTAAGGAGTGAAGAGTGTGGGACAACGCGCGGTTGCGAGTCTTGCTCCTCAGTCTTCACTCGTCACTGTTACTCTTCACTTCTTGCTGGCTTGGGTCGTGAAAGTTATGCGGCTGTAGCCGGCGATGCGTGCCGCTTCCATGATGTTGATCACCGACTGGTGCGTTGCAGCAGCATCCGCATTGACGACGATGACCGGGTCGGGCTTGCCGCCTGCGGCGCGCTTGAGCTCTTCGGCAAAGGCCTCGGGATTGCGAAATTGGAGCGTCGTCTTGTTGACCGTGTAGATGCCGGTGCCGTCGACGCCGACATTGATCTGGTTGGGGCGTTCTTCCGGCTTGTTCGCGTCCGCCGTCGGCAGGTTGATCTGCAGCTCGGCGTAGCGGGAGTAGGTCGTGGTCACCATCAGGAAGATGAGGATGACCAGCAGCACGTCGATCAACGCGATGAGGTTGATCTCGGGCTCTTCCCGGTGGCGGGTGGGTCGGAAATTCATGGCGACGGGCCCGCTCAGGCTTAGCCCTGACGCTCCCCGTGAATGATCTCGACCAGTTTCACCGCCTGGCTCTCCATTTCGACGACCAGAGCATCGACCTGATTGCGGTAATGGCGGTGGAAGATCATGCTCGGAATGGCGACGATCAGGCCGAACGCCGTGTTATAGAGCGCAATCGAAATGCCATGCGCGAGGACGATCGGGTTGCTGCCGGACGGCGTCTGCGAGCCGAATATTTCGATCATGCCGATGACGGTGCCGAGCAAGCCCAGCAGCGGACCGATCGATGCGATCGTCCCGAGCGTCGTCAGGAACCGATCGAGATCGTAGGCGACCGCCCGACCCGTTTCGTCGATCGATTCCTTCATCACCTGGGGCGAGCTCTTGACGTTACGCAGGCCAGCGGCAAACACCTTGGCGAGCGGCGAGCCGCTGGCAAGTCTGGCGAGCAACTGCGGCGTGGCGCCGTGCTGCCGGTATTCCTGGACAACCTGGGGGAGGAGATCTCTGGGAGCAACGACGCTGCGGCGCAGCGACCAGGCCCGTTCGCCGATAATGGCAAGTGCGATGATCGACGCGAGCAGCAGCGGCCACACCGGCCATCCGGCCGCTTCAATCAGTGCAAACAAGGGCTTCTCCGCGCACGCCGCATCTTAAACCGCGTCACTGTATATGGGCGTCGAAGTTTGAGCAAGCGCGCACAGCAGGACGATCGCCTTAGGGTTGATTGCATGCGAGAGGAGCGCCCGGGCGTGCAGCCGCGCGGGCCCGCGCCCATTCCGGCCACGCAGTGAATCGCAATTCAACGCCTGCGCGCGACTCGCGAAATCGTCAGAAGTGGAGCGTGGACTTTTCCACAGTTGCTGTGGATAAGTCTGTGTGAACTTTGTAAACAGTTCTCGTAAGTGAACCGTCTGTAAAGAATTTTACTGTTGTGCTCAATTTTTGAACTCAAATATTATTTCTTATAATCAGTATCTTGCGCAGCACGCCCAGCGTACATGCGGGTTTGCGGGGAGTCTGTGTTACAAACGGATGACTGCTGTGGATGAGCGCCTCCGCCGCAGCGGACGCGGGATTGCGTAGACCTTGAATCGTTTGAAAATTGTTCCGCCTCACGCGCGTATCGCGCCGTAGAATCCCGCCATGCCACTGATTGCCGCCCTGGAGCAGACTGCGCGCGTCATCGGCGTGAGCGAGCTCAACCGGCTCGCGCGCGATCTGATCGAGCGCAACCTGCCGCTGATGTGGGTCGCCGGCGAGATCTCTAATTTGTCGCGCGCCGCGTCTGGCCATTGCTATTTCTCGCTCAAGGACGCGCAGGCGCACGTGCGCTGCGTGATATTCCGCAGCAAGCTCCAGCTGCACGACTGGAAGCCCGAAAACGGCATGCAGGTCGAAGTGCGTGCGTGCCCGTCTCTCTACGAGCAGCGCGGCGAGTTCCAGCTCAACGTCGAAGTGATGCGCCGCTCGGGAGCGGGCGCGCTTTACGACGCTTTCGAACGGCTCAAAGCCAAGCTGCAGGCGGAGGGCTTGTTCGATGCGGGGCGCAAGCGGGCGCTGCCGGCATTTCCCCGCGCCATCGGCGTTATTACATCACTACAGGCCGCTGCGCTGCGGGACGTGCTCACCACGCTCAGGCGCCGGATGGCTGCCCTGCCGGTCGTTGTCTATCCGGCGGCGGTGCAGGGCGTCGCTGCAGCGCAGCAGATCGCGGCGGCGATTGCCACTGCGGACGCCCGCGCCGAATGCGATGTGCTCATCGTCTGCCGCGGCGGCGGCAGCATCGAGGACTTGTGGGCGTTCAATGAGGAAGTCGTAGCGCGTGCGTTGTATGCGTGCCGGCTGCCGGTGGTGAGCGGCGTGGGGCATGAAACGGATTTTACGATCGCCGACTTCGTCGCCGATGTACGCGCGCCTACGCCGACCGCGGCTGCGCAGATGGCCAGCCCGAACTGCACTGATCTGCGCCAGGAGCTTGGGCACCGCGGACAGCGGCTGGCGCGCGTGGCGGAGCGCGCACTCGAGAGGTGTATGCAGCAGCTCGACGGGCTCGCGCGCCGGCTGATCCATCCGGGCGAACGCATCGCCAGCCAGCTGAACGAACTGGGGCACGTCGCCCGTCGCCTGAAAAGCAGTTGGGCGCGGCAGACCGGCGAATGCCAGTGGCAGCTCCGGCAGTTCGAGCAGCAGTTGCTGGCGCTGCGCCCGGATGTCGGCAGCTTTGCTTTCCGCCAGCACACGCTCGCGCAGCGCCTGCGGCGCGCGGCCGTGCAGCGCCTTACGACGCTCGAGGGGCGCGTCGGCAGTCTCGCGTCACAGCTCGCGCAACTCGATCCGCGCGCGGTGCTGGCGCGCGGTTACAGCATGGTCGAAACCGCCGCGGGGGAAATCGTTCATGACAGCGCCCAAGTCGCGCTGGAGGACGAGCTGAAGATTACTTTCGCGCAGGGTTGGACGCGCGCCCAGGTGACGGACAAAGGCTGATTTATCCTAACCCAGCGTAGCCGGAACCCATAAAACGTCGACAGTGACTTGAAGCGAGGAATGAGCCACAGATAAACGCAGATAGGATCAAGCCGCAGTCAAGAACTGTTTGGCTGAATTTGAGCTATGTCTTCTGGACTTACTGTTTTTCATCTGCGTTTATCTGTGTTTATCTGTGGCTAATCGCTGTTTTGTATCCGTTTTTTTGCTTCGGCAGATGTTGGCGCAGATGTGCGATCACCCGCTCACTCAAGTCTTCGGCGAGGCAGTCGAATCCGGCGACGCCCTTCATTGCGCGCAGCCAGGTGAGCTGCCGCTTGGCAAGC
>JBKJZR010000130.1:0-3321 GCA_046715035.1 Burkholderiales bacterium | reverse complement strand
GCACCGGTTGATTCATCATTCATCATTCATCATTCAACATTGCGTCATGGCGGCGCGCAGCGATGAACATCCGTTCGCAAGTTCTCCTGTGGGCGGCCCAGCGCGCGAGCGCCGCTGTGCTTGCGCTATGCGTGGTCGTGCATCTGATCACGATGATCTACGCAGTGCGCAACGGTCTGTCCGCGGCGGAAATCCTGGCGCGTACGCGCGGCAGCTACGGGTGGCTGGCGTTCTACCTGGCGTTCGTCGCTGCCGTTGCCGTGCACGCGCCGATTGGACTGCGTAATATCATTGGGGAAACAGTGGGCTGGCGCGGCCCTGCGCTCGACGTGACGGTGCTCGCCGTCGGCGTCGCGCTTGCAGTATGGGGCGCACGCGCCGTTTTTGCCGTCTTCGCGTAAAAGATGGCGCTATGAAAAACGACTTTCGGGCGCGCGGTCACAGCGGCTACCTGGCTTTCATCGTTCACCGCGTGTCAGGAGTGCTGCTGACGCTGTTTCTGCCTTTTCATTTCTGGGTGCTCGGGCAGGCGCTGACGGGCAGCGAGGCGCTCGACGGCGTGTTGCGCTGGACCGCACAGCCGCTGGTGAAGATCGCGGAAACCGGTCTGGTGGTGCTGCTGGCAGTTCACCTGGCCGGCGGCATAAGGCTGCTGATGCTCGAGTTCCTGGCATGGCGCGACTGGCAGCAACAGCTGTTCGCCGTAGCTACGGGCGCAAGCCTCGCGGCTGGCCTGGTCTTTGCGCTGAATGTGGTTTGATCTGGCGCTGATCGCGCTGGGTGGTTTTCTGGCAGCGTTGGTCATCGGCAGCGCTGGATTCGCGTTCGCAATCGTCGTCACCGGCATCTGGATCCACGTGCTGCCACCCGCGACGGTCGTATTGCTGGCGGCGATCTGCGCGACGCTGCTACACGCCATCAGCGTCTGGCAGTTTCGCAGGCACATCGAATTCGGGCTGCTCTGGCCATTCGTCGTGGGCGGCGCGCTCGGCGTGCCGATCGGCGCGATTGCTCTGCAGCGGCTCGATCCGGCGTGGTTTCGCCACCTGTTCGGGGGATTCATGATCGCCTACGCCGCATACATGCTGATGCGGCCGCGTCTGCCCGTCGTGCGACTTGCGCCGCTGCCCGCGCGCATCGCGGACGGGTTGGTGGGCTGGGTAAGCGGCATCATGGGCGGATTTGCGATGCTGCACGGCACGCTGCCCACGATCTGGAGCGGCCTGCGCGGGTGGGACAAACGCCGGGCGCGGCTGGTCTACCAGCCCTACATCCTGATCACCGGCGTGCTCGTCATGTTTTGGGTCGGACTGACCGTCGAGGTCGACAAGGAGCAGATGGCGGCGCCGCTGCTCGTCTGTCTGCCGGCGATGGCGCTCGGGCTGTGGGCGGGCATGCGCGTCTTCAAGGTGATCAGCGAGGAAACCTTTCGCCGCCTCGTGCTCTGGCTGATCCTCGCCTCGGGCATCACGCTGCAGTTCTGACCCGCGTTGTAGAATCCGTCCGGGAGGAATACTCGCACCATGCGCCGCAAATCAGCAGCCGCGGACGACATTCCGTTCGCATTCGTCGAGTTGCCGGCCGCGCGCTCGCAGTCCAAGCCGCGCGCGACGGGTTTGACAATGATGGCCGACTTCGGTCTGCCCTACCTGCAGGCCGAGGATCTGGTGACGATGGCGGGCCGCTACATCGACTTCGCCAAGATCGCGGTCGGCACTTCGCGCTTGTACGATCTGGCTTATTTACGCAAGAAGCTCGCGCTCTACCGCCGGCACCAGATACGTCCATTCGTCGGCGGCCAGTTCCAGGAATATGTATTCGCGACCTATGGCCAGCAGGCGCTGCGCGGCTTTCTGGTCGAGGCCAAACGCGTTGGCTTCGACGTGGTCGAGATCTCGGACAATTGCGTGCCGCTCAGTCGCGTCCAGCGCCGCGCCCAGATACGCCTCGCGATCGACTGCGGGCTTGCCGTCTTCGGCGAAGTCGGCTCGAAGGACATGAAGAACGACGCGCGTCTGCTGATTACGCAGGCCGAGGACTGTTTCGCCGCCGGCGCCGAAGTCGTCCTGGTCGAAGCCGCAGAACTGATCGCCAATGGCAAGCCGAAGATGAAGCTGATCGATGGTTTGCGCCGGGGGCTCGACATGTCACGCGTGCTGATCGAACTGCCGGGCCCGTGGATTTCCGGCGTCGCGCTGTCCGCGGTCGAAGACATGAAAAAATTTCTGGTGCGCGAATTCGGCGCGGACGTCAATATCGCCAACGTCATGCCGTCGGACATCATGGAAACCGAGGCGCTGCGCGTGGGCCTGGGCGTCGTGGGACCGCAAGTCAAGCGCTGACCGGAGCAACGCGCTGCGGTGCGCGGCAGGTTGCGCAGTCAGCCAGCGCTGCATTTTGCGCATCAGGAGCATCTAATGCCGCATTCCATCTATTTTGCAGAGCGCATGGGCCGCGCCGAGATCTCCCCGCCGGGAGAGTTCGAAGCGGGAAGTTTCCAGTCGTTCACACTGACCTATACGGCGGGCTACTTCGGCATCGACGATACCGGTGCGCTCAAGATCGTGCACCGCTTCGCGAGCGACATGGGGCGGCCGCAGTTCACCGATCCCAAGGGCTGGAACTTCACCACGGTCGAAGCTTCCAACGGCGCGGTGCTCGAGGTCAAATACGACGGCAAGCTCAATATCCGCCCGTGGGACAAGACATTGTTCATCCGCGTCGTCCGCGGCTTCCTGCGCGAGGGCGACCGCATCGTCGTGCGCTTCGGCGACCGCCGGCAGGGCTCGCCGGGGATACGCGTGCAGACGTTCAACGAGCCAACGTTCGAGTTTCGCATGCTGGTCGATGCGTGGGCGACCTACAATTTCGTGGAGCTGCCCGCGCAACCGTTCATCGCGGTGGTGGCCGGCCCGCCCGTGCTCTTCAGGGCGATCCTGCCGACCGCACGCAAGGTTGGCCAGCCGTTCAGGCTCGGCTTCAAGGGCGAGGATCAGTGGGGCAATCCCAGCGACCAAGCGGACCTTACGGTGCGCTTTACCGCCAACTTGAAAATCGAAGGATTGCCAGAGCGGGTGGCGATAAAGCCCGGCGCGTATACGAAGATCATCGAGGGCCTGAGCGTGAACGACCCCGGCGATATCGTTGTGCGGGCGCTCGATGACCGCGGAAATCTGCTTTGCCAGAGCAATCCCCTGCGCATCATGGAGAAAGCCGAGCTTTTTCCATTCTGGGCCGACCTGCACGGCCAGTCGGAGGAAACTATCGGCACCAACTCCGCGCGCGAGCTGATCGAGTTCGCGCGCGACCGCGCGTTTCTCG
>JBKJZR010000129.1:0-10175 GCA_046715035.1 Burkholderiales bacterium | reverse complement strand
TAGAACTTTATCGCGCACTAAACCACCTTTGACCAAACTGTGCTGGGCGGCGCGCGCGCCGCGGGCGACCGACGGCAAACCGGCCAGCCCGCTCAGTCTGATATCGCCGGCCGCGCTGTCGATGGCGAGCGCCGCCGCCTCGAATTCGGGTCCCAGCACGGCGCTGATGCGCTGCGCAGGCGTCTGCTACGCAAGGTTCCACTGCGCGCGTCCATTGTGCTGCAGCCTGAACGCGACTCCGGGGCTCGCCAGCGCGATGCGCCTGAAGACCTCGTCGCAATGCGCGTATTCGGTCGATTCCGTCCGCAGGAACTTGCGGCGCGCGGGCGTGTTGAAATAGAGATCGCGCACCTCGACGCTGGTGCCGGGCTCGTGCGCGGCCGGTTTCGGCTCGGCGCAGATGCCGCCCGCCGCGCTGATCGACCAGGCATGCGGCGCATGGCGGGCGCGGCTCGTCAGCGTCAGCTCCGCGACCGCGGCTATGCTCGCGAGCGCTTCACCGCGGAAGCCGAGGCTGGCGATGCGCTCGAGATCGTCGAGCGTCGCGATCTTGCTCGTTGCATGGCGTGCGAGCGCCAGCAGCAGCTCTTCCTTACCGATGCCGCAGCCGTCATCGGCGACCTTCAGCAGCTTCATGCCGCCGCCGGCGAGCTGCACGCTGACCTCGCGCGCGCCGGCATCGAGACTGTTCTCGAGCAATTCCTTGAGCGCCGCCGCCGGACGTTCGACCACCTCACCGGCGGCGATCTGATTGATCAGAAGCTCGGGCAAAACCTGGATGGCGGCCATGGAAGATTATAACTGGCGATGTGCGCGTGGCTGACCGGAGTTATAGCCGTGCAGGCTTTTCCCTTATAATGGCGCGCGGCTGCGGCTCGCATCGTCACGACGCGCGCGGCCAGGGGAGAAACAACGCGATGAAACTTGGCATTCCGGCCGAAACGCGCAGCGACGAGAAGCGCGTCGCCGCGACACCCGAAACCGTAAAAAAGCTGCTGGCAGGCGGACATCACACCGTGCTGGTGCAGGCGGGGGCCGGTGCGGGCGCGAGCATTCCCGATGAGCAGTTCGCCGCCGCGGGTGCAACCATCGCCCGCACCGCTGCCGAAATCTACCAGGCTGCGGAAATCGTGTTGAAGGTGCGTGCGCCGGATGCGCAGGAGCTCGCCGGCATGCGCACAGGCACCGTCCTCATCGGCCTGCTGAGCCCGCACAACAAAGACGGCATCGACGCGCTGGCAAAACAGGGCCTCACGGGTTTCGCCATGGAATCGCTGCCGCGCATCTCGCGCGCCCAAAGCATGGACGTGCTTTCGTCGCAGGCGAACCTAGCCGGATACAAGGCCGTGCTGATGGCGGCCAACACGTACCAGCGCCTCATGCCGATGCTGATGACGGCGGCCGGCACCGTCAAGGCGGCGCGCGTGGTGATCATGGGCGTGGGCGTGGCGGGATTGCAGGCGATCGCGACCGCCAAGCGTCTCGGCGCGGTCGTCGAAGCGACCGACGTGCGGCCCGAAACCAAGGAACAGGTCGAATCGCTCGGCGCGAAATTCATCGAAGTGCCGCTGACCGATGCCGAGAAAGAGCTGGCGAAAGGCGCGGGCGGTTACGCGCGCGACATGGGTGACGACTACCGCAAGCGCCAGGCCTTGCTTGTCGCCGAGCGCATCAAGCAGGCCGACATCGTCATCACTACCGCCCTGATCCCCGGACGCAAGGCGCCCGTGCTCGTCACCCAGGACATGGTGAAATCGATGAAACCCGGCTCGGTGATCGTCGATATGGCGGCCGAGCAGGGCGGCAACGTCGAAGGCACCGAGCCCGACCGCACCGTCGTCAGGGACGGGGTGCACATCATCGGCATCGCCAACATCCCCGCGCTGGTGGCGGCGGACTCGAGCGCGCTGTATGCGCGCAACGTGCTCACGTTCTTCAATCTGCTGGTCGATGCGAAAACCGGCCAGCTCAACCTGAATCGGGAAGACGAAATCATCGCCGGCACGCTCGTGTGCATCGGTGGCGAAGCGGTTAAGAAGCAGTAAGGCGTGAGGCGGGAAGCGCTTAACGCGCGCTTTACTCCTGACCCTTACTCGTTGTCGTTCCAAAGGAGCAATCATGGCTGTCGATCCCATCATCTTCTATCTCACCGTGTTCGTGCTCGCGGTGTTCGTCGGTTACCACGTGGTGTGGAACGTCACGCCCGCGCTGCATACGCCGCTCATGTCGGTCACCAACGCGATCTCGGGAATCATCCTGGTGGGCGCCATGCTCGCCGCCGGTCCGGCCGAGAGCGACTGGGGCGTGTGGCTCGGCGCGGTAGCGGTCACGCTGGCTTCGATCAATGTGTTCGGCGGTTTCCTGGTTACGCAGCGCATGCTCGGGATGTTCAAGAAAAAAGAGCCGAAGGGAGAGCCGAAGTGAGGCGCGAGGCGCGAGGCGAGAGGCGGTTAAACAGCCGGGGGGGGTCTGCTCCTGACTCCTCACCCTTCACTCCTCACGCGACGGCGGCGCTATGACCGGCAACCAGGTCGCGCTCGCCTATCTCGTCGCGTCGGTCTTCTTCATCCTTGCCCTGAAGGGGCTGTCGTCGCCCGTGACTGCGCGGCGCGGCAATATGTTTGGCATGGTGGGCATGGCGCTCGCCGTCGTGGTGACGCTGACGCTCACCAGGAACTATGCGGTCATCATCGGCGGCATCGTGCTCGGCGGTGTCATCGGCATGGTGATTGCGAAACGCGTGCAGATGACCGCGATGCCCGAGCTGGTCGCCTTCATGCACTCGCTGGTCGGTCTCGCCGCGGTGTTCATCGCCATTGCGGCGGTCAACAGTCCGGCCGCGTTCAGCCTGCCGGTGCCCCTGCCGACGGCCAACAAGCTCGAGCTTTTCCTCGGCACGTTCATCGGCGCCATGACGTGGTCGGGCTCGGTGATCGCGTTTCTAAAACTGTCCGGACGCATGAGCGGCGCGCCGATCACGTTTGGCGGTCAGCACCTGGTGAACCTCGTGCTGGCGCTCGCGATGCTGGGCTGCGGTCTGTGGTTTTTTCTGAGCCCTGAGACCAACTGGACCGCGTTCGTGGCCATGACCGCGATCGCGTTCGTGCTCGGCTTCCTGATCATCGTCCCGATCGGCGGGGCGGACATGCCGGTGGTCATTTCGATGCTGAATTCGTACTCGGGCTGGGCGGCTGCCGGTATCGGTTTTTCGCTCGGCAACCCCATGCTGATCATCGCCGGGTCGCTCGTCGGCTCGAGCGGCGCGATACTTTCCTACATCATGTGCAAGGCGATGAACCGCTCGTTCATCTCAGTCATTCTGGGCGGCTTCGGTGCGGCGGAGGGCGCGGTTGCGGCGGGCGGGGCGGAGCAGAAGACACATCGCAGCGGCAGCGCGGACGACGCGGCGTTCCTGATGGGCAACGCCGACAGCGTGGTGATCGTTCCCGGCTACGGACTGGCGGTCGCCCGGGCACAACATGCCGTGAAGGAACTCGCCCACAAGTTGCACGAGAAGGGCGTCAATGTGCGCTTCGCGATTCACCCGGTGGCGGGGCGCATGCCCGGTCACATGAACGTGCTGCTCGCGGAAGCCGAGATCCCCTACGAGCAGGTGCTCGAGATGGAGGAGATCAACAGCGATTTCCCGACCACCGACGTGGTGCTCGTGCTCGGCGCCAACGACGTCGTCAATCCGGCGGCGAAAACGCCCGGCAGCCCGATCTTCGGCATGCCCATCCTCGAAGTCGACAAGGCGAAGACCGTGATGGTGGTCAAGCGCTCGATGGCCGCGGGCTACGCCGGCCTCGACAACGATCTCTTCTACATGGACAAGACGATGATGGTGTTCGGCGACGCCAAGAAGGTCGTCGAGGACATCGTCAAGGCGCTGTAGGTTTTTACGTCATTCCGGACGCGCGATTGCGCGAGCCGGGATCCAGAAGGAAGCCGCCCGTCGCGGCTTTTTTTGTTTGCGCCGCATCGATGTGTCGAGGTGCTCGTACCAAAGTCGCAAAGGCGGCGGGAGTGCCGCGCGAAAGCCTATATCGCGCACTATCGTCGACCGGCAATCCGCGGTTTTCCACCCTGCACGCCATCCTCAGAGCGGCTGGGCTGAAATTCGCCGTCGAGCGTATCTAAGGCGCTCGGTTCGCCGTCAAGCGCGATGGCCGGAAGCAGCAACGTGTACTACGTCACGCTACGTCACGGCTCGCAGAGACCGACGGGAGCCAATTACTGCAGTTCGCCAAATGCTACGATGCGAGACCTGACCCCATCGTTGCTTTCATTTCGTCCCTTGACCCCGGCCTTCTAATGGGTGACCCCATTTTTCGCTATCAGGAGGTGATGAGGTTAGGCTTTCTTGCGCCGTCTCGCCGCGGCTAACCCGGCCAGCCCTATCCCCAGCAGGGCGAGCGAGGCCGGTGCGGGAACGGGTGCCACCGCACCGCCTGTCCACTGATTATTCTCGATCAGGCCGCTGACCGAATTGACAGTATAACCTGTCGGCAGGTTGAATACCGGTCCAGCGGTCGGGAAGCTCACGGTATTGGCGAAATTCGAAGAACCGTCGGCTTCCAGCGAGAAGTCGCCTGCGGTAGTCCCCTGAATTATATAAGAAGCAGAGCCGCCGGCACTAAGCCTCATGTCCAAGGTGAATGGCGCGCCGACTTGCGCCATAAATACCGGTAGGGATAGGTTCAGGTTCATAGCACCGCCGGTGAAACGGTCAAAGAGCCCTGACGCGACAAAACTGTTGGTTTGTGCACAACCGGTCGAGAAGCAGTTGCCAACCTGGCTGGTATGGATCACGCTGCCGGCGAAAGGGGTATGTGCTAAGGCGAAAAAACCACCCGATAGTTGGACGGACGTGCTCCTTCCCACTGCGCCCAAGAAGTAGCCCGGTCCGGTGACGGTGTTCACGGTACCGCTCATACCACCGTGGACAACAAGGTTGAGGGAGCCGGACACCGTCCCCACCGGCCCGCTTATGACAATATCGTCAAGGATAAAACGCGCCTCGCCAGTGCCCCCGAATTGGGTGCCGCCCAGCCCCGGAGTGAGCACGGATAGGGCTCCGAAGCCGCGGGCACCTAACTGCCCCGGACTGGCCTGAGCGGCCCCGCTCGCGGAAGCAATCCCGGACGGGATGATAACGGTGCCGGTGTCGACTAAGGCGCTGACGGGACTACTGCTTGTAAATTGCTGACCGAGTATAGCTAGCGGACCGGTGTGAGCTTCGGCATGAAAAACAGGCAGCGCGAGCGACGGGCCCGCCGCGCTGAGCAGCGCGGTGAAACCGGCGATTGAAGCAAGGATGAAAGATGTCGTGATTTTCATGGGTTCCCTCACTTTTCTAAAGTATCAACGGTGCTGCTGTACTTGAGGCGCGGCGGTATGGGGACCGCGAGCAAAGACAATGCTGGAAACAGGCATAAACAGTGCCCGAGACAAAAATAACATTCCAATCAATCGGGTAATCCAAGATCCCAAAATTCGGGGGAATCAAGTGTAAAGCTGGCTGACATTTCCGAGGTCCACGCGGCGGCCCCAAACGCCCTTACGGCGCGCGGGTTACCGGGTTAGAGCGGGGCTTGGGGGTCAGGGCTTGGGGTCAGGTCTAGGATCGTAGCATGCTGCGGCTATTCGTCCGGGGGCATGATCCAGCCCACGGATTGAAATGCACCCTTTCGAGATCAGCCGCTATCGGGCTGCTGCGGGCGATGAGCCAGTCACGGAGTGGCTTTCGGGCCTTTCCGACTGCCGCCACGCCCGTGGCCATGGGGTTTTTTGTGGCGGATGCCTCAGCCGCCGACCACCGGCACGGAAAACCCCTTGCAGATTTTCCGCGCGAGTTGATTCGAGATTTCGGTGTGGCGTGGAACGGCTTCAACTGCGCCGGTGCTCGGATTCGTTCACAGCGAATGTGAGCGGCCTTCCCGCTTGAGATAACAGCCGTGCTGACGCAGGTGCAGAAGCAGCGTGCTGCGTTTCACGTCACAACAACGGTATCGCGTTCCGCGTCGGGCGGCACACCGCGCAGCGCGTCTTCTCGGCGATCCTCAAGAATGAGAGAAATTGCATCGGCAAGGCTCGCGCGCGCCGCTTCCCTGGTGTCCCCTTGTCCGTTGGCTCCGGGAATCTCCGGGCAATAAGCGATGAACCATGCTCCGTCGCGTTCGATGATGGCGGTGAACTCGTTGCGCATGTGGTAATCAGGTTTGAATTGACGCAAACACTATACCCGCCCGCGGCGCAGCTTGTCTAACACACCCTGTGATCAATCCTCGGTCGCAGCGTAAAAGACGCCGTCTCATTTGCTCTTCAGCAACGTGTTTGTGCTCCGACGCGTCACATGCCATAACCAAAGGAAAGTGGCCAGGCTCGAATTGACGCTCAATGGCTTTCGGCGCTGTAGTCTTACTGCCGATTGAGCGACTGCAAATCATCCGGCTTTAACCGGTAGCGAATGCAGTTGCCTTCGTGCAGGTTTTGGTATTCGCTGGCTATGTAGGCAATGACGCCTTTGCGATCGGCGTCTGGAATGTTGGCCTGCTCGGTCATCTCCATGATCTCGTCCGGTTTGAACGATTTCCACTCCAGCACGCAACGGCGCACGGCCTGCTTCACAAAATCGCGGTATGCGAGGGCAGCTTTTTCCGGGTTTGCGACCTCGGCTCGCAGGGTCTTGTAATTTTCCGCAGAAGCCCGGTACGCTTCGACATAAGCCTCCTGCAACAGGGAGACATTGTTGATCTCGTAGACACCAAGCAATCCGTCGATGTAATCGCGATCATGCATCGCCACGAATGACATGGGCGCGAGCTCCGCTCTCAACAACGGGATGTTCGATGCGATACGCGCGGTTCGCTTATTGACGTCGTCGAACGCCTGCAGGTATGGAATATGCACCAGGATAAAAAACGATTGCTCGAACGGCTCGGCAATGGCCGCGGCTTTCTGAACCAAGACCTCGAATTCTTCCTCGATCTCGAATTTGTCGTCGAGGGGTTTGTAACTTGAATGGGCAATTTCCACGGGCAGCATGCGCAGGCGTCCTGCCATGGCGGGATTCGCGAGCAGTCCGGTCGAGAGCAAGGCGTGGATGTCGCATAGGTCCCGGCGGCTGATGGAGACATCATTGATGTTCTCGACCACGTACTGGATGGCCTCCTTGTGATTCAGGATCATGACCGCTTCTTTACGGTCGTGGCCTGCGGCCTCTTCGCCGAATCGAATCAGTCTTTCGGTGTCGAGGATGCTGTAGGTGTTGCCCTCCATGCGGGACGAAGCCCACGAGAGATCGACCAGCAGTTTCTCGAGGATTCTGCGGGCGTATGTTCCTGCGGGCATCGCAGAGAGATCGGGCCGGCCCACTGCATGCAACTGGTCGCGCACCGCCTGGCTGAGGTAGAAAGTCTTGTTGGGGATATAGGCGTCGAGCAAGCCTTTGTTGTAGCGCGAAGGTTTCCGCTGGTTGTACGGTGTTTGGAGATAAGCACGCACGACGGCAGAGCCGGCGAGGGTATAACGGGTGGCCCGCCCCCTGCCGGAAACCTGGAGCTTTTGCTGGTCGAGTAGCGCCTTGAGATGGCGCCATATCGTCGTTTTATTCGATTCGGGCGCAACGTTGCGCCTGATTTCTTCGCGGCTGGCGGCGGGATGCGCCGCGATATAATCGACAATGGCTTGTTCGGAAAGAATCATGCAACGATTCCTCAACTGTATGAAGCGAATAAGACATTGTTAATGAAGGCATTATATTAATACCGATAAATCGTTGCAATAGATTTGCAACGATATTGAAGGTGCCTTCCGGCGATGGCTGAAATAGACCGATATGTCCAACCCAGCGGAGCTTGGTGGCCGACCACGTCGACGAGCAGGCAGCGGCCGCCGGACGGCGCTTTGACGGGAAATGAAATGCCGATCAGACCCGGATTTCGGCGCTGGTCGTTACTGTCGGAAAGCGCGGCGCATCCAGCGTCGGAATGGACTTGAGCCCGGAGCCGGTATTGACGAGGACGATGTGCTCGTCCGGGTTCACGAGACCGCGCGCGAGCGCATGCCTGAGTCCGACCAGTGTGGTCGCGCTTTCGGGGCATGCGAAAATGCCTTCCTCGCGCGCGAGTTGATCGACCGCAGCCAGCGCGTCAGAGGTGGAAACCGCAATCGCCGCGCCGCCATGCTCGCGCATCAGCGAAAACACGGCGCGGCCGCCCGGCGGGTTGGGCGACTTGAGGCCGCCCGGTGGAACATCGAGCTTGTTCCACGGAGTGCACTCAGCGCGGCCTTCCGTGAACGCCTCCACCACCGGTGCGCAACCCTCGTACTGAGTCACGTAAAGCCGCGGCAGCCTGCCGTTGATAACTCATCGCGTTCCTTCAGTTTAGCTTGATGGCGGATTTGGCGACAACGTCTTTCCAGCGCCTGACATCGTTCTCGATAATCCTGCGGAATTCGTCCGGACCGAGTGCCACAATGTCGAGCGCCAGCGCCGCGAAACGCTCTTTGACGTCGGGCTGCTCGAGCGCACGAGCGATTTCAGTGTGCAGCAGCTTGACGGTGGCAGGCGGCGTGCCGGCCGAGGCGAGCACGCCGTACCAGTGCGATACCACAAAGCCGCTGACGCCGGATTCGTCGAACGTGGGAACCGTCGGCACTACGGAGTGACGTTTCGCGCTGGTGATGCCCAGCCCTTTCATGCGGCCGGACTTGAGGTGTGGTATCGAGACCGGCGAGCCCAGCAATCCGATGGGGATCTGGCCTGCGATCACATCGGCGATCGCCGGCCCGCCGCCCTTGTACGGCACATGGTTGAGCACCAGTCCGGTGCGCAGCCGCAGCAGCTCGTAGGTCATGTGCGGTGAGCTGCCGGTGCCGGAGGTCCCGACGGCGAACTTCTCCGTCTGCGCGCGCGGCATCGCCAGCAGTTCCTTGAGCGAATTGGCCGCGAACGACGGATGCGCGACCATGATCTGCGGCGTGGTCGCCACCAACATGATGGGCGCGAAATCTTTGACCGCGTCGTATGTCGGCTTGTCCGCGGTGGCGACATTGATTGCGTGCGGAACGTCGGCGAGGATCAAGGTATAGCCGTCGCCGGGCGCCTTGGCGACGATCTCGGTGGCTATCATGCTGGCCGCGCCGGGACGGTTGTCGACGACGAAAGTCTGACCGAGCGTTTCGCCCAGCTTGAGCCCCAGCACGCGGGCGATGGTGTCGGAGCCGCCGCCGGGCGCGTACGGCACGATGAAGCGCACCGGTTTGTTCGGATAACGTTCCGCGGCAAGGGCAGGGGCGAGCGCAAATGCCGCGGCGAGCGCGGCCGCTGACCTGAGGCTGAGACGCCTCGGCGTGCGCCCCGCGAATTGCAACCACGAACCTGTCATGGCGTCTCCTCCCTCATCCCCAACCCTTTTCCCGGGCATACGAGGAGTGTGCTCCCTCATCCCCAACCCTTCTCCCGGCGTTGTGGCGCTCGCGCGCGCTGATCGATCGAGAAGGGAGCGTTGTGGCGCTCGCGCGCTGATCGATCGAGAACGAAGCGTCGCGCTTCCCTCTCCCCTCGGGGAGAGCGCAGCGAGGGAGGCGATGCCGACCGAGGGTGAGGGAAGGTTCAGAGGCAGGGAACGTTTTATGCAAGTCTCCGCGGGAATGCTTTGGGCATCAGCACGGCCGGCACTAAGGTTGCAATGCGCCCGACCGGGGCGGATGCAGGAAAGCGGCGAATGTGCTTCGGCGAAACGTCACGGTGCGCGCGCGGCTCACGGATTGAGCGCGATACGGTTGCGGGCGAGCGGTGGATTCTGCGCGAAATAACGCTTGATGCCGGCGAAGATCGCATCGGCCATCTTGTCCTGGTAGGCGTCGTCCTTGAGCCGCTGTTCTTCCTCTGGATTGCTGATGAAAGCGGTCTCGACCAGGATCGATGGGATGTCGGGCGCCTTGAGCACGGCGAATCCCGCCTGTTCTACCGCGCTCTTATGCAGCGTATTGATGCCGCCGAGTTCCGCGAGGACTGAGCGTCCCAGCTTGAGGCTGTCGGTGATGGTGGCGGTCTGCGAGAGGTCGAGCAGCGTTTGCTTCAGGTACGGGTCGGCAACGTCGAGGTTGACGCCGCCGATCAAGTCAGCCTCGTTTTCTTTTTTCGCGAGCCAGCGCGCCGCGGCCGA
>JBKJZR010000128.1:0-18885 GCA_046715035.1 Burkholderiales bacterium | reverse complement strand
CCTGAAACAGGCCAACCCCGCGCTGCTGATCGGTGTGGGCGGGGGCGTCGCCAGCCTGGAAGGCGCCGCCTTCGGCGCGCGGGCGCCCTACGTTTATCTCGTCTTCGGCCCGCAGACGCTGCACCGGCTGCGGGCGATGATCGCGGCGCGCCGCCGTAGCGGCGCACCACAGGTCGACATCTCGTTTCCCGAGATCGAGAAATTCGACAGCCTTCCACCCGCCCGCAGCGAAGGCATCACGGCCTTCGTGTCGATCATGGAGGGCTGCAGCAAATACTGCAGCTTCTGCGTCGTGCCGTACACCCGCGGCGAAGAGGTTTCGCGTCCACTGGACGACGTGCTGACCGAGGTCGCTGAACTCGCGCTGCAGGGCGTGAAGGAAATCACCCTGCTGGGCCAGAATGTAAATGCCTACCGGGGCCGCATCAGCGACGCCGCGGGCGGCATCGCCGATTTCGCGGCGCTGCTCGAACATGTCGCCGAGATACCCGGTATCGAGCGGCTCCGTTACACGACGTCGCATCCCAAGGAGTTCACGCCGCGCCTCGCCGACGTCTATCGGCGCCTGCCGCAGCTCGTCAGCCACGTGCATCTGCCCGTGCAATCGGGCGCCGACCGCGTGCTGGCCGCAATGAAACGCGGCTACACCTCGCTCGAATACAAATCGATCGTGCGACGCCTGCGCGGTGCGCGCCCCGGCATCTCGATCTCTTCGGATTTCATCGTTGGTTTCCCCGGCGAATCGGCTGCTGATTTCGAGGCAACCCTGGCGCTGGTCGACGACGTCGGCTTCGATGCGAGCTTCAGTTTCCTCTACAGTCCCCGGCCGGGCACCCCGGCAGCGTCCTTTGCGGACGACACGCCGCACGAAGTCAAACTGGCGCGCCTGCACCGCCTGCAAGCTGTTCTCGAGGGCCATGCCCACGACATCAGCACCGGCATGGTGGGCAGCACGCAGCGCATTCTGGTCGAAGGCGCTTCGAAGAAAGATGCCAACGAGCTGGCGGGCCGCACCGATAACAATCGCGTCGTCAACTTTCCGGGCGATCCGCGGCTTGCCGGCCGCTTCGTCGATGTCACGATCACTGCTGCGCTCGCGCATACGCTGCGCGGTGAGCTGGCGCACGCGCACGCTTGAAGCCTGTCGAAGTTGCGTTCTCGCTGGTTGATAACCAGCGGCTGGCGAATCTGTGCGGCGCGCTCGATGAAAACCTGCGGCAGATCGAAACCGCGCTGGACGTCGTGATCATCCGCCGCGGTGAGCATTTCGCCCTGTCCGGCAATCCAGACCAGGCCCAGCTCGCCGCGCGCGCCCTGGAGAAATTCTATGCGCATGCCAAACGCCACTTGTCGCTCGAGGACGTGCAGTTGGGGCTGATCGAAGTGACACGCAACCGCACGACGGAAGCGACCGGTGACGCGCCGCAACTGAAAACCCGCCGTGCCGATCTGCATGGGCGCACACCGCGCCAGGTCCAGTACCTGAAGCAGATCCAGAACCACGACATAACGTTCGCGGTGGGACCTGCTGGCACCGGCAAAACCTATCTCGCCGTCGCCTGCGCCGTCGATGCGCTCGAGCGCGACCATGTCAAGCGCATCGTGCTCGTGCGGCCTGCGGTCGAGGCCGGCGAACGCCTCGGGTTTCTGCCGGGCGACATGGCGCAGAAAGTCGACCCTTATCTGCGCCCTCTGTACGATGCGCTTTACGACCTTATGGGCTTCGACAAGGTCGCCAAGCTTTTCGAGCGCAGCGCGATCGAGGTGGCACCGCTCGCTTTCATGCGGGGCCGCACGCTCAACCATTCGTTCGTGATCCTCGACGAAGCCCAGAACACCACCCCCGAGCAGATGAAGATGTTCCTGACCCGCATCGGCTTCGGCAGCAGAGCCGTGGTAACCGGAGATATCACGCAGATCGACTTGCCGCGCGGACACAAGAGCGGCCTGATCGAAGCGCGCATCGTGCTCAAGCGCGTACGCGGCATCGCGTTTACGTACTTTCAATCGAGCGACGTCGTGCGTCATCCGCTCGTACAGCGTATCGTCAACGCCTATGAGCGGCATACGAAAAGCCAGGACGAGCCGCGCGCCTGAGCTCGCCTTGACGGTTCAGTACGGCATCAAGTCAGGACGCCTGCCGACCCCGGCCGACCTGCGCCGGTGGACACGCGCGGTATTGCGCCGCAAAGCGAACATCACGCTGCGCATCGTCGGCGGGCGCGAGGCGCGGCGCCTCAACCGCCGCTTCCGCGGGCGCGATTACGCCACCAACGTGTTGAGCTTCGCATACCGCTCACGCCCGCTCGAAGGCGACATCGCAATCTGCGCTCCCGTAGTCGCGCGCGAGGCGCGTGAACGCGGCGTCGCCAGCGACGCGCATTACGCGCACTTGACGATCCATGGCGTGCTGCACCTGCTGGGGCACGATCATCAGCGCGCGCGCCAATCGCAGGCGATGGAGCACCTCGAGGCGCGCATCCTTGCCGGACTCGGCTACGCTGATCCTTACCGGAGCGATGCAGCCCACCCGGGCACAGCGACGAAAAAGACGCCGCGCCGCCGGAACGCTCGGGCGTTGCCTGCCACGTGAACGATAGTTTTCCCAAACCGACCTGGCTCGAGCGTCTGGGCGCGCTGCTCATGCGCGAGCCCGAGGACCGCGAGCAGCTGGTCGAGCTGCTGCGCTCGTCCTACGATCGCAATCTTCTCGACAGCGATGCCCTGTCGATGATCGAGGGAGTATTGCAGGTGTCGGAGATGCAGGCGCGCGAGATCATGATTCCGCGCTCGCAAATCGACGTGATCGACATCAGCGAAGGGCCGGACAAGTTCATTCCGCTGGTGATCGAAACCAATCACTCGCGCTTTCCGGTTATCGAGGACAACAAGGACGACGTGATCGGCATCCTGCTCGCCAAGGACCTGCTGCGCTACTATGCCGGCGAAGAAGAGTTCAACGTTCGCGAAATGCTGCGTCCGGCCGTTTTTATCCCCGAATCGAAGCGCCTCAACGTGCTGCTGAAGGATTTCCGCAGCAACCGCAACCACATGGCGATCGTAGTCGACGAGTATGGGGGCGTCGCCGGTCTGGTCACGATCGAAGACGTGCTCGAGCAGATCGTCGGCGATATCGAAGACGAGTACGATTTCGATGAAACCGAGGACGATATCATCGCCGACAAGGGCGGGGCATGGCGCGTGAAGGCGACCACGGAAATTGCCAAGCTCAACGAGTCGTTCAGCACCACATTCAGTGAGGAGGATCACGACACGATCGGCGGCCTGGTGCTGGCGCGCTTCGGGCGCGTGCCCAAGCGCGGCGAGCAGATCAGCTTCGATGAGTTGAGCATCAAGGTGCTGCGCGCCGACAGCCGCCGCCTGCATCTGTTGCTGGTTGAAAAGAGACCTGCACCGGGCAGGAGCCGCTGAACGATGCGGCGCACACTGCCGGCCGCCGCGCTGCTCGGCGCAGCGACCGTGCTGGGCTTTGCGCCTTTTTACTTCTTCCCGCTGCCGATCGTCAGCTTCGCACTGCTGATCGTGCTGTGGCAGCGTGCCCCCGGCAGCAGGCGAGCGGCGCTCATCGGCTTCAGCTTCGGCCTCGGCTACTTTCTCGCCGGCGTGAGCTGGGTCTATGTCAGCCTGCACGATTTCGGCGCGATGCCGGGCTTGCTTGCCGGCGTCGTAACGCTGCTGTTCTGCGCTTTCCTGTCGCTTTATCCAGCCTTGACCGGCGGGGTCTATCACGCGCTCGGGCCGCGTTCCATGTTCACAACGCTCACCGTGCTGCCGGCGGCATGGACGATCACCGAGTGGCTGCGCGGATGGGTGTTCACGGGATTTCCCTGGATCGCTTTGGGTTACTCGCAGATCCCCGCCAGCCCGCTCGCGGGCTATGTTCCCATCATGGGAATTTACGGCGCGACATTTGCAACCGTTTTGAGCGCCGGGCTGCTGGTCACGCTGTGGACGCGGTGGCAGGATGAAGGCGAAGGGATGAAGGCGGAAGTTAAACACCGCCCTCGCCTTTTTTCCCTCATCCCTCATCCCTCATCCCTCATCCTTGTTTTGGTCTGGTCCGGCGGTTACGCGCTGCTCAGCGTCGCCTGGACGGCCCCCGCGGGAGCCCCGGTTACCGTCAGCCTGCTGCAGGGAAATATTCCCCAGGAAATGAAATGGCGGGAGGATCGGATACAGGCCACGCTGGAGTCATACCTCAAGCTGGTCAGTGCCAGCGACGCACAGCTGACTATCTTGCCGGAAACCGCGCTGCCGCTGTTTCTGCACGACGTGCCTCGCGCTTACCTCGATGCTCTCGGCGCCCATGCGCGCAGGCGCGGCGGCGACGTGCTGATCGGCATTCCCGAGCGCGATTCGCAGCGCGGCTATTACAACAGTCTGTTTTCCTACGGCACTGCGCCGACGCAGGTCTACCGCAAATCGCACTTGGTGCCCTTCGGCGAATTCGTCCCGTTCAAGCCGTTGTTCGGCTGGTTTCTGGCGGTTACGCAGATTCCCCTGCTCGACTTCGCGCGCGGCTCGATCGCACAGCAGCCGCTGGCGGTCGCGGGCCAGCAGGTGGCGGTGAACATCTGCTATGAGGATGCTTTCGGCGCCGAGATCATCCGCCAGCTGCCGCAGGCAACACTGCTGGCAAACGTCAGCAACGTCGCGTGGTTCGGCCGCTCGCTCGCACCGGAACAGCATCTGCAGATCTCGCAGGCACGGGCGCTCGAAACCGGCCGCTACATGCTGCGCTCGACCAACACCGGTGTAACGGCGATCATCGATCAGCACGGCAGAGTCGTCGCGCGCGCGCCGGGTTATGCGACGGCGATCGTCAATGGCATCGTGCAGGGCTACCAGGGGGCAACCCCTTATGTACGATGGGGCGATACGCCAGTCGTTGCGCTCGCGACAGTGCTGTTGGGCGCGGGCTTGCTCCGTCTGGCTCGCCGCCGCCGAAATGCCGCGCCGGGTTGACGCCATTCTCGTCGCGGGGCTAGGCTGATCCCCCGCAGTTGATCGGTTCGTCCAACCAGCGAGAAATTCCATGAAACAGCTGATATTGATCTCTCTGATTGCGCTGTGTGCATCCGCGCACGCCGCGCCTGTAATCGTCGACGCCGCTTATGTCGCAGAAGCGCTCACGCGCAACGTCGTGGTATGGGATGTGCGCCCGACCGAAGCCTACGTCAAAGGACACATCCCGGGCGCGGTAAGCATCGGCGATGCTGCCAAAGTGCTGCGCGACGACAACACCGAAGACTTTATTCCGGTCGACCGCATCGAGAAAATTCTGGGCGCGGCCGGCGTCGATCCGGCGCGGGAAATCATCGTCTACGGCAGCCGCGGCACATGGCATCCGTATTTCGGCCTGTATACGATGCAGCACTTCAGCGGGAACAATGTGCGCGTTTATCACAACGGCATCGAGGACTGGAGCGCTTCCGGTCGCGCGCTCGGTCGCGGCTCGGCACCGCCGCGCCCGGTTGCGCTGAAGCTCGTGGCCGATCCAGCGGTGACGGTCACGACGCCCGAAATGGTCGCCAAACTCGGCAACCGCGACGTACAAATCATCGATGCGCGCACACCGCAGGAGTTCAGCGGCGAGGATATCCGCGCGCTGCGGGGCGGCCATATCCCCGGCGCGTTGAACATTCCGTACGAGCAGAACTGGGTGGACCCCGACACTCCACTCAAGCTCGCGCGCAAACAGGTCGCTGACAATGCGGGGATGTCGCTCAAGCCCGTGGACGATCTGCGCAAGCTTTATGCCGGCCTCGATCCGGCCAAGGAGACCGTCGTCTATTGCCAGAGCGGCGCACGCGCGTCTGAGACCGCGGGGGTGTTGCAGCAGCTCGGCTTCAAAAACGTCAAAGTCTACGATGCGTCGTGGCTGGGTTACGGCAATACGCTCGACGCGCCTGCGAACAACGTGAGGTTCGTCAATGTCGGACTGCTCAACGCGCGCATGGCGACTATGCAAAACCGCATCAGCGATCTCGAAAAAGAGCTGGCGCAAATGAAAGGCCGCAACTAACTGACCGCAGCATTTGTGCGCGTTCAGAACGCGCGTCGCTCAGACTCGTAGCGGTGCGGCCGAACGCGTATCCCGCCTTTCCGGCACCGCGCGGAACCGGTAACATCCGCGTCTTGCCAGTACCTTTGCGCGCCAGCCCGTCTCATGCCGACCTTCCAGCAAATCATCTTGCGGCTCAACGACTACTGGGACAGACAGGGTTGTGCGCTGCTGCAGCCGTACGACATGGAAGTCGGCGCGGGTACTTCCCACACTGCCACGTTCTTGCGTGCGATCGGCCCCGAACCGTGGAAGGCCGCCTATGTGCAGCCTTCACGCCGCCCGAAGGACGGTCGTTACGGCGAGAATCCCAACCGCCTTCAACACTATTACCAGTACCAAGTGGTGCTGAAGCCTGCGCCGCCGCAGATCATCGATCTCTACCTCGGCTCGCTGGAGGCGCTGGGCATCGATCCGCGGAGCCACGACATCCGGTTCGTCGAGGACGACTGGGAGAATCCCACGCTCGGCGCGTGGGGGTTGGGCTGGGAGGTCTGGCTGGACGGCATGGAAGTCACCCAGTTCACCTATTTTCAGCAGGTCGGTGGCGTGGAGTGCAAACCGATCACGGGTGAAATGACGTACGGCATCGAACGCCTCGCGATGTATCTCCAGAATGTCGAGAATGTTTTTGATCTTACCTGGACGCAGCTATCAGACGCGACCCCGTCGGGTCACCTGACCTATCGCGACGTCTATTACCAGAACGAGGTCGAACAATCGACCTATAACTTCGAGCAGTCGAACGCGGAAATGCTGTTCGGTCATTTCGGCGACTACGAGGCGGAAGCGAAGCGTCTGGTGCAGGCGCGCCTCACGCTACCTGCGTACGAAATGGTCCTCAAGGCCGCGCACACGTTCAACTTGCTGGATGCCCGTGGCGCAATTTCGGTCACCGAACGCGCCGCGTACATCGGCCGCATCCGCAACCTCGCGCGCAGCGTGTCGCAGTCGTTTTTCGACTCGCGCGTGCGCGCCGGCTTCCCGCTGTGCCCTCCCGAGCAGCTGGCGCATCTGGGCGTCGACCTGGCTGCACTGCAGACGGCGCTGGAACAGAGAGAACGCGCGTGAGCGCGAGTCTGCTGGTCGAACTGTTTACCGAAGAGCTGCCGCCCAAGTCGCTCAGACGGTTGGCTGAATCGTTCGCTCGCGCAATCGCGACAGGCCTCAAAACCAGGCGCCTGATCGGCGATGATGCCGTGGTCAGGACCTTTGCTACACCGCGTCGAATCGCCGTTCATCTGTCAGCGGTCCACGCGAAGGCGGTCGACCAGCCGGTCGAGATGAAGTTGATGCCTTTGTCAGTCGCGCGGGCGCAAGATGGCAGTTCGAGTGTTGCATTGCGCAAAAAGCTCGAGGCCTTGGGCCGCGCGCAACTGGCAGACAACTTTCCCAAGTCCAGCGAGGGTCCCGATGCTTTGGTCACCAAACTGGACGGCAAGGCGGAGGCAGTTTACCTACGCACCTTGTCGAGCGGCCAGCCGCTGGCGCGGGCGCTCGATGAGACGCTACAGGAGACAATCGAGGGACTGCCCGTTGCCAAGCTGATGAACTATCAACTCGCCGACGGCACGACCACCGTCCAGTTCGTGCGCCCCGCGCATGGGCTCGTCGCGCTGCACGGCACAGAAGTCGTCAATGTATCGGTGCTGGGTTTGACGGCAGGCCGGGTGACCCACGGTCATCGCTTCCAGGGCGCCAGGGACATCAGCCTCACCGCGGCGGACGATTACGAGCGCGCGCTCGCCGCGGAGGGTCAGGTCATCGCGGATTTCGAGCAGCGTCGGCAGGAAACCGAGCGGCAATTGCTCGCCAAAGCCGCCGAGCTCGACGCTTCGCTCGGGCCGCCGGAGGATGTCAGTGCGCTGTTGGACGAGGTCACCGCGCTGATCGAGCACCCGAGCGTCTACGCCGGCGAGTTCGAATCGGGATATCTCGCCGTGCCCCAGGAATGCCTGATCCTGACGATGCGGCAGAACCAGAAGTATTTCCCGCTGTTCAATGCGGCGGGCAAGCTGACCAATAGGTTTCTCATCGTCTCGAACATGCGCCTTGCGGAGCCGCGCCACGTCATTGAAGGCAACCAGCGCGTCATTCGACCGCGGCTCGCCGACGCCAAGTTCTTTTACGACCAGGACCGCAGGACCCGGCTCGCAGACCTCGTGCCCAGGCTCGCAGACGTCGTCTACCACAACAAACTGGGCAGCCAGCTCGATCGTGTGCGCCGCGTCACGCTGCTCGCGCAGACGATCGCGCGCGAGCTGCAGACTTTCGAGCACCGGGTGGCGCGCGCGGCAGAACTCGCCAAAGCCGACCTGCTCACGCACATGGTCGGCGAGTTTCCCGATCTGCAGGGCATCATGGGCCATTACTACGCCCTCCAGGACGGCGAAGATCCCAGCGTCGCCACGGCGATCGAGGAGCACTACCGGCCGCGCTTCGCGGGTGATGCGCTGCCCGAGACGTCCGAGGGCACTTGCGTTGCGCTGGCGGACAAACTGGAAGCGCTGGTGGGGTTCTTTGGCATCGGTCAGCCGCCGACGGGCGAGAAGGATCCGTTCGGCCTGCGGCGCGCGGCGCTGGGCGTTTTGCGCATACTCGCAGAGAAATCGCTGCCGCTCGACCTTAGGCAGCTGCTCGACGACACGCGTAACCTGTTCGCCGGACGAGTCGAGCCCGATGCGTCCGCCAAGGTCCTCGACTTTGCGCTCGAGCGGCTGCGCGGCTACCTGCGCGAACGCGGCTATGCTGCGGATGAAATCGAGGCCGTCGTCAGCCAGGGTCCCACGCGCATCGATCTGGTGATTCCGCGGCTGAATGCGGTGCAGGCGTTTCGTGTGCTGCCCGAGGCGGAAAGCCTGGCGGCGGCCAATAAGCGCATCCGCAACATCCTGAAGAAAGCGCCGGTGGCGAACGGCGCTGCTGCCCGCGGCGGGCAATCGGAGAACAGCGAAGAAGCAGCGCTATTCGCTATGCTTACGCAGCTGTCACCCGTGATCAGGGGGCATTTCGACAGGCAGGCTTACCAGGAAGCATTGCTCGAACTGGTGAAATTCCGTGGCCCGGTGGACGATTTCTTCGACAAGGTCATGGTGATGGCCGATGATCCTGTGCTACGCAGCAGGCGGCTCGCATTGTTGCGCACGCTCGATGGCCTGATGAACCAGGTTGCCGACATATCCAAGCTTGCCGCCTGAAACCATGCCCAGGCACTCCGCATGAAGCTCGTGATCCTCGACCGCGATGGCGTGATCAACCACGACAGCGCCGAATACATCAAGAACCCGGCCGAATGGAAGTCCATCGCCGGCAGCCTCGAAGCGATCGCCAAGCTCAACCAGCATGGTTATCGCGTGGTCGTCGCCACCAATCAGTCGGGGGTGGGGCGCGGGCTGCTCGACATGGCGACGCTGAATGCGATCCATGAAAAAATGCACAAGGCGCTGAGCCAGGCCGGAGGCCGCATCGACGCGGTGTTCTACTGCCCGCACGCGCGCGAGGCCGATTGCAACTGTCGCAAGCCCCGTGCCGGCCTCTTGGAAGATATAGCCCACCGGTTCAACACCGATCTCGCCGGCGTCCCCTGCGTCGGCGACGCGTTGCGCGACCTCGAAGCTGCGGTAAAGGTCAAAGCCAGGCCGATGCTCGTGCTCACGGGCAAGGGCCGTGTGACGGCGGCGGCCGGCGGCCTCCCGGAGAACACCCAGATTTTCCCCGACCTTGCCGAGGCAGTGCAGTCGATCCTGCGATGAAAGCCGGCCTGATACTGCGCTCCTGCCTGTTCTCCCTGTTCCAGACGCTCATCACTCCGCCGTTCGCTGTCATTGCCCTGCTCACCTTTCCGCTGCCGCCCATCGCCCGCTATCGGATCATCACGCTCTGGTCGCGCCTGACGCTCTACGCGGCCCGGGCAATCTGCGGTATCAGGTATCGTGTGCGCGGCACGGAGCACATTCCGCCACAGCCTTGCGTGGTGCTGTCCAAGCATCAGTCAGCGTGGGAGACGCTCGCATTTCAGGTGGTGCTTCCGCCACAGGTGTACGTGATCAAGCGCGAACTCCTGTGGATCCCTTTTTTCGGGTGGGGCCTCGCCATGCTCTCGCCCATCGCGATCGACCGCAGCGCCGGCGTGCGCGCGGTCAAACAGATGCTTGCGCAGGGCAGGCAACGCCTTGCACGCGGGTTTTGGGTCATTGTCTATCCCGAAGGTACGCGGGTGGCCCCCGGTTCGCGGGGGACCTATCAGACCGGCGGCGCCGCGATCGCGATTCATGCGCAGGCGCCCATCGTGCCGATCGCGCACAACGCAGGCGAATGCTGGCGGCGCAACGCCTTCATCAAATATCCGGGACTGATCACCGTGAGCATCGGCCGCGCGATCGACAGTCGCGGCGGCAAAGCGGCCGTGCTGACGCGCCAGGCCGAGGACTGGATCGAAGCGGAAATGCACAGCCTGGGCGGAGGCGATGGGGCGTGCTGAACCGCGGCAGCTGACGCTCTTGTTCGGGCGCACTGCGCTCCCGCTATCGAGCCGGCACGAATTCCTGCTGGAAGGCGTGGCGGTGTCGTATCGGGTCAAGCGCAGCGCGCGCCGGCGCGGCATCACGCTGATCGTCGACGAGGAGGGACTCAGAATCGCCGCTCCGCTGCGCGCGAGCGTACGGCGCATCGAAAGCGTGCTCGAGTCCAATGCATCATGGATACGCCGCAAGCTCGCGCAATGGCGCGAGCGCCGCCCGGCGAAATTCGAATGGCGCGCCGGAGCCCGTATAGCAGTGCTGGGCGAAACCCTGACGATCGCCTGCGACCCGGCCCATTCGACCGTGCGCCGAGAAGCTGATCTGCTCATCGCGCCCGCCGGCGCCCTGGATGGCGCAGCTGCCCTCAAGGCGGCAGTGATGACATGGCTGCGCGAGACCGCGCTGGCCTGCTTCGCTCAACGATGTGCCTGTTACGCACGCGCTTTGGCGGTCACCGTTCCCACCATCCGCCTCTCCAACGCGCGGACACGCTGGGGATCCTGTCATCCGGATGGCCGGATTCTGCTGAACTGGCGGCTGATCCACATGCCTTTGACTCTGATCGACTACGTAGTCGTGCACGAGCTTGCGCACCTGTTGCATCCCCACCATGGGCCGCGCTTCTGGCAAGCGGTCGAGGCCGTGCTGCCGGATTACGCCGCACGCCGCCACGCGCTGCGCCGCGACGGCCATCGCTACCTCGCGGTGTAGCGGGCGCGCTGACCGACCTTAACCCCGTGTGCTAATATCCGGGCGCATCTTGACTGTGTTCTCCAGGCTCCCATGCGTCGAATCCTGCTGATGTCGCTGGCCATCCTGCTGTCGGGGTGCGGTCAGAAAGGCCCGCTCTTCATTCCCGAGCCGAAAAGCGCTGTCAAACCTCCGCTCGTCACGCCGCCCCCCCGCACCCAGCCCGAAAATCCATTGGGCGACCCGCCGGCCACGCGGTGACGTACTTCACGGTCCGCGACGGGGAGCTGCATGCCGAGGCTGTCCCGCTGACGCGCATCGCCGCAGCGTTCGGTACGCCGTGTTATGTCTATTCGCGCGCGGCGATCGAGGCCGCATATCAAGCCTACGACCAGGCTCTCGCGCGCCGTGACCATCTGATTTGCTATGCCGTGAAAGCTAATTCCAGTCTCGCGGTAATCAATCTGCTGGCGCGGATGGGCAGCGGCTTCGACATCGTGTCCGGAGGCGAACTCGAGCGCGTAATCGCCGCCGGCGGCGACCCTCGCAAGACCGTATTTTCAGGCGTCGGCAAGAGCGCAGCGGAGATTCGCGCGGCGCTCAGTGCGGGCATTGCGTGCTTCAACGTCGAATCGGCAAGCGAATTGCAGCGGCTCAACCGCGTCGCGGGCGACTTGGGCATGAAAGCGCCGGTCAGCCTGCGCATCAATCCGGATGTCGACGCGGGCACGCACCCCTACATCGCGACCGGACTCAAGGAAAGCAAGTTCGGTATCGCCTTCGAAGACGCAATGCCGCTCTACCGCGCGGCTGCCGGCATGGTGAACCTGCGGGTCATCGGCATCGACTGTCATATCGGCGCCCAGATCACGGACGTCGCGCCGCTCGTGTCCGCGCTGCAGAAGCTCCTCGTGCTGGTCGACAGGCTGGCGGGGGAGCGCATCGCGATTGCGCATATCGACATCGGCGGCGGTTTGGGCATACGGTATCGGGATGAAGCGCCGCCGCCGGTCGCCGAGTATGTACAGGCCCTCACGGCGTGCCTCGGCGATCGCAAGCAGAAACTGGTGCTAGAACCGGGGCGCTCCATCGTCGGCAACGCTGGCCTGCTGCTGGCGAGTGTCGAGTACCTGAAGCACGGAGCCCACGGCAATTTCGCAGTGCTCGACACGGCCATGAACGATCTCATACGCCCGTCGCTCTACGACGCCTGGCACGATATCCAGCCCGTGCAGCGGCGGCGCGCGCCGACCCGCCGTTATGAAGTTGTGGGACCGGTTTGCGAAAGCGGCGACTTCCTCGGCCACGATCGCGACCTCGCCGTTGCCGAGGGCGATCTCGTCGCCATCATGTCGGCCGGTGCTTACGGAATGACGATGAGCTCCAACTACAACACGCGTCCGCGTGCCGCCGAAGTGATCGTGAGCGGCGATGAGATGCATCTCATCCGCGAGCGGGAATCGATTGCGCATCTGATCGCATCGGAGCGAACGCTGCCGTGATCTGCACAGTGTCGAAATTTCATCGTTGTGCGGTTACTGCGACGATAGAAAATGCGATCCGATAAAAATCGATCTGCGAAAAACGCAGCGATGATTAGTGAGAACGGAAGAAATTCCGGCGGCATATCTGCAACAGCATCCACTGATCGCGCCGAATTTTTTTACAAATGTGTTGCATTTTTTTTTGAACGTAGCTTAGAATTGGCGCACCAAGCATCGTATCCTGCTTTTGGAAACGAAACAGGAACACATGCAGCAGTGTGGAACGATGCATTGGGCGTGCAGAAATAAAAGTCGTTTGCACGTGTAGCCAATTAACAACTCGTAAGGAGATGAAAATGGCAGCGAAGAAAAAAGCAAAGAAAAAAGCAAAGAAAGCGGCTAAGAAGAAGTAGTAACGGTAGTTGTTTGAGCGGGAGCTGGGCTCCCCGGCTCCCGTTATTTCCTCTCTTGAGTTTCACCGGCCGCAGCCAGCGCGGCCGACAGCAGCAAGCGCTTCTCCCTCTGCAAATTCCCGCAGTAGTCTCCGTCACTGTTCGACATCGCCACGCATCGCATGGGCGGTTATAACCATTTGTTTTAACAATGGCTTTTCAGCTGCGCGGCGACGCACCGGTCGCGGAATCGCTCGCCGTGGGCGAGCCGCGCGCGGGCTGCATAGCAGCCGCGCAGGCTCGCG
Source organism: Burkholderiales bacterium (assembly GCA_046715035.1). Classification (GTDB taxonomy): domain Bacteria; phylum Pseudomonadota; class Gammaproteobacteria; order Burkholderiales; family SG8-41; genus PALSA-1004. The sequence goes on along the minus strand of JBKJZR010000128.1, from coordinate 5,409 downwards.
ATGACGCCTGTCACGGATTGATTTGCTGATACACGAGCCGCGCTATCCGCAACAGTTCGTCCTTGTCGATCTCGCCCGACAGTGCATAACCGAACCGGGTGTCGATCCAGTAGAAAACGCTGACGCCGCGCTCGTGTGCGAAACGAAAAGCCGTTTCACGATGCTCTGCGGTCGCCGTGCGCACATAAAGCGTCAAGCGCTGACCGTTCGCGTCCTGAAACATGAACTGCGCGACGGGGCCTTGATTCCCCGGCAACAGCCGACCCCCGACCAACTGATAGCCGACGCCGCCCAGGTGCGGCACCTTCAGGCTCGATCCCAACCGTTTCGATAACCAGGCCACCAGGTGCGCTTCCTGGTCGGCGCCTACCTCCACGGGATGTCTGACCTCGGGGCTGTAAACCGCGTGCGCGATCGCCGCTTGCCTCGCGAAACCGACAGGATCGCTGGACTTGCCGGCTGTGTAGGCGTGGAGATACCACCCGGTCGCTCCGCCCAGGGTCAGCCACGCGACGACCGCGGCCGCACGTGTCAGCACAGTGGTTTTGCGTTTGCCCGCGAACAAACGCGTTGGCAAAGGTTCGCCGAGCACCCCGTCGAATACGGCATGTAAAGCGTGGTTCTGCTCGCGCCAGGCCCTGACGCGCCGCGCATCGTCGGGATGAGTTGCCAGATATGTGTCGACTTCACCGCGCCGCGTCTCCGGCAGCAAGCCGTCGACATGCGCATGCAGGTCACCTTCGGTAACAGGTATCCGCGTCACTTGACCACTTTCAGCGGGAACGAAGCCGCACCCGATGCGAGCAATGACCGCAGGCGCTCGCGCCCGCGCGACAGGCGCGACATCACGGTGCCAATCGGCACGCCGAGTACTCCGGCAGCTTCCTCATAGGTCATCTGCTCGAGTCCGACCATCAGCAGGACCTGGCGCTGCTCTTCCGGCAACCGCAACAGCATGGCCTGCAGATCCCTTATTTCGAAGACATCGTCGCCCCTCGCTGCATCTCCCACGCTCCGGCTGTGATCCTCGTCCAGTTCATCAGCAGGGAAATTCGCCTGCCTGCGGAGGTTATTGACATGGAGGTTATGCATGATCGTGAACAGCCACGCGCGCAGATCGCTGCCGGGGCGCCACAGGTGAAACTTGATTAGCGCGCGCTCGAGCGTGTCCTGGACCAGATCGTCCGCGCGCGCACGATCCCCGGTCAGCGCCCGTGCGTAGCGGCGCAACCGGGGGAGGTGCTGGATGAAACCGGTGCCGCTCTCGTCCACCCGTTAATAGCCGCCCTGCTTGATGACATGCCATACTTTATTGAAGCCATCACCGGTCGTTCGGCTAACACCCTGCTCGGCCGTTTATTCCATATTCCCTGGCTTTTGCCATTGCCTGATGGTGCTTGCTCCGCTTTGCAGCGGCGGCAACCCCTGTTTCTGAGGGTGGGTCGCAGCTGCGTAGGGTGCGCTTGCGCACCGATCTATGGTGCCGCATGAATGCCGTTTGGGTCAGACCAGGAACAACGTAGCCAGGCCGAGAAAAATGAAAAACCCTCCGCTGTCGGTGATTGCCGTGATCAGGACGCTCGATCCGATCGCGGGATCCCGCCCGAGCTTTTGCATCAGCAGCGGAATTGCAACACCCATTGCCGCCGCCAGCAGCAGGTTGAGCACCATCGCACCGGTCATCACCAGTCCGAGCTGCCAGTTGTGATAGATGAGGAAGGCGAACAGCCCGACGATGCTGCCCCAGATCAGGCCATTGATAATGCTGACGCCAAGCTCCTTGGCGAAAAGCTTGCGTGCGCTGAGAGCGGTAATCTGGCCCAGGGCGAGCGCACGCACGATCCTGGTTATGGTCTGATTGCCCGAGTTGCCGCCGATACCGGCGACGATCGGCATCAGCGCGGCGAGCGCCACCAGTTTGCCGATCGAATCCTCGAAAGTCCCGATCACGCGCGAGGCGACGAACGCGGTCACCAGGTTGACCGCCAGCCAGGTCCAGCGGTTTTTAACGCTTTTCCACACGGGGGCGAACATGTCCTCGTCTTCGCGCAGACCGGCGGCGCTCAGCATGTCGCTGGCGGTGTCCTGGCGGATATAGTCGACGACCGCATTGACCGTCACGCGGCCGATCAGGCGATTTGCGTCATCCACTACCGGCGCCGAAACGAGATCGTAGCGCTCGAACGCCTGGGCCGCTTCATCGGCCTTTTCGGCAGGATGCAGCTTGATGACTTCTGCGGTCATGGCCCGTGAAACCGGAACATCCAGGTCGGTCACCAGCAGACGGCTGACGGGCAACAGCCCGAGCAGGCGCTCTTCCCGGTCTACGACAAACAACTGATCCGTGTGATCGGCCAGTTCGTCCAGCCGCCGCAGATAGCGCAGCACGACCTCGACGCTAATGTCGTCGCGCACCGTAATCATGTCGAAATCCATGAGCGCGCCGACGGTATCTTCGGGGTAGGACATCGCCGCCCGCAGCTGCTCGCGTTCGTCGGCCGACAGCGAGCCGAATACGTCCTGCATCACCTCGCGCGGCAGATCGGGCGCTAAGTCGGCGATCTCGTCGGTATCGAGCTGCTCGGCCGCCGCCACGAGCTCGCCCGCCTCCATGTGTGCGATCAACGTCTCGCGCACCGCATCGGAGACCTCGAGCAGAATTTCCCCGTCGCGGTCGGCTTTGACGAGGTCCCAGACGATCAGGCGTTCCGCCCACGGCAACGCTTCGAGGATGTAGGCGACATCGGCCGGGTGCAGTTGATCGAGCTTCTTCTGAAGCTCGGCCAGATTCTGTTTCTGCACGAGAGATTCGACGAGCTCGTGCCGGGGCATGACCTGCCGCTGCACCAGCGCCTCCACCAGCTGGTGCTTCCTCAGCAGCTCCGTCACCTTCTGCAGGCTCTCCTGGACGCTGGGCCGGATAGGTTCGTGGATAGCCATCGGAGGCGTCATATATGGCGCGCGCGCAGACTCAAGGTTTCTGACCGAGCAAGCCCGGAAGATCCTTATGGGCCAGGGGATTGACGATACGCACGCCGGCGAGCACGGATCCGCTGCTTAGGTCTTCGCTCAGCAGAAGCGTCACTCCGGCGTCTCGCGCGGTCGCCCACAGCATTGCATCCCAAAACCCGATTTGCTGAGCAACCGTTACCGTCATTGCGCGATTCAGGGTTGAAGGCGTCGCCACCACGACGGGGAAGACCTCCTGCCACGCCTCGACCTGCGCTTTGGCTTGAGCGGCCGGAAGCTTGCCTTTACGCGTCACAGCAAAGTAGAACTCGCTCAGTGCCTGGAGCGTAAGCACGCAATCGGCCTTCAGCGCAAGTTCTATCAGCCGGTGCGCTTTAGCATGTTTCTCCCTTGCACCCGTGTCGACTGCATACACGAGCAGGTTGGTATCAAGTGTGATTCGTTGAGCGGTCATGCAGCTCGTCCCGAACCAGCTTCCCAATGTTGAGTTCCCGCGCGCTCGATTTGATCACCTTCCAGGCCCGCAACTGCGCGGCCGTCGGCTCTCGTGCAGAGCTCACCCTGACGATCTTGGCGATCGGCCTCCCACGGCGAGTGATGACGATCTCCTCGCCACGCTCGACCGCCTCGATGTAACGCGAAAAGTTCTGGTTCGCTTCTCTCAAACTGATCTGTTGCTTCATCGGCCCCTCCTTCTGTCCAGATATATTGTAGGACGTTCTACATATGCCGTCAAACATGTCCCCTGTTCCCAACTGCCGCGTCGGGTGCGCTTGCGCGCCACGCACAGAAGTGTCCTATTCATGCAGAACACCATCACATCGGTGCGCAAGCGCACCCTACGCTATGCCCTTGCATCGACGATATCCAATCTTGCTGCGCTGCGATGCTTGGCTTAAGGTAGCGCCATTGCACCGATGCGCCCGTATCACCTCACCCCCGATTTATGTCCGCAGCCTTGACCCGCAAGCTGAGGCAGGCCGAGGAGCGCCTGCAAAATGGGGACGTCGCAGGCGCCCGGTTCTTGTGCGACGAGGTGTTGCGACGCGCGCCGCGCAATCCCGACGCGGTATACCTCTCGGCCGTCATGCACCTGATGGCGGGTCGCGTAGGCGATGCGCTGCCCAAGCTCGAACAGGTAGTCGCGGCGAACCCGCGTCATGGGGCCGCGCTCGAGAACCTCGGCGTCGCTCAGCTGATGCTGGGTCAGTTCGTCGGCGCGGAACGCGTCCTGCGGGCTGCCCTTGCGCTGCCGGGTGCGCCAGCATCGGTGTCCATGCGGCTCGGCGCCGCACTCGCAGGCCAGCAACGTTATCCCGAAGCTGTGTCGGTGCTGGAAAGCGTGCTCGCGCTTGCGCCAAGCGATCCCGATGCGCATCTGCATCTCGGTCAGGCCAGGGCACACATGGGAGACACCGATGCTGCGCAAGCGCATTTTGCCGCCGTCCTGCGCACCAATCCCCGCCATACGGAGGCGAAGTTCAATCTGGGCGTGCTGTTCCTGGAGCGCGAGCGACTGGATGAGGCGCGCGAGTGGTTCGAGCGCGTGCTCGCCGAGGCGCCGCAGTACGCCGATGCCATCGTCAATCTGGGCGTCATTCTGCAGCGCCAAGAGCGCTATGACGACGCGCTGGCCTTGTTCCAACGCGCGACGAAAGTCGATTCAGCGCTCCCATCGGCGCGCATCGGCCTCGCGCAGACGCTCGCACAGCTGGGTCTGTTCGAACAGGCGAGGGAACAGTATCAGGCCGTCCTGAGTCTCGCGCCTGGGCTCGCATCCGCACACGAGGGACTAGCCGCCGTCTGCATCGCACTCGGTCGTTACAAGGAGGGCATCTATCACTGGCGCGAAGTGCTGCGGGCGGAACCCGGGAATCACTCGGCACTCGTAGCGCTCGCGGAGGCATTGTTTCAAGAAGGACAGCTCGATGAGGGCGAAGCGGCCGCGCGCGGCGCTCTTGCTCTCGCGCCGAATTCTCCTGGCCCGTATGGCGTGCTTGCGAATATTCACTATGTGCGCGGTGAGCTCGACCGCATGATCGAGGTGCTCGAAACGGGCTGCGCGCGCACCGGCGCAGGAAGCCTGCTCGGCATGCTCACATACGAGCTGCGGCGGGTCTGCGAATGGAAAAAGTGGCAGGCGGCCTGGCAGCGTTTGTCAGCCGTTGTTCAGCGCGGCGACGATTTGGCAGGCAGCCCTTTTGCGCTGCTGTGCGAGCCCCTGACAGCGGCAGAGCAGTTGTCCTATACGCGCCGGTGGGCCAAAGCACGGTTCGCGGTCGCGGCCGAGGGTAGGCAGGCACGCGCGCGGGGCTCAAAAAACGGCCGGCTGCGCGTCGGCTATCTCTCCTCGGATCTCCATCAGCATGCCGTCGCATATCTCGTCGCCGAAGCGCACGAGTTGCACGACCCCGATCGGTACCACATCTGTCTCTAAAA
>JBKJZR010000127.1:0-7074 GCA_046715035.1 Burkholderiales bacterium | reverse complement strand
GACGCAGCCGCACGGTGATCTCGCTGATGGGTGACGGTGGTTTCGGCATGACCATGGGGGAGATGACGACCGCCGTCATGCACAAGATCAACACCATCGCCGTCGTCATGGACAACGGCACGTGGGGATCCGAAATCGCCTATCAGCGCGATTTCTACCAGCATCGATATATCGGCGCGCACGTGTTGAGCCCGCGCTACGACGAAGTCATGAAACTGTGCGGCGGCAGCGGTTATTTCGTGACCGAGCCGGGCGGCACGGCGCAGGCGCTCGAGCAGGCGATGGCAGGCGACGCGCCGGCGGTCATCCACGTCAAGATCGATCCGGAAGCGGTGGTGAGTTTCAGAAAGGATGCGCTGAAAAAACGCGGCGCCTGAATGGGTCGCCGGGCTGCGCGCCGCTCGCACAGATGGCGCAATTCGCGATCATGCCGTTGATTCTGCTGATCAAGCAGACTGGGTGTACTGCAGCGCCTGGTTGAAGCGCTGACGACCTCAGCGGCATGCACCGGTATCGTGCAGGAGGCACCGTAATGGACGCGCCGCGCGTCAGGGCGGCGACCTACTTACAGCGCGGGCTGCGACATGCTAACGTTCAGGTGGACACGCACGCTTTGAATGGATCGAGATGAGAAAGATACCGCTGTACAGCACTTCCCGGCCGGCTGGCCGCGCTCAGCCGGCGCCCGTCGCGCCGAAGCATGAACCGCCACCGGCCGATGCGCCGCAGCCCGTTGCGGGCCGCGCCGCGCGGTGGCGTCGCTGGACCGGGCGTCACGAGCGCCTGGTCACCGTGTCTATCAGCGCGTTGGTCGCGTTGTCGCTGGTCGCCGGGTTTTCAGCATTCCGGCCCGCGCCGCGACCGCTCACCCAGGAGGACATCGACAGCGCCGTGCTGCACACGCTCGAAAACAACGTGCTGCCTTCGCCGGCGGTCAAAGCATATGAAGCCGTGCAGGGGTCGGTGGTGCGCGTGCAGGGACTGGGGCCGGAGAAGAGCCGCCCCGACGCCAAGACTCCGGGTCAGCAGAGCAAGCTCAAGGACATGGAGGTCGACACGGTGCAGGGCATAGGCACGGGGGTCGTGATCGTCGACAAGGGGATCATCCTTACGAACCTGCATGTCGTACAGGGCTTCGCGCGCGTGCGCGTCACGTTCGCGGACGGGCTCGAATCCGACGCCATGATCATCGGCACCGCACCCGAGCACGATCTCGCCGTGCTGCAGGCGATGACGATACCGGACGATCTGTTCGCAGCGACCCTGCGCTCCACGCAGGACCTCGCGGTGGGTGACCGGGTCATTGCGGTCGGCTTTCCGTTCGGCATCGGGCCGTCGGTTTCAGCCGGGGTGGTCTCCGGGCTGAAGCGCGAGTACCGCTCGCCGGAAGGCAAACGCCTGCTCACCAACCTCATCCAGTTCGACGCAGCGGCGAACCCCGGAAACTCGGGCGGTCCGCTAGTCACGGCCGACGGTGAAGTCGTGGGCATCGTGACCGGCATCCTCAACCCCTCGGGCCAGAGCGCGTTCATCGGCATTGGGTTCGCCGTACCCATCGAGAATGCCGCGGCAGCGGTCGGCATCTCACCGTTTTAAAGCGGCGCGGAAAGGACAGCATGGATACGCGAGACGCCGACAGCGGCGACGTTTCCCGCCTCATGGAGCGCATCCTCTACGAGGTCAAGAAAGTCGTCGTCGGCCAGGATCATTTTCTCGAGCGCGTGATGATCGCGATGCTCGCCCAGGGCCATCTGCTCGTCGAAGGCGTGCCGGGGCTCGCGAAGACGCTCACCGTGAAAACGCTCGCCCGCGCGGTGCATGGCACGTTCAAGCGCATTCAGTTCACCCCGGATCTGGTGCCGGCGGACCTCGTCGGCACGCGCATCTACAATCAGAAGACGGGCGCCTTCGCCACCGCGCTCGGCCCCGTCTTCACTAACCTGCTGCTCGCCGACGAGATCAACCGCGCGCCCGCGAAAGTGCAGAGCGCGCTGCTCGAGGTCATGCAGGAGCGCCAGGTCACCATCGCGGGCGAGACGTATCCGGTGTCCGAGCCGTTTCTGGTGATGGCCACGCAGAATCCGATCGAAACCGAAGGCACGTATCCGCTGCCGGAGGCGCAGGTCGACCGGTTCATGATGAAAGTGCTGGTCGGCTATCCGAGCGAGGAAGAGGAAGTGGTCATTGTCCAGCGCGTGACCGGCGCGGCGACCGCGGTCAGCGCCGTGGCGACGACCGAGCAGATCTCCGCGCTGCAGAGCGAGTGCCGCACGGCCTACGTCGATCCTGCGCTCGTGCAGTACGCGGTGCGCCTGGCCACCGCGACACGCCAGCCCGAGCGCTATGGCCTGCGCGATCTCACGAAATACATATCGTTCGGCGCCAGTCCGCGCGCGTCGATCCATATGGTGGAGGGGGCGCGTGCGCTCGCTTATCTGCGCGGACGCAACTACGTACTGCCGGAAGATGTCATCGACCTCGCGCCCGACGTGTTGCGGCACCGTCTCGTGCTCTCCTACGAAGCCCTCGCCGACGGACAGACTCCCGACCGGCTGATCGAACGCATCATGCAGCGCGTCCCCGCTCCGGATAAACCCCTGCAAACCCATGTCCACGTCGGCGCAGACGGCTGAGAGCATCCTGCGGCGGCTCGACTGGACCGTGCTGCGGCGGCTCGACGGTCTGTTGCACGGCGATTACCGCACGCTGTTCCGCGGTTTTGGGCTCGACCTTGCGGATCTGCGCGAGTACCAATATCCGGACGACGTGCGCTATATCGACTGGAACGTCACCGCCCGCCTCGATACGCCATACGTCCGCGAATACAACGAAGAGCGCGAGGTGACGGCGTGGTTTCTCCTCGACCTGAGCCCGTCGGTCGATTTCGGCTCGGCGCGCGTCAAGAAGCAGCACATATCCACCGATTTCGTGACGGTGCTGGCGCGCATCATGACCCGCCACGGCAACCGCGTGGGTGCGATGTTCTACGGTGACAGCGTCGACACGGTGATTCCCGCGCGCGGCGGCCGCCGCCAGGTGCTGCATATTCTGCACAAGATGCTCACGCGGCCGGCGACCCCGCTCTCCGGTGCCACCAATCTGGGGGAGTTACTGCGCGGGGCTTTTCAGGTGATGAAGCGACGCTCGGTCGTGTTCGTGATTTCCGATTTCATCAGCGAACCGGGCTGGGCGGAGCCGCTCGCCCAGCTTGCGCGTCGCCACGAAATCGTTGCGGTGCGACTCTACGATCCGCTGGAGATGGAGCTGCCCGATATCGGACTGGTGGTCGTGCAGGATGCGGAAACGGGTGAGCAGCTCTTCGTGGACACGCACGATGCCGCCTTCCGCAAGCGCTTCGCCGCGGCGGCGCAGCGCCGCGAGGCCGACCTGCGCACCGCGCTGCGCCACGCCGCCGTCGATACGCTCGAGCTGTCGACCGACGCGGATCTCGGCGATTCGATCCTGCGCTTCGCCGACCTGCGCAAGCGGCGCAGTCAGCTCGCCGCCGGCGGCATGCTGCCCCCGCACCTGAGCGCCGCCTGAGCGCCCACACATCGTGCCGGCGCATGTGCGCGATCCCGCCGCGAACGGAGCATAACCCGTGAAATTTTTGTGGCCGGAGCTGCTCTGGCTGCTCGTCCTCGTGCCGGTGGTTGTCGCCGGTTACGTTGCAATCCTCCGCCGCCGGAAAAAAGCCGCGCTGCGCTACGCGAGCCTGACCATCGTGCGCGACGCGATAGGTGCGGGACTGAGCTTCAGACGTCACGTGCCACCGCTGCTGTTGCTCGTCGCACTCGTCACCATGCTGGTGGCGGTGGCGCGGCCGCTGGCCATCATCACTCTGCCGTCGCAGCACGAGACCGTCATCCTGGCGATGGACGTTTCCGGCAGCATGCGCGCGACCGACGTGCAGCCCAACCGCCTGGTCGCCGCCCAGGCTGCGGCCAAGGCGTTCGTCGCCGAGCAGCCGGTGAGCACGCGCATCGGCGTCGTGTCGTTCGCTGCGACTGCGGCGCTGGTGCAGCCGCCCACGCGCACGCGCGAGGACGTGATCACCGCGATCGACCGCTTCCAGCTGCAGCGCGGCACCGCGATCGGCAGCGGCATCATCGTGTCGCTGGCGACGCTCTTTCCCAATGCGGGCATCGATGTGTCGGCGCTGATCTATGGGTCCGATAAGCGACGCAGTGCGGCGCTCGACCAGGCGCGCGAACCGGAGAAGCAGGAGTTCAAGCCGGTGCCACCCGGTTCTTACACGTCTGCGGCGATCATCCTGCTCACGGACGGCCAACGCACCACCGGTCCGGACTCGCTCGAAGCGGCGCGCATGGCGGCCCAGCGCGGGGTGCGCGTTTATACCGTCGGCATCGGCACGAAGAGCGGGGAGACCATCGGCTTCGAAGGCTGGTCGATGCGGGTGCGGCTCGATGAAGAAACGCTCAAGAACATCGCCAACATCACCCACGGCGAGTACTTCTACGCGGGCACCGCCGCCGATCTGATGAAAGTCTATTCGGCCTTGAATTCACGCCTCGTCATGGAGCAGAAGGAGACCGAAGTCACCGCGCTGCTGGCGGCGGTCGCCGCCTTGCTCATCATCGTCGCCGCTGCGTTTTCGCTGGCATGGTTTAATCGCATCGTGTAGCTGGACGCGAACGCAAGCGGTCGGTCGCGACAGGCCGCCTCGATCAGACCGCAGCACCCACCGGAGACTTCTACGAATCAACCGTCTGAACCAGTGACGTCCCCCCGCCTGCGAGCGGAAATCAGCGCATGGCAGCTGTGGGGTCTGGCGGTCGGCCTGGTAATCTCGGGTGAATACTTCGGCTGGAGCTACGGCTGGGGCGCCGCGGGCACGGTCGGCTTTCTCTACACGACGCTCGCGGTCGCGCTGCTCTACGTCGCGTTCATCTTCAGTTTCACCGAATTGACGGCCGCGATTCCGCATGCCGGCGGCCCGTTCGCATACGCCGCGCGCGCCTTCGGGCCTGCCGGCGGGTTGATCGCAGGTTATGCGACGCTGGTGGAGTTCGTGTTTGCGCCGCCGGCGATCGCCGCGGCACTCGGCGCCTATGTGCACTTCCAGTTCCCGGCGGTACCCGTGCTGATCACCGGCATCGCTTTCTATGCGATTTTCGTGTGGCTCAACATCATCGGCGTGCGCCAGGCCGTGCGCTTCGAACTGCTCGTCACTGTCCTCGCCGTCGCCGAGCTGATCGTTTTCATGGCGGTCGTCGCACCCAGCTTCCGGCTCGAGAATTTTCTCGCGCATCAGCCCGGCAGCGGTCTGGGGGGCATGCTCGCCGCCGTGCCGTTCGCCATCTGGTTTTTCCTGGCCATCGAGGGGGTCGCCATGACTGCGGAAGAGGTCAAGGATCCGCAACGCACCATCCCGCGGGGTTATCTGACGGGGATTTTTACGCTCGTCGCGCTGGCCCTTGGCGTGATGCTATTCGCCGGCGGCGCGGGCGACTGGCGCCAGCTCGCGGCGATCGACTCGCCGCTGCCCGAGGCGATGGCGATGGCGGTCGGCAAGAACAGCATCTGGATCCACATGCTCGTCACCATCGGACTGTTCGGCCTGCTGGCGTCGTTCCACGGCATCATCCTCGCCGGCTCGCGGCAGATTTACGCGCTGGCGCGCGCCGGCTATCTCCCGCCGGGCCTGGCGGCGGTGCACCCGCAGCGCCGCACGCCGCATCGCGCGCTCGTCGTCACCGGTGTCGTGGGCGCCGCCGCGCTCGTTTCGGGCAAGACCAACGAGCTGATTACACTGGCAGCGCTCGGCGCGATCGTAATGTATGCGGTGAGCATGCTCGCGCTGTTCAGGCTACGGCGCAGCGAGCCCGAGCTCGCACGGCCCTACGCAACGCCTTTTTATCCCGCCACGCCGCTGGTTGCCCTGGCACTGTCGGCCGCGTGTTGCGCCGTGATCGTCTACTTCAATCCCGGAATCGCGGCGATTTTCACAGCGGGAGCAATCGCGGCCGCGCTGTATTTTCGGTTTACCGCCCGTCAGCGTGCGGCTGCGGGCGCGGATGCTTGGCTGGATCCGAAGGTGCGGGCTGTCCACCGGGAGAGTGTTTGATTGAGGGTGTGTTGTGAGGGTGTCCCACGCCGTCTCCGTGCGCATCAACTCCCGGGCCGGCGTCCGACGGGATCGAAGAAGGGTTGGTTGCTCTCGCCCTGCGAAATGTGACACAGTGAGACACATGAAAACCATTTTCATACGCGAACTGCACGCGAAGACCGGCGAGTGGGTCAGACGCAGCAAGTCGCTTGGATCGATCACCGTGACCGATCGTGGTCGCGCTGTCGCGCAGATCGTACCCGTGCAGCCTGCCGCGACTGTGAATCCCTTCGCGGTGCGCCAACTCCGCACGGACTACGCGCGGCTGCTCGGAAAGCTCAATCGCGGGACAGACAGCACGCGCGCCGTGGCAGAGGATCGCGAGCGGCGGTGAGCTATTTCGATTCGGCCTATATCGCGAAGTTCTATGTCGATGAGCCCGATAGCGCCGCCGTGAGGCGACTGGCGGAATCGCTGGGCAGGGTGCATTGCTGCGCGTTTGGCCGCGTCGAGGTGGCGAGCGTTTTCCGCCGCAAATGGCGTGAAGCCGCTTTCTCCGAGCCGGCCTTCCGCGCAGTCAGTGCCCAGTTTGCCGATGACTGCACCGCCGGACTGTGGGCTTGGCTCCCACTGACTGAAAGTTTGCTTGCACGTACAACGGAATCCCTGCAGGCACTGCCAAAGAGGGTAACGCTCCGCTCGGCCGACGCGCTGCACCTCGTATGCGCACGTGAAAACGGCCTGCGGCTGCTCTTCACCAATGACAAGCAGATGCTCATAGCCGCACCGGCTTTCGGGATCGAAGCGAAGGGTGTCTGAACCGAAAAAAAGCACCGGAAACCTCAGTGTTGGAGAAAACGTGGTCTGTCCCTTGGTCTGTCCCCTATTTTGCTATTTTGGAGCAAATGAGATGAACAAGGGCGCCTGTCGTTTCATTGTCTTCATGCTGCTGGCCGCGCCGACGGGCGCATGCTGGGCGCAGGGGGCAGCGGGCTACCCCGCTA
>JBKJZR010000126.1:0-8409 GCA_046715035.1 Burkholderiales bacterium | reverse complement strand
GCCACCGCAACCCCCGCCCCCGCGGAAGCCGCCGCCGCCGAAGCCGCCGCGACCCATGGCCGGAGAAGACCATCCGCTGCGTGTGCCGCCCAAAAGCGAGAATATGAAAGCGACGATCGCCGCGATGATGCCGATCACGATCGTGCCGCCGATCAGCCACGCGCCGACGCCCGCGACGCCGCCGATGATGCCTGCGCCCAGGAACCTGCCGAAAATCGCGCGCAGCACGCCGCCGACTACGAACACCAGGATGAAGCCGAAGATCAGCAGCGACTGAAAGTCCAACCCGCTCGACCGCTGCTGCTCGCGCGCTTGCTTCGGCGGCGGCAGCGGCTCGCCGTCGATGACCTTGATCATGCGCTCGACGCCGGCGTTGATGCCGGAATAGAAATCGCCCTCGCGAAAACGCGGCTCGATCTCCTCGGCGATGATGCGTCGCGCGATCGCGTCGTTGAGCACGCCCTCGAGCCCGTAGCGGGTGTCGATGCGCAGCCGGCGGTCGTTCTTGGCGATGACCAGCAGCGCGCCGTCATCGACGCCTTTGCGGCCGGGCTTCCAGGTGTCGGCAACGCGGATCGCGTACTGCTCGATCGCTTCGGGCTGTGTGGTCGGGACGATCAGGACGAAAATCTGCGAGCCCTTGCGCTCTTCGAAGGACCGCAGCGTCTCCTCGAGCGTGGCCTGCTGCTGCGCGGTCAGCGTGCCGGTAAGGTCGGTTACGCGCGACTTGAGTGGCGGTACCGCCACCTCCGCGAACGCCCATGCCGCAACGAGCAGTGCGCAAACCGCGAGCCACACCCGCGGCAAGCCGCGCCGTAACCAGCCCTCCATCATCGCGCCGGCAGCTGGTTCTCTACTTCGAGTACTCGCTCGGCGGGCTGGGCGGAATGGCGGGCCTGGCCGGCGCTGGCGCGGGCGCGCGCTGGGTGCCGAATTCGACCTTGGGCGCCTTCGAGATCTCCGTCTCGTTCTCGACGGTGAATTGCGGCTTTTCCTTGTGCCCGAACACCATCGCAGTCAGATTGCTCGGGAACGAGCGCACCACCGTGTTGTATTCCTGAACGGCCTTGATGAAACGGTTGCGCGCGACTGCAATGCGGTTTTCGGTGCCTTCGAGCTGGGCCTGAAGATCCCGGAAGTTCGCGTCCGATTTGAGCTGCGGATAGTTCTCGACGACGACCAGCAGCCGCGACAGGGCCGAGGACAGCTCGCCCTGGGCCGCCTGGAATTTGCGCAGCGCCTCCGGATTGTCGACGAGATCGGGCGTGGCCTGGATGCTGCCGACCTTCGCGCGTGCATTGGTCACGCCGAGCAGCACATCGCGCTCCTGCTGCGCGAAAGCTTCGACTGTCTTGACCAGATTGGGAACCAGATCGGCGCGCCGCTGGTACTGGTTGACGACCTCAGCCCATCCCGACTTGACCTGCTCGTCGAGCGACTGCAGCGTATTGTAGCCGCAGCCGGACAGACTTAGCGTCGCAATCACGAGCGCGAGCGTGGCGAAAATCCGTTTCATGAACCTCTCCTCAATGTTGAACGTTGGCGTTACCCGGCGTTACGTCACTGCGCTATTTCGTCCCACCCTCACCCCAGCCCCTCTCCCGAAGGGCGAGGGGAGCCGCTAGACAGAGCTCAGGACAGATCGAGCGAAACCGGACCATCGCCCGGTTTCGCAACGTTCGATAGATGGGGTCGGCCGAGCCGGACTGCAAGGGTGCCGAACCGTGCATGTTACAGAGTCTGCATCGTTTCAACCGCAAAACGCAGGTCTGCCCATGCTTTGGCTTTCTCGGGAAGGCTGCGCAGCAGGTACGCGGGATGGTAGGTGACGATCATCGGCGTATTGCGGTATTCGAGTATTTTGCCGCGCAGGCTCGCCACCGATGCTTCCCGGTGCAGCAGGTTCACCGCCGCGATCTTGCCGAGCGCGACGATAAGCTTGGGCTGGATGAGCTCGATCTGGCGGTGGAGATAAGGTTCGCATTGTGCCACTTCGCCGGGCTCGGGATTGCGGTTGCCGGGCGGCCGCGATTTGACGACGTTGGCGATGTATACATTCACCCCGCGCTTCAGGCCGATCGCGGCGAGCATGTTGTCGAGCAGCTTTCCCGCCTGGCCGACGAACGGTTCGCCGATGCGGTCTTCGTCGGCGCCCGGCCCCTCGCCGACGAACATCCAGTCGGCGTGCTCGTCGCCGACGCCGAACACCGTCTTGTTGCGGCCAAGATGGAGCGGGCACGCGGTGCAGGCGGCGACGCTTTCCCTGAGCTGCGTCCAGTCCATGCGCATGATGGCCGCCGCGCGCGCGTCGAGCGGCAGCGCGGCCGGCGCGGCAGCTACAACAGTTCTCGTTCGCTTCTGTAGCGCAGGCGTCTCGCCTGCAACAGCCCCCGCACGATCCCGTAGCGCAGGCGACCCGCCTGCAGAAGTTTGAACCCGATACGCACTGGAAAAGCGAAATTCTTCCGCGGTCTTGGCGAGTCCCGCCTTGACAGGGTTCTGCGCAATATACTCGACACACCTTGCACGATCTGCGTCGTCTCGAATCAGATGGTCATAGCTTTCTTTTTGCCAAAACTCCCCCTGCCGCCTCAACAAACGATTTGCTTCATGCGCACTGACCGATTTGATACCTTGGAGCATCTCTGAAAGTGAGCTGCCGGTCACGGGCTCAACCAGCATGTGTACATGGTTTGGCATGATGACCCATGCATGCAGATGGTAGCGCTCCCCCTGAAACTTCTGCAGCACCTGACTGAGCATCTCCGCAATGTCTGGATTTCTTAGCCAGCACTCACCGTGCGCGGCATCAAGGTATTGTTCGATCTGTTTAGACCGCTGTTCTTCCGGGACCTCATCAAGTTGCCGCAGAATCGGTGCCGGAAGGCTATCGGCGAGACGGAACGTGACAAAGTAGTTCCCCCCTGCGGCCTTGAGGTGCGGCAGGTAACCGCGATTGTGGATGCCCTGGATGAGGGATTGGCTTGCAGGCGGGTCGCCTGCGCTACCCAAACGAGCATCGGCTGCAGGCGAGTCGCCTGCGCTACCTGGAACTAGCACCTCTGCAGGCGAGTCGCCTGCGCTACCACGCAAGCGCCAGACCGGCGTAAGCCCCAGTTCCTGCAAAATCTCGTCGCGGCGCGCGCTCATTGCAGCGGCAGCTGCATGACTACGGCGTCTTCGCGACCCGCGGACGCCGGATAATAGGCCCGTCGCGTTGCAATTTCGGCAAATCCGGCACCCGAGTAGAGCTGCCGGCCGGCCCGATTCGACGGCCGCACCTCGAGATAGACCTGCTGCGCGCAGTAATCGCGCGCGAGCTGGATCACGAACCTCAGCATCTCACGCCCCAGCCCGCGGCGCTGCCATGCAGCGGCGATGCTGAGATTCAACAGATGCGCTTCCCCCGCGCCGATCATCATCACGCTGTAGCCGACGATCTCCCCCGCGCGCTGCGTGATCCAGCAATGGTATCCGGCGGTGAGTGAATCGCTGAAATTGCCGCGCGTCCACGGATGGGGATAGACGGCGTTTTCGATCGCGACGACAAAATCCAGATCGTCCGCCCTCATGCGGCGGTACTGCGGCAGTGAATCGAGCAAGGCACTCATCGTTCGCCACCGGCTTTGCTGCGTCGCTTCGCCGCCAGTGCCTCCGCGCTGCTGGGATCATCCGTTTGCGGCCTGACTGGGTTGCGTTCACTGTCCGGTTGCAGCGTGACTTTGCTGCGTTCGTCATCCGTTGGCAGGGTGACTTTGCTGCGTTCACTAATCCGCAGCGCAACCTTGTTGCGCACGTACAGCGGTGCCGCGTGTTCCGGCAATGACGCGGCACCGCGCGCGAACTCGAGCGCCGCCAGCACCGCGATCTCGCTCGCGTGCGGCGTCAGGGCGTCGAGCACGCGTTCGATGCCGCCGGCATAGCGTGCCCCGAGCGCGCCGCCATAGGCCCGAAACCCGCTGCCGCAGCCGGTCCATGGGCCCGGCGGCAAAGCCGGCGCCGCCTCCGGCTTGCACAGACTCGGCTCGTGCACGGTTGCCCAACACGAACCGTCCCTTTCGTAGGCAGCGTGATAGACCTCGCCCATACGCGCGTCGAGGCACGACACCACGCGCGGGGCCTGGGCGGCCTCGGCGAGCGCCATCAAGGTGCTGACACCGACCACCTGCAATCCTGCTCCATAAGCGAGGCCCTGGGCGACGCCGCAGGCGATGCGCAAACCGGTGAACGAGCCGGGACCGGAGCCGTACGCAATGCCGTCGAGGTCGTTCACCGCGAGTGCGTGCCTGCGCAGCAGCGCATCGACCATCGGCAGCAGCAGCTGCGAATGGCGCTGACCGGCAGCCTCCTCGCTTGCATCGACGTCACCGTCCGACCACAGCGCGACGGAACACAATTCGGTCGAGGTCTCGAGCGCAAGGATTTTCATTTCTGAATATTTCGGAGATACAAGAGGCACCACTTTATTGAACAGCGCGCCATTTTAGCTTATTGCCGGTACCGATTCCGGTCAGGCCTTTCCTTATCGCGGGTAGCGTCATCCGCGCGCAGTCGCGAAATGCACCGACGATCTGTGAACGGTCTTCGCGGCGCCAGGCCAATGCGGTTTCGGCCCGCCCCTCCATTCCCGGTACGGTTTCGCAACTCAGGCGAGCTGTTCAAAATCACCGCCGGAATCAATATGGTGCATGTTCCCTATAAGGATCGGGTCCTGCCACCATTGCTTGGATGGCGGGAGAAGTCGACATGATGTTCCACAGCTTGCACTTGTCCATTCCCTACATCAAATCCGGCAAACTGCGCGGCATAGGCGTTACGACCCTGGAACGCTCTGCACTGATGCCCGAAATGCCAACGATGAACGAAGCGGGCTTGCCGGGGTTTCAGGTTACCACCTGGTATGGCGTGTTCGCGCCGGGTATAGTCTCCCCGGAAACCCGTCGCCGCCTGGCCAATCAGGGACTGGAAGTCGCCGGCGGTAGCCCGGAGCAGTTCTCCGCGTTGATCAACGAGGACCTTCTAAAGTGGGCCAAGGTGGTCAAGCAGTCGGGTGCGAAGGTAGACTAAGTTGCTACTTCGATCTCTACCCGCAGAAAAGCTGGCAGCCTTACGTCAGTTTTCCTATGATGACCGCCAGCCAATGCCAGCAAAGCCAAGGTATCTTCGCCGCCTAGCGACCCGTTTTTGTAGATGGTGATAGTCAATGCGTGAATACAAGATTGCAGCCATTCCAGGCGACGGTATCGGCACCGAAGTCATTGCCGCCGGGCTCGAAGTCCACCTGACGCTCGTCACCAAATCCAACGCGCAGCGCCACGGCATGGTGATGTGGGATGAGATCTTCTACGAGGTCGCCCGCGATTATCCCTACGTCGAGACCCAGCGCGTGCTGGTCGACGCCTTGACGACCCTCATGGTGCTCAAGCCGTGGGCGCTCGACGTCGTCGTCGCCACCAACCTGCACGCCGACGTGCTCTCCGATCTGGCCGCCGCATTGTCGGGCAGTCTGGGCATCGCCCCGACTGCAAACCTGAATCCCGAACGCACGTTTCCCTCGATGTTCGAACCCATACACGGGTCGGCGTTCGACATCACCGGCAAGGGCATCGCCAATCCGGTGGCGACATTCTGGACGGCTTCGATGATGCTCGAGCACCTCGGCGAAAAGGACGCCGCCGCGCGGTTGCTCAAGGCCGTGGGAACGATGACCGCGAAAAAAATCCACACGCCCGACCTCGGCGGCGAGGCCACCACTGAAATCGTCACCGCCGCGGTGTGCGACGCGCTGTAACGGGCCCATGATCGACCGATCGCGCCAGCTCGTGGCGATACTCGTCTGCAGCAGCATTATCCTCACCCTGGCGATGGGCATCCGGCACGGGCTGGGGCTGTTCCTGCTGCCGATGAGCACCGAACATGGCTGGAACCGCGAAGCCTTTTCGTTCGCACTGGCCATTCAGAACCTGATCTGGGGACTGTCGCAGCCGTTTTCCGGCATGATCGCCGACCGCTACGGCGCAATGCGGGCGCTCGTCGCCGGCGCGCTGTTCTATGCGGCAGGCCTCGCGCTGATGACCGCGTCGGCGAGCCCGACGATGTTCAGCCTGAGCGCCGGCGTGCTGATCGGATTAGCGCTCTCAGGCTGCACGTTCAGCGTCATCGCCGGCGTAATCGCGCGCAACTTTCCGGCACACAAGCGCTCGCAGGCTTTGGGCATCTCCGCGGCCGCCGGCTCGTTCGGTCAGTTCTTCATGGTGCCTACCGAGCAATGGCTGATCGAGACCATCGGCTGGAGCAACGCATTGCTGGTGCTCGCGGTGCTGGTCGTCATGATTGCACCGCTCGCGCTCGGGTTAAGGGAAACTCCGGTCGCAGCGACTGCGCGGCAACAGACCGTCAGGCAGGCGCTGCGCGAGGCCTTCGCCTACCCCAGCTTCTGGCTGCTCACCGCGGGCTATTTCGTGTGCGGTTTCCAGGTCGTGTTCATCGGCGTGCACCTGCCGTCCTTCCTGCGCGACCAGCAGCTCTCCGCCGGCGTCGCCGTCACTGCGCTCGCCCTGATCGGCCTGTTCAATGTCTTCGGCACTTATACCGCCGGCCAGCTCGGCGCGCGCTACACCAAGAAATACCTGCTGGTAGGGATTTACGTGCTGCGCAGCATCGTCATCGTGACTTTTCTCGCGCTGCCGATCACGGCGCTGTCGGTTTATCTGTTCGCCGCGGCGATCGGCTTCCTGTGGCTGTCCACGGTGCCGCTCACCAGCGGCATCGTCGCGCACATGTTCGGCGTGCGCTATCTGTCGATGCTGTCAGGATTCGTGTTCTTCTCGCACCAGATGGGCAGCTTCTGCGGCGTATGGCTGGGCGGCCTGCTCTACGACCGCACCGGCTCGTACGACGTCGTCTGGACGATTGCGATCGTGCTCGGTCTCTTCGCCGCACTCGTCAACTGGCCGATCCGCGAGGAGCCGGTTGCCCGGCTCGCGCACGCTTAGCGGTTCGCTGTCGCAACGGGCGCGGCCCGCGAACTTCCGGACGTGCCCGGCCCCCTGCGCATCATTGTCAGCGACGACGACCTTCGCGGTATGAATATCATGACTGCGCACGCCGCTCGAACACGACGCGGCCGTCGACGAACGTCATCTCGGCGGCGATGTCCTTCAGCGCTTCCTCCGCTGCGCTTAGCGGATCGCCGTCGAGGACGACGAGGTCGGCGAGCTTGCCCGCTTCGAGCGAGCCCTTGCTCGCTTCCTCGAACGTGACGCACGCGCCGCTGTAGGTCGCCGCCCGCAGCGCCTGCTCGCGCGTCAGCGCCTGCGCCGGGGCGATGGTTTCGCCCGTGTAACGGTTTTTGCGGCAAACGCTCTGCCAGACCGGATAGAACATCGACACCGGCACGTTGTCCGTCGCCAGCGCAAGCGGCACCCCCGCATCGATCAGCGATCTGAGCGGAGCGATTTCGTTCTCGCGCGCCGCGCCCAGCTTCGCCTTGAGCAGATGACCTTCCTTGTAGACGTAGCGGTTGGTGTGCGACGTCACGACCAGGCCGAGCTTCTGCACGGTCGCGACTTGATCCGGCGTCAGCGTGCTGAGATGCCCGAGCACCCAGCGCTGGCGCGTGATGTCGACGCTGCGGTTTACCTCGTCGAACACCTCGAGCATGTTGGGCCAGATGGCGACGACGCGCACGCCGTTGCGCGCACAGGCGATGCACAGCTCGGTGGCGCGTTCGCGCGACAGCCCGGTCGCATAGTTGAAACCGGCCCAGCCGGTATACGGCGCTGCGGTCGAGCGCAACGCATCTTCGGGCGCGGGGCCGAGGTCGACGAAGATCCCGCTGACGCGCAGCACGTTGTCGCCGAACCCCGTGCCGGCGAGCCAGCTTGCCCACGCCTCGATCAGCGGCTCGAACGGCACGTCCGGCAGCGCCGCCCAGCTGGGGCTGAGAACCAGATTCGCGCGCATCGTCATGCCGCCGCGCTCGCGCACGAGCTTGTACGCGCGCAGCAGTTCACCCGCCACGCCGTGCTCTTCGAAGATGCTGGTCGTGCCGAACGCGTGGTAGGCCTGCATCGCCGCCGGCAGGGTACGCGTGCGGTCCTCGATCGAGAATCCCGTCGCAGCGCGCATCAGCGTCATCTCGACGACCGACATCAGCGTATGGTCATAGAAGATGCCGGTCGGCTCGCCCGTCGACGGATCCTTGTCGATCACCACCGACGACGCCGGCGCGAGGGTGTTCGCGTCCACGCCCGCCAGCCGCAATGCCAGACTGTTGGCCACCGACACGAGCGGTACGGTGTGGCGCCAGAATCCCCAGATCGGCCGCACGTAGACGGGATGGTCGGGCGCGGCTGCGTCGAGGTCGAAGCGTGTGGGCAGGCGGTTTTCCGCGAAACACCCGGGGAC
>JBKJZR010000125.1:0-9176 GCA_046715035.1 Burkholderiales bacterium | reverse complement strand
CGAAGTTCACCACGGTCAGCATGCCGAAGATCAGCGAAAGGCCGAGTGCGACCAGCACATAGACCGCGCCCAGCGCCACGCCGGTGACGATCTGCAGCAGCAGGAGATCGAGGGTTATTCCACTCATGCAACGTCAGCCACCGAAGCCATCTTAAAGTGAGGCGGCATTCCCATGCCGCCTTTCAGCCAGCGTAGGGTGCGCTTGCGCACCGGTCAGACACATTTCTCTCTCTACCTCGTTGGGCACGGCCTGTAGCACGTGAGCGACGCGCTTTTCATCGATGCGACACCACTACGCTGGTGCGCAAGCGCACCCTACGTTTCTGGATACCGCCGGCGCGCTGGCAAGCGCTGCGTCGGATTATTGAGCGGCGCTTTGCGTCCGCTCGTATCCGGCGAGTTATCCGACACGCTTGTCGTTGCCGGATAACTCTTATTTGTGGCCGAGTTCCTGGCAGCTCCGCAGCACT
The DNA here is from genome assembly GCA_046715035.1 of Burkholderiales bacterium. GTDB lineage: Bacteria > Pseudomonadota > Gammaproteobacteria > Burkholderiales > SG8-41 > PALSA-1004. The sequence goes on along the minus strand of JBKJZR010000125.1, from coordinate 8,706 downwards.
TTCTCGCTGCCGTCTTCGACGCTGATCACGTCGAACACATCGTTCTTGTCCGGACCGAGCGCCTTCGCCGCTTTCGACTGCAGCAGCGCTATCGATTGCACCGATTGGTGGTCGCAGCCGCGGTAGTATTGCGGCCCCTTGTAGAAATCGTATTTGAGGTTCTCCAGCGCCGCGATCACCTTGTCGCTGTCGGTGCTCTTTGCATTGCGCGCCGCAGTCAGCACCGAGCGCACGCCGGCATAACCGAGCGCGCCATAGTCGCTCGGCACGCCTCCCGGGTGCGCCTTGCGGTACCGATCGTTGAAGGCCTTGGCGCTCTTGACCTTGTCCTCGATTTTCCAATAGTAGGAAGTGGCGCCGACCACGCCTTCGAAAGACTCGGGCCCCGCCGCCATGCGTGCGCTGATCAGCAGTACGGGCGTGATGATCTTGGTCTGCTTGGTGATGCCGAAATCGTAAGCCTGCTTCGCGGCATTGACGAGATCGCGGCCGAAATTGATCATGCACAGGATGTCGGGCTTCAACGACTGCACGCGCGGGAAAAACGACGTGTAGTCGCTGGTGCCGAGCGGGTAGCGCAGGTCGGCCAGCGTTTCCATGCCGAACTCCTTGCCGGCGCGCTGGAAACCGCGCAGCATCTCGTGGCCGTATGCGTAGTCGGGTGTGAAAAAAACCACTTTCTTGCCGAACTTCGGGATCGCATAGCGCGCGACTGCCCCGGAGGTCATGTGCGGATTCAGCGCTTCGTGGAAGCTGTACTTGCTGAAGTCCTTGACCTCGTTGATCGCGTCCGACTGGCTGATCGAGTTGTAGATAATGCCGCGCTCCTTGCACACGTTGTTGACCGAAAGCTGCACCGCGGCCGACAACGCCCCCACCACGAAACTGACCCTCTCTTTCTCGATCAACTCCAGCGTGCGGGTGGCGGCCTCGCCGGGATTCAGCTTGTCGTCGCGCACCAGGAGTTCCGCCATGCGGCCGTTCAGTCCCCCGGTTTCGTTGAACTCCTTGACCGCAATTTCGGCGCAGCGCACCTGATCCTGCGCCTCGGTGCCGAACGGGCCGGTGAGCGGAACCGGAAAACCGACCTTGACCGGCCCCGCCTGGGCGCGTGCGATGTTGATCCAGAACGGTGAGGTTGCGGCGGTCGCTGCCGCTCCGCCGGCGCCAAGTATCAGCTTGCGCCGCGTGGAATTTGCCTTAGGCCTCTGTGCACGTTGCGTCATGGCGCTCCTCCCTCAGTGAACGATATTTTCGGCAATAGCAATGTATTTTTATCGCCAACCTATGCTACACGAAGCCCGTCGGGCGCAAAAGCGCGGTCGGCCCAGTCCGGCACCGCTACCTCGCGCATGACGACTTCGGGCCGGCGCAAATGCGCGATTAGTTCTTTGTGCGGACCAGCGGCGAGCTCTGCTCCGATGCCGACCCCGAGCATGCGCGCATGCGCGACGATGGTTTTGCCAAAGTCCACGCGGCTCGCCTCGTACTGGCTCAGCGCCGCATCCAGGTCCTGTCCGTGCTGCACGACGGCATCCGCCAGCGCTGCAGCGTCACCAGCGGCCTTGGTGACACCCAGTCCCACGTGCGGCCGCGCGACATAGGCCGCATCGCCGAGGACGACCACGCGCCCGAACGCAAGACGCGCCGACTCCAAATCGTAGATCGGCTGGAAAAAAGGCTCCGCAGTGGCATGCACGATCTCGACGAACTGCGGCGCAAGCAGGCGCTGCGCCGCCGCGTGCATGTCCGCTATAACGTCGCTCCGTATGCGGTCGGGGGGAATGTTCTGCTCGTGACGATGACCCGCTGCGTCCGTAAGCAGCGCCGGCAGCTCCGTCTGCTCGGCGGCGGGCCGGTACCAGACGAAGTTGTAGCGGCGCTCCCCGGGTTGCGTCGTGTTGCTTCGCCCGGCGACCAAATAAGTCAGCATCTGCTCGCCCGGCGGCAGGCCGAAGCCCATCCGGTCGGCGAGGACGCGCCGCGTTTCGCCGCCGATGATGCTTTCGTCGACGAGCCCGCGCCACGCAATGTACCCCGCGTAAGCCGGTCTGGACTGCGGCAGAAATTGTGCGCGCACGGTCGAACGGATACCGTCCGCGCCGACCAGCAAATCTCCGGTGGCGCACGTACCGTCCGCGAAATGCGCCGTGACTGAAGCGGCATTCTGCTCGACGCTTTCGAGCAACCGGTTGAAGTGATAACGGCCGCCCGGAAACGCGTCCTTGAGCAGCCGGTAGATCCGGCCCCACGCCGTCAATGTCTGGCGCAGCGGAAGCGCCGCTATGATGCGGCCTTCCCGGTCGAGCGTGACGCGCGAATGCGTTTCGCAGCCGATGGTCTCGTCGATGGTCGCGCCGGCGCGCCTGATCGCGTCGAACAACTCGCCGTGGGTGACGATGCCGGCGCCGCGCTCGGCGAGCGCCTCGCCTACACGCTCGAACACCTCGACGTCCCACCCTGCGCGCGCGAGCAGGTTCGCCGCGAACAGCCCGCCCAACGATCCGCCGATCACCAGCGCCCTGCGGCGAGCACTCATGCAAAGCCCGACAGCACCCGTGTCAGGCGCCGGCTGTCTCGTGCGCCGGGTAGTTGAGCTCTATGACGACTCCGCTGGGATCGTCGAGGAATACCTGGTGCAGGCCCAGACTGGGCACTGTGCGCTCGCGCAGAGGAACCTTTTTGCGTTTCAGCTCGCGCAACATGTCTCCCAGCCCGGTCGCCGAAAACGCGATGTGGTCGAACGTTCCTGTGCCGCCCGCCAGCGACGCTGCGTCCCGGTCCCCGAGATATTCCTTGAGGCCCTCGGGATCGTTGGGATCGACGCCGATAATGTGCACCACGGCGTTGTCGTAGGAATCGTGGGCGCCGCTGTACAACCACAGACCGGGAAAATTGAAGGCTGGCCGCGGCCCCACGGAAAATCCCATGACGTCCGTGTAAAACCTGCGCGAAGCTTCGAGATCCGTAGTCCGGATCGAATAATGGCTAAGCTTGCTGATAGGCATCCGCTGCTCCTCGACGGGCCGTTGCGTTTCGAGTTCGCATACGCTCGGCGCGAACGGCCGTGGTTGACCAAAACTTACTTGCGTGACGGTCGCTAGAATCGTTCCGAACGGATCGTCTTGTCAAGGCGTCCCCACCGGGCTTTTCCCTGCGCGAACCCGGGTTAAAACGCCACCGCTGCGGCACCTTTGAGCGCAAGGCGCTGGCGGGCTTCGTCAGGCGTGGCGATCTCGAACGACAGATCTTCGAGGATACGGCGGATCTTGGCCACCTGCTCCGCATTGCTCTTGGCGAGCCGCCCCTTGGCCAGAAAAATACTGTCCTCCAAACCAACCCGCACGTTGCCGCCGCAGATGCCAGCCATCGTCGTGAGCGCCATCTGGTGGCGGCCCGCGGCGAGCACCGACCATTCGTAGTCGGCGCCGAAAAGCTGATTCGCGATTCTGCGCATGTGGAGCAGGTTCTCCGTGTCGGGACCGATGCCGCCGAGGATCCCGAAGATCGTCTGCACGAATAGCGGTGGCTTCACCAACTTGCGCTCGAGGAGGTGGGCGAGATTGTAGAGGTGGCCGACGTCGTAGCACTCGAACTCGAAGCGCGTGCCGCAGCCTTCGCCGAGATGCTTGAGCGTGTACTCCATGTCCTTGAAGGTGTTGCGGAAGATGAAGTCGCGACTCGCCTCGAGGTACTGAGGCTCCCAGTCGTACTTCCACTCCTTGCGCTTGTCGAGGTTGGGGAAGAGCCCGAAGTTCATCGAGCCCATGTTGAACGAGCACATCTCGGGTTTGCATGCGAGCGGCGCCGCCAGCCGCTCCTGCACCGTCATGTTGTGGCCTCCGCCGGTGGTGATGTTGATCACGGCATCGCATGCCTGTTTGATCGCCGGCAGGAACTCCATGAATATCTTCGGATCGGGCGTCGGCCGCCCGTCCTTGGGATCGCGCGCATGGAGATGAATGATCGCGGCGCCGGCCTCTGCCGCAGCGATCGATTCGTCGGCGATCTGCTGCGGCGTAATCGGCAGGTACGGCGTCATCGTTGGCGTGTGGATCGAGCCAGTGACAGCGCAGGTGATGATGATCTTTTGAGTTGTTATCGCCACGTCACACCTTTCGAAATGAATTCTACTTCACGAGATGGATGGCTCGAAGTCCCGGCGGCGCAGGACCTCGCAAGGACAGCGCGCAGGGTTACTACTTGATGGCCTGCGGGTTGATCGGCGAGCCCGTGCCATAGGTGATGTTAAGGGGCGGTGCACTGAAGAAGAACTCGTAGATCCCATCGGTCGCGCAATCGTCCGCGAGCTCCTTCAGGCACATGATCTCGCCGTGGACGATGCCGATGGCAGGTATGGTCACCCAGTGGAAAGGCTGATTGACGTCATCAGTCGTCTCGTTCGGCCGCACCTCGATGCCCCACGTATCGGAGCAGATGGCGGCGATCTCTTTCTTGTGGATCCACTCGCACGTTTCGAAGGCGAGACCTGGCGCGTCGCCGCCGGCATAGCCGCCCCAATCGCCTTGCTGCAGCCGATCTTCCATCTGGCCGGTGCGTACGATCAGAAAGTCGCCGCGGCGCACCTCGATCTTCTGCTTCGCCGCGGTCTTATCGAGATCGTCTATCGTGATCGGATAACCATCGGCGAGGCAGCCCACGCCCTTGTAGCGGGCGACGTCGAGCAAAACGCCGCGGCCGACCATCTTGTCGCGGAAATGCTCGATGCCACATTTCTTTGCGCCCCGCGAGTCGACCAGTATCGCCGGGTAGCCGTTCCACATCTGGTCGCCCAGGAAAACGTGGGCAAGCGCGTCCCATTGGGTGGCGCACTGGGTCGGCAGATGAATCGCGTCATCGGCATAGCGCAACCCGACCGTTTCGTCCTGAACACCCGCGACCGCATCGGTGCCGGTCGCGAGCATCTGATGCAGCGGGTTCCAGCGGCCGCCGAACAGTCCGCGCTGCGGCCCTTTTTCATCGAGCGCTAGACCCAGCGCGAACACCTTGCCGCGGCGTACCAGCCTGGCGGCATCGATAACATCTTGAGGCGTGATGAAATTGAGCACGCCGAACTGGTCCGCAGGCCCCCAGCGGCCCCAGTTCGAGCACCGCTTTGCGGTGTCGAGGACGTCCTGCTTCGTGTATCGCTTGCGTGGTTCCATGTTCCTCCTTTATCGCATCTGCGCGGTATTCCACCTTATCACGCTACACTCCCCAATGTTTCTTACGCACGCCGTCTCGCCGGGGCGGTTATCGGGCTTGAAGTAACTCAGCAGCGCGGTGGATGGTGACTTTGTCCGCATTCCGCCGGGCTGGCCTTTGCTAGACTCACGCTCATGGCTGCGCGCGAGTCACCAGAGCCTTGCTCGACCGCCCGCCCGGCCGCCGCAAATCAGCAATCACCCTCTGGTGCCTCATGAAAAAGCCTGAGACCCTCCCGCAATCCGTCGCGCAGGTGCAGGGCTTCGTCGATCTGTTGCGGGCCGCCTGCAACGATAAGAAAATTCGCGCCTCGCTCGAACGCCTGCTGTCGATGCCGAACGACAAACGTCAGACTCTCGTCCATGTCTGGGTGACGGATCTGTTGATCGAACAGGCGCCGCGCGATTTCGTGCAGGCCATCGCCTGCCTCAAGGACGACGCTGTCGCGGAAAAAGCCTATGAGGTCATCTTCAAACGCAGACGCGGCGACGATCTGTAGGATGTGCCATCGCGCGACGCGACCGCCCACAACCGTAGCAGCCTCAGGCACCCTCGCGAAGCCCACTGCGCCGGCGTTAGATGGCTAGGCATGGCACCGTCGCCCGTCAAGTCGCTCAGTGTGGCAGGGCGCCTACGACTTTGGTCGGATTGAAGGGGTCTGCGGAGCTCGCGACAATACCCGCGAACGTTGATGCATCCGCATCAAGTCCGACGACCCGAGAGAGTGCCAGATGATACCTTCGATTTTGTCAGCAACACCCAGAGCCCGTGCTACCTGGTGCGCGTATGGACTGCTATTGCTCGCCCCGGGCTCGTTCGTCGTGTTGCCGGCCCTGTGGCTGGCAAGACTGGCGATGCCGTCGGCGATGAGGGTCATCAAACAGTGGCGGCTCGAAGGAGCGACGAACAATGCCCGAACTTAGGAAAAGCGCGCTGGTGGCCAACGGCCGCGAGCATTGGGAAGCCAACCTCCCGGGAAAATACCAATACCTGCTGGAGGCGGGTCAGTTGCATCAGGCCCTGAGCGCGGCAGCGGAACAAACACTGCGCGCGATGCAGCGTCTGCACGCCGCGGGCGCGAACGAATGGGAGGCATGGGAGATTGCGCGCGAGCGGCACCTGATCCTGCCGCACGAAGGGTCGAGCGAAGGCCGCACTTGCTATCCCGCTGGGTTACATATCGGACGTGAGGCGTAACGCCGCTGCACTCACAATCGATCGCACGCGCATCCGTAAACCTCCTAAAAGCGTCCTGGCTCGATTGTCGGCGCATTACGTCGCGCTCGTCGCGCTGCCCGCGCCTGCCTGCTCCGAGGCTTCGGCAGCAATTTCCGCATGCACCTTGGTCATGTCCACAGCGCGCGCCTGCTCGATCACGCTGTCGATGCCCGCCATCGGCATCGCGCCCGGCTGCGCAAACAGCATCACCTTCTCGCGAAACAGCACGACGTTGGGTATCGAGCGGATCTGGAAATAACCGGCCAGCTCCTGCTGCTCTTCGGTGTTGACCTTGCCGAAGACCACGTCCGGGTAATTCCCGGAGGCCGCTTCGAAGGTCGGCGCGAACGCCTTGCAGGGTCCGCACCAGGCAGCCCAGAAATCGAGTATTACCATGTCGTTGCCAGCGATGATCTCTTCGATATTGTCTTTGGTGACCTCGACCGTTGCCATCAAGTGCTCTCCGGGTGACTTGCGGAAAATCATAGCATGGGGCCGGGCTCACGACTCCGCTTACGCCCGTTGCCGAACTCGCGGAGGCGAACGAACGCTCGCGCGCAAAATGACATTTCTCAGTGCAGCTTGACTCGTGGCTCGGTGCGCCGGGTGATGAGCCGCGCGAGCGTTTCGAAAAACACGCGCGCGAAGCCGTGCAATGCGTAGAGATGCATCTTGTACAAGGACACGTACATCAGCCGCGCGAAATGGCCCTGCACGAAAATCGCGCCGCCGATGAGCTTGCCCATCAGCGTGCCGACGGTGCTGTACTCGCCGAGTGAGACCAGCGAGCCGAAATCGCGGTAGGTCCATGGGCGCGGCGGCTGGCCGCGCAGCCGCCGTTGCAGCGTGTGGCTGAGATGCGACGCCTGCTGGTGCGCGGCCTGCGCTGTGGGCGGAACCGGCCGCGGCCGCCCCGGCCAGGGGCATTCGGCACAATCGCCGAACGCGTAGATGTTCGGGTCGCGTGTCGTCTCGAGCGTCTGCCGGACCATCAACTGGTTGAGCCGGTTGGTCTCGAGCCCGGCGATACCGGTGAGGAAATCCGCTGCCTTGATCCCGGCTGCCCACACGACCAGCTCGGCGGGAACGAATTTGCCGCTCGCGGTGTTCGCGCCCGTCGCGCTTACTTGAGTCACGCGCTCGCCCGTCAGCACCTGGACCTGAAGCCCACGCAGCAGCTCGGCAGTTGCCTCTGACAGACGCTCAGGCAGTGCGGGCAGAATGCGCGGCGCGGCCTCGATGACGCTGAACTTGACGTCGCGTTCGGGGTTGATGCGATCGAGTCCGTAAGCAAGCAATTCCCGCGTCGTCTTATGAAGTTCGGCGGCAAGCTCCACCCCGGTCGCGCCGGCGCCGATGATCGCCACGTGCAGCTGCTCGGGCCGCAGCGGCTCGCTTTGCGCGTTGGCGCGCAGGCACGCATTGAGCAGGCGCTGGTGAAAGCGATCGGCATCGCGCGGGGTGTCCAGGGAAAGCGCGTAGTCGCGCGCACCGGGGGTGCCGAAATCGTTGGTGTGGCTGCCGACCGCGATCACCAGCGTGTCGTAGCGGATCTCCCGGCGCGGAATGACTTCAGTGCCCGCCTCGTCATGCCACGGCGCCACTGCGACCAGCTGCCGGCCGCGGTCGAGTCCATCCATCTCGCCGAGCTGGAAACGGAAGTGATGCCAGCGCGCCTGCGCAAGGAAATCGAGCTGGTGCTGATCGGGGTCCATGCTGCCCGCGGCGACTTCATGGAGCAGCGGCTTCCACAGGTGCGTGCGCATGCGGTCGACGAGCGTGACGAGCGCCTCGCCGCGGCGCCCGAGCGTATCGCCAAGCCGCGTCGCGAGCTCGAGCCCGCCCGCCCCGCCGCCGACTATGACAATGTGATGTAAAACATCTGCCATCTGGTGGAGACCGCCCTCCGAACAGCGCAGACTCTAGTGTAGTGCTTCGCAACAAACGCGACACTCCCTCTGAGGGCTGGGGATGGGTTGGCATCTGCGTGTCGTTACCCCATCCCCCTCCCAGTTGCCCCCTCGCCGCTGCGCTTGCTCTCCCCCTTGAAAGGGGAGGAGTTGCCCCGGCTGGGCCGCTGTTTATGTGCCGTATAGGGTGAAGCACTACACTGGCATCCACGTCTGACGCCGCGATCCGCGCGCTCGGGACGCGACCCGTTGTCATAGCTTTGTAACTATTGCAGCCTAGCCTGCGGTTCCATCGCAATCGTCAGGGAGTGCGTCGGTGAAGAAAACCCGCTTCGGCTCGGCAGTTGACCTGCACCCCGCAAGGCGCTGGCGC
>JBKJZR010000124.1:0-18880 GCA_046715035.1 Burkholderiales bacterium | reverse complement strand
TGCGTCAACTCGGGGCCTTATGATGGGCTCGCGTACGCGGACGCGGTGGACGCAGTCGCCGCCGATCTCAACGCGCGCGGCCTGGGCGACAAGAAAATCTTGTGGCGGCTGCGCGACTGGGGCATATCCCGTCAGCGTTACTGGGGCACGCCGATTCCGCTGGTGTATTGCGCGGCCTGCGGCGACGTGCCCGTGCCGGACGACCAACTGCCGGTGTTGCTCCCCGAAGACTGCGTACCTGACGGCACCGGCAACCCGCTCGGCAAACGCGCCGATTTCGTTAACTGCCGCTGCCCCAAGTGCGGCGCCCCGGCGCGGCGGGAAACCGACACGATGGACACGTTCGTCGACTCGTCGTGGTACTACATGCGCTTTGCCTGCGCCGATCAGGACCAAGCGATGGTGGACGAGCGCGTCAATTACTGGCTGCCGGTCGACCAGTATATCGGCGGGATCGAGCACGCGATCCTGCACCTGCTCTATTCGCGGTTCTGGACCAAGGTGATGCGCGCGTTCGGGCTCGTCACGTTCAGCGAACCGTTTACGAATCTGCTCACGCAGGGCATGGTTCTGAACGAGATATTTTTCCGCAAGACCGAAAGCGGCCGCATCAGCTACTACAATCCGGCGGAAGTCGTGATCGACAGCGATGCGAGCGGCAGGCGCGAGCACGCGACATTGCGCGCGGACGCACTGGCGGTGGAATTCGGCGGTATCGGCACCATGTCCAAATCCAAGAACAACGGGGTCGATCCGCAGTCGCTGATCGAGGAACACGGCGCCGATACGGCGCGCTTTTTCATCATCAACACGGCGCCGCCCGAACAAAGCCTGAACTGGTCCGATGAAGGCGTGATCGGTGCCTCGCGCTTCCTCAAAAAACTGTGGGCCTTCGCGCACGAGCTCGAGGCCGCTGGAGGCGACACCACGGGCATTACCATGCCCTTGCCGCCCGAGTGGGCCGCCGTGCGCTTCGAAGTGCATAACCAGGTGCGACAGGCGAACTACGACTTCGCGAAATTGCAGTTCAACACGGTGGCCACGGCAGCCATCAAGATCCTCAACGCGTTGAGCGATGCGCCCACAAATGCAGGCCGCGCGCGCGACGAGGTGCTGAGCGAGGGGATGTCGATTCTTTTGCGTCTGCTGTCGCCGATCACGCCGCATATCACTCATTATCTGTGGCGCGAGCTGGGATACGGCGCGGATATTCTCGGTGCGCCATGGCCGCAGCCCGATACCCATGCGCTTACCCAGGACGAGATCGAGCTCGTGCTTCAGGTCAATGGCAAGCTGCGCGGAAACATGCGCGTCGCCAGGAGCGCGGACCGGGCGCAGATCGAGGAGCTGGCAATGCGCAACGCCAACGTGCAAAAGCATGTCAACGGCCAGCCCATCAAGAAAGTGGTCGTGGTTCCGGGCCGCCTGGTCAACGTGGTCGTGTGAAACGCAAGGAGTAAAAACAGCATGAAGACGGCTTTGTGGTATTCCCGCCTCACGCCTCACGCCGCACGCCTCACCGCCGTCGCCATGCTGTCCATGGGCCTGGCGGCATGCGGCTTCCAGCTGCGCGGACAGGCGACGTTGCCATTCGAGTCGCTCCACGTCTCTGGATCGTCGCAGTTTGCCAGCCAGGTCGCGCGCGCGGTGCGCGCAGGCAGCCGCACGCGCGTTACCACCGACCCGAAGGACGCCGTCGTCACGCTGCAGATTCTGTCGGAGCTGCGCGAGCGCTCGATTTTGTCGCTGTCGAGCGGCGGCCGGGTGCGCGAATTGCAGCTGCGCTACCGTGTCGCTTACCGGCTTTTCGATCAGAACAACAAAGAGCACGTTCCGCCCACCGAGATCCTGCTCAAGCGGGACCTTACGTATAACGACACCGATGTCATCGCCAAGGAACAGGAGGAGGGACTGCTGTACCGCGACATGCAAAACGACGCCGTGCAGCAGCTGGTGCGGCGCCTCCAGACGGCACGGCTGGATTCCTGATCGCCGTGCTTCCCTGGTAGAAGCGGCGGGGCCGCTTTGATTCCGCACTGGTTTCCACGCGATCGCCTCGCCCCGGCGGCGCGTCCATTCCGGCAACGGCGGCGTGCGCATCTCGACTGAACAGCTACCCCAGCAGATGCGGCGCGGGCTCGCGCCCCTGTACAGCGTTTTCGGCGGCGAACCCCTGCTTGCGCTCGAGGCAGCCGACTGCATACGCGCGCGCGCGCGCGCGGAAGGCTACAGCGAACGCACGGTTCTGACCGCCGAGCAGCACTTCGATTGGTCGCAGCTCCGGGTCGAGGCGGGGTCCCAGTCGCTGTTCGCGTCGCAACGCGTGCTCGAGCTGCGCATTCCCAACGGCAAGCCCGGCAACGAGGGCGGGCAGGCATTGCAGCGTTTTTGCGAGGCGTTGCCGGCCGATACCATAACCCTGATCTCACTGCCGGACGTGGACTGGAAATCCCAAAAGGCCGGATGGTTCGGCGCCCTGGATGCCGCGGGCGTCACGGTCGAAGCGAAACGGGTCTCCCGGGACGAACTGCCAGGCTGGCTCGCAGGCCGGTTGCGCACCCATGACCAGCAAGCTGATGAAGAGACGCTGAAGTTCATCGCCGAGCGCGTCGAAGGCAATCTGCTCGCCGCGTATCAGGAAGTTCAAAAGCTCGCGCTCCTGTTCCGCCCGGGGAAACTGTCCGCAAAGCAGGTGCGGGACGCGGTCCTCGACGTTGCGCGCTACGACGTATTCGATCTCGGCGCAGTCGTCCTCGCCGGAGATGCAGCGCAACTCGCCCGCGTGCTGGAGGGTCTGCGGGGCGAAGGCGTTGCGCCACCGCTCGCGCTGTGGGCGGTCACTGAAGAAATTCGCGCCGCTGGCAGGCTCTTGTCGGCGCTCGATGCCGGGCTCGCAATGCCGCAAGCGCTGCGCGACGCGCGCATCTGGGGCGTCGCCCGGCAGGGCCTGCTGCAGCGCCACGTGCGACGTCTGGCCCTGCCGCAGCTCGAGGCCGCGCTCGTCGATGCGGCGCGGATCGACCGCATGATCAAAGGGCTGCTCCGGGGCGACGTTTGGGACGAATTGTTGCAGCTGGGATTGCGGTTGGCCCGCCATTAGGCATTTGAATCGAGGTATCATTGGCCGCACGGAGTGAGGATCGAGGATTAAAGGTTGCCCCTGGATTTTTTGCTCAATCTCCAATCCTGGTTCCCCGATCCTGATTCACCCATGGACATCCAGAGCTACATGACGGGCGTAGGCAGGCAGGCGCGGGCCGCTGCACGGCTCGTTGCCAAAGCCGATAACGCCACCCGGAACGCAGTGCTCGCTCGCACTGCGGAGGCGATCGAACGTGACACCGAGCGGCTGCTCGGGGCAAATGCGCAGGATCTCGCTGCCGCCCGCGCGAAAAACCTCGAAGCGCCGCTCATCGACCGCCTCACGATGACGGCGCAGTCGATCGTCGCTATGGCTGACGGGCTGCGTCAGGTGGCGTCGCTGCCGGATCCGATCGGTGCTGTGAGCGAGCTCAGGCAGCAGCCTTCCGGGATCCGGGTGGGGCGCATGCGCGTGCCTTTGGGCGTCATTGCGATCATTTACGAGTCGCGCCCCAACGTGACGGCCGATGCTGCCGGGCTCTGCCTCAAGTCGGGCAATGCCACGATTCTGCGTGGCGGTTCGGAAGCCATCCACTCCAACCAGGCGATCGCGGAATGCGTGCGCCAGGGTCTGGCGTCCGCGGGTCTGCCCGCAACCGCGGTGCAGGTCATCGAGACCACCGACCGTGCGGCGGTGGGCGAGCTGCTGAGGATGAACGAATACGTCGACATCGTTGTCCCGCGCGGCGGCAAAAGCCTGATCGAGCGCGTCATGCGCGAATCACGCATACCGATGATCAAGCATCTGGACGGCATCTGTCACGTCTACATCGACGACGAAGCCGACCTTGACAAAGCCATCCGCATCGCCGACAACGCCAAGACGCAGCGCCTGGGAACGTGCAATACCATGGAGACGCTGCTCGTGGCGCGCGGCATCGCGGCGCGGGTCCTGCCCGCACTCGGCAGAATTTACGCGGCCAAGGGAATCGAGCTGCGCGGCGACGAGGCGGCGCGCGCGCTGGTGCCGGATATGAAGCCTGCCACGGAAGAAGACTGGTACACCGAATACCTCGCCGCCATCCTCTCGGTGCGCGTCGTTGACGGGCTCGATGCGGCGATCGCGCACATCGCCATGTATGGTTCGCAGCACACCGATGCGATCGTCACCGAGAATCAGGCGCACGCACAGCGTTTTGTGCGCGAGGTCGACTCGAGTTCAGTGATGGTCAATGCATCCACGCGGTTCGCCGACGGTTACGAGTACGGCCTCGGTGCCGAAATCGGTATTTCCACCGACAAGCTGCACGCGCGCGGCCCTGTGGGATTGGAAGGGCTGACATCGCTCAAGTGGGTGGTGTTCGGGAGCGGCGAAATCCGAAGTTGAGGCGCGGCCATCGCGGGCACCGCGTGGTGCTGCGTTGCGCCGAACAGTGCCCCGCCGTTTAAATTTTTACCCTCTCTACGCTGGACCATATGAGCAATATCATAGAAATCACAGTTCCCGATATCGGCGACTTCAAAGACATTCCGATCATCGAAGTCCTGGTGAAGCCCGGCGATACGGTCAGGCCCGAAGACCCTTTGATTTCGCTCGAGTCGGACAAAGCGACGATGGAGGTGCCCGCGCCGCAGGCCGGAACGGTGAAAGACATCAAAGTCCGGGTCGGGGACAAGGTTTCGCAGGGAACGCTGATACTCACCCTCGATGCTGCGGAGGCGAAGCCGGCGGAGCCCGCCGCAAAAGCACCGGCCTCCGCCCCCGACGTACCCGCAAAGGGTGCAAAACCGGGCGCGCAGCCTGCTGCCGTCCCTGGCATTGCAGCACAGCCCGCGAGCGCGTCTCCATACACCGGCCCAAAGGGCGACATCCATGCCGAGGTCGTCGTATTGGGCGCCGGGCCCGGCGGCTATACCGCCGCTTTCCGGGCCGCCGATCTCGGCAAGAAAACGGTGCTGATAGAGCGCTATCCGACGCTCGGCGGCGTGTGCCTCAACGTCGGCTGCATTCCCTCGAAGGCGCTGCTGCACGTCGCCAAAGTGATCACCGAAGCCGACGAGATCTCGCACCACGGCATCACGTTCTCGAAACCGAAGATCGAAATCGACAAGCTGCGCGCCTGGAAGGACAGTGTCATCGGCAAACTCACCAAGGGCCTGTCAGGGCTCGCCAGGCAGCGCAAGGTCGATGTCATCGAGGGCAAGGGCGAGTTCGCGACCGCGCATACTTTGCGCGTGGCAACCAGGGAGGGCGCCAAGACGGTGTCTTTCGATCAGTGCATCATCGCCGCTGGCTCGAGCGTCGCGCGCATTCCCGGCTTCCCGTACGACCATCCGCGGCTCATCGATTCTACCGGTGCGCTCGAGCTGCGCGAGATTCCCAAGCGGCTGCTGGTGATCGGCGGCGGGATCATCGGCCTCGAGATGGCCACCGTATTCGACGCCCTGGGCAGCAAAATCACGGTGGTCGAACTGCTGGATGGCCTGATGCCGGGTGCCGATCGCGACGTCGTCAAACCACTCGAGAAGCGGATAGCAAAGCGCTATGAAAAAATCATGCTCAAGACCAAAGTCTCGAAGATCGAAGCCGTCAAGGACGGACTCGCCGTCACATTCGAGGGCGAGGGCGCGTCTACCGACACCTTCGATTACGTGCTGATGGCGGTCGGCCGCCGGCCAAACGGGCGCGAGATCAATGCGGAGGCGGCGGGTGTCGCAGTCAACGAGCGCGGGTATATCCCGGTCGATACGCAAATGCGCACCAACGTGCCGCACATTTTCGGCATAGGCGACATCGTCGGCGAGCCCATGCTCGCGCACAAGGCGACCCACGAGGGAAAACTCGCGGCAGAGGTGATCGCCGGACACAAGGTGGCATTCGACGCGCGCACGATTCCGTCGGTTGCCTACACCGATCCGGAAGTGGCATGGATGGGTCTCACCGAAACGCAGGCCAAGTCGCAGGGCGTGGAGTTCGAAAAGGCGGTCTTTCCTTGGGCAGCAAGCGGGCGGGCGCTGGCCACCGGCCGCGATGAAGGCATGACCAAGCTCCTCTTCGACAAAACCACGCGCCGCATCATCGGTGCCGCCATGGTGGGCGTGAATGCCGGGGAATTGATAGCCGAGGCGGTCCTGGCGCTCGAGATGGGGGCGGATGCGACCGACATCGGACTGACTATCCATCCGCATCCCACGCTATCCGAAACCATGTTCTTCGCTGCCGAAATCGCGGAGGGATCGATCACCGATCTCTATATGCCCCGAAAATAAGCCGCATATCGAGTCGTCGGAGCTGGTCTGGGCGGTCCTCCTTCCGGGGATGGCCGCGTGGCGAAAATCTGACCTTTACCCATCACGCAGGCCACCCGCGCTGCAACTGTAGTTCGCCTTTTACCCGCTCAGAACCGCCTTAGAAAAGCGGGCACGCGCGCCTCCTGCTGCAACTGTATGAGGACGGCATTGCCCAGAGTCGCATCCCCCAGCGTTGCTGCCAGCTGGTCGACGGCTTCCTCACCCGACATTTTTACCAGGGCAATAGGTTTGGCGCGCGGAGCTGAAGAACGATAAATCGTCACCTCGGCAACAGCGCCAAGCTGTGCGCAATGCTCGGCAATCGCCTGCTCCAACTCGGTATCGGAATAGCCAACCAGATCCAGCGTCAACACTCCGCTCAGCCCCTGAATCTGAGTAGCCGCTTATGCCGATGCGCGTCGCCGAGCTTTTGCGCGCGCATGGTCAGCCTTATCTTCAGCAGGTCGACGCAAAGCGACCATCCCTTGGGGGTGACCAACGTCTGCAATTTCTCGACGATCGCGGTAGGGAAATCATCGCGCACCCCGGCCACGCCCATCAGATACGCGATTGCACCTGCGAGGTGCGATTCGGGCACTTCGAACGCCACTTTGATGCCGCGCTGGAGATCTTCTATTCTCAACTGAAACCCGACGCCAAATAACACCGCACTGCACTCGCCGGGCCATCGACACAACGTCGAAATGCCGGCGCCGAATACTGCTATTGCCGCGCGAAATGGCGCAGACATCAAGCAGACAGCAAATCCTGTGCCGGCAGAAGGACACGATGGCGTGGGACGTGTGGCAAAGTAGCGCCTGAAGGTCATGATCCTCCACGCGAGGCCCCGGGGTTATCAAAGCGGATCAATGCGGACTATTGGATGCGAGCTTGGCGAAGCAATCGTCGCCATAGAGGCCCAACCTACGACGCCGCGCACCTCCGGTCGCAGTCCCCCGCGCCGAATTAATGGCCGCGTCAGCAACATCTCGCAGGCGGCTGACGTAAGCACGTTCACCGTTTCGGTTCGAACTGCGGCAGACGAACGAAGTCCTCCGCCGGCACCGGCCTGCTGAAATAGTAGCCCTGATACTCGTCGCAGCGCAGCCGTGCCAGGAAAGCGAGCTGCTCCTTGGTTTCCACGCCTTCAGCGACCGTTTTCAGCTTGAGGCTGCGGGCCATCGCGATCACCGCTTTCACGATCGCGGCATCATCGCTGTCGGTGGTTATGTCACGCACGAAAGACTGATCGATCTTGACCCTTTGCACCGGAAAGCGCTTTAGATACGCCAGGCTCGAGTAACCCGTTCCGAAATCATCGATCGTCAGCTGCACACCGGTTTCTTTAAGGCGCTGCAAAACAGCGCTCGCTCTCCCCGCGTGCTGCATGATCATGCTTTCCGTAATTTCCAGCTCGAGATGACGTGGTTCAAAGCGGGTCTCTTCGAGTATCGCAGCAATGGTCTCCATCAGATTTTTCTGCTGAAACTGGCGCGCTGACAGATTGACCGACATCAGCAAGGCGGGGCGACCCTCGCTCGCCCATGCCCGGCCCTGGGCGCACGCGGTCCTGAGCACCCACTCGCCGATCGGAGCGATCAACCCTGTTTCCTCCGCGAGCGGGATGAATCGCATGGGCGGAACCATGCCCAGCTCGGCTGAATTCCAGCGTATCAGCGCCTCTGCACCGATGATGCGGCCCGTTTTGACCGCAATCTTCGGCTGGTAATGCAAAACGAACTCCATGCGCTCCAGGGCCCGACGCAACAAAACCTCCATGTCGAGGCGCTGCGCAGTGACGCTCTGCATGCCGAGCGAATAGAAGGCGTAAGTGTTGCGCCCTTCCTCCTTGGCACGGTACATCGCGATATCGGCATTCCTGATGAGTGCGTCCTGGTCCGTGGCGTCATGCGGATAGAGAGTTATGCCGACGCTGGCGGTGACGTAAACTTCGGCCTTCCCCAGTCGGAATGGCTCGCTGAACTGCGCGATGATCTTATCGGCCACCGCCTGCGCGTGGTCGGCGGCGGCAATGCTGGAAAGAACGATTGCGAACTCGTCACCGCCCAAGCGCCCGACGGTATCGGCTGTCCGTATCGCACCGCTCAGGCGCTGCGATACCTGCTGGAGCAGAATATCGCCAACTGCGTGCCCAAGCGTGTCGTTGATGTTCTTGAAGCGATCGACATCGATGAACATAACGCCAACGGTGTATTGATGGCGACGCGCCTGCGCCAGCGCGTGGCGAAGGCGATCATAGAACAGCACCCGGTTCGGCAGGTTGGTCAGCACATCGTAATGCGCAAGATGCGTTAGCTGCTCTTCAGCGCGCTTGCGCTCGGAAATGTCCTCCACGACGCTGATTACGTATCGCGGGTTGCCTGCGTCGTCGCGCGCCACGGACATGGTTCGCCGCGCCCATATGATCGTACCGTCGCTGCGCACGAAGCGCTTCTCGCCGATCGCCGATTTCATCTCGCCCTGGGTCACCCGGCCGCGAAACTGCGCGCCCTGGCCATAGTCGTCGGCATGGGTTACATCCTTGACGGATTTGCCGATCAGTTCGTCGCGGACATAGCCCAGCATGTCACAAAACTTCTGGTTGACATCGACGAGCACACCGTCGAGATCAACGCGCGTAATGCCGACCGCCGCGTTCTCGAATATCGCCCGGTATCGTTCTTCGTTAAGCTTGGTTTCAGTCACATCGTCGATAACACGTATGTAGTACTGTGGCGCGCCGGCCGTGTCCCTCGCCACCGATGTAGTGCGTCTGGTCCAGATCACTCTGCCGTGCTTGCTGATATAGCGCTTTTCCGACGCGAAGGTATCGATCGTGCCCTTCAGCAGTTGCTCTTCGAGATGAGCATCGCTCGCGACGTCCTCCGGGTGACTGAGGCCAGCAGCCGGCATCTGCTGCAGTTCCTCCAGGGTATAACCGATGATGTCGAGGAATTTCTGGTTGGCGAGCAGGATGCGGCGCTCGAGCGAGGTGTGAAGAATCCCTACCGGCGCGTTATTGAACGTCAATTCGAAACGGCGCTCGTTCTCGCGCGCCGCCTGCTCTGCCTGCTGTCGCGCAATGCGCGAGCGCAGGTTGCTGATGCCATAAGCTATATCGCCGGCCAGCGCGCTCAGGAGTGCGATTTCCTCTGGATCGAAGGCGTCGGCCTCTTGCGCGTAAATCGCGAGGGCGCCGAGGATCTCGTCGTCGCTGGTGAGCGGCAGCGCGATCGAAGACCGGAAGCCGTGCTGGATGGCGCGCGCCCGGCGCTGCGCGTATTTGGGATCGTTCAGGATGTCGCGCGCGATATGTGGCTCGCCCGTCGCCACCACGTCGAGCATGAATCCCTGGTAGCGGCCGTCGGCGCTCCACCCCACCGGTGCGCTCATCGGCGCATCGTCCCCGTAGCCGGCATGAGCAGCAGGGCGGACGGGGCGCATGACGTCGCCGGTTGCCAGCCCCACCCATGCCATTTTGTACCCGCCCGATGCGACTACGATGCGACACATGTTACCCAGCATTTCGCTCTCGTCGACCGCGTGAATGAGGATGTGATTGCATTCGGCCATCACGCGGCGGGCGCGCGTCATGTGATCCAGTTGCGCCTCCGTCTGTTTGCGGTGCGAGATGTCCTCAATGACCTGGATCAGATAGGGCTCTGCACTCACGGGGCGGTGCGCGAGCGGTCACCATCCGATTCACCCAGATCAGCGCACCATCCTTACGGAAATAGCGCTTTTCGACCGCGAAAGAAGCGCACTGACCGGACAGCAGCTCGCGGCGCAAGGCGTCCTGCCGGTCGCGGTCGTCCGGATGGGTGAGATCGCGAGTGGTCAACTCGAGCAGTTCCGCAGTGTCATAGCCCAGCATTTCGCAAAGCTTGGCGTTGACATGGATGAAGCGGCCTGCGGTCGTCGTGTGCGCCATACCGACGGGTGCCTGTTCGAAGGTCGCGCGAAAGTACTCCTCCTGCTCGCTCGACTCTGCGCGCCGGCCGCCCATTGGCCCTGAGGCATCGGCTGCGTACATCCCCCGTTTTCCTCGCCCAGCTCGCACGCGCACATTTTAGCAGGGTCGCCCAAGTTGAAATCGGGGCTGCCGAAGTTTTCATTTTCAAATTAACGGTTTACACATTTGGTGGCGGCGGGGAGTGCGCTGAACCGCAAGACGTTGCCATGAGCTTAGGCGATCAGCCAATGCACTGGGCTAGGGACTTGAAATTGCAAACTTTTCAGTCCGTGCGGAGACGCGTAAGATGATTGCAATAAGAATCTAACTGCCACTTCTACCGCTCGTGCGTTGTACCTGACCGGCGACACGAACCGGAGCGTTGCGAGGAGAAGAGTTGAAACCCACTGACATTGCGAATCCAGATTACTTTCACAAAGTCGTAGATTGCCAATGGGCGTGTCCCGCCCACACCCCGGTTCCCGAATACATCCGATTGATCGCAGCCGGCAGGTACAGCGACGCCTATATGGTCAACTGGGAATCCAACGTATTCCCGGGAATCCTTGGCCGTACCTGCGATCGCCCGTGCGAGCCTGCATGCCGCCGTGGCCGCGTCGAGGAAAACAACGGTGAAAAACCCGAGCCGGTGGCCATCTGCCGGCTAAAACGCGTTGCTGCCGATTACAAGGACGATATCCGCGGCCGTCTGCCCACAGCGCCGACCGTGCGCAATGGCAAGCGCATCGCATTGATTGGTGCCGGTCCCGCGTCGCTCACGGTCGCGCGCGACCTTGCACCGCTCGGCTATCAGATTACGATCTTCGACGCAGACCAGCGCGCCGGCGGCATGATACGCACGCAGATTCCGAAGTTTCGGCTCCCGGAATCGGTCATCGATGAAGAAGTCGACTACATCCTGAACATTGGAATCGACTTTCGCGGTGGCCGGCAGATCGACAGCCTGCGTGAGGTGCTGGCCGAAAGATTCGACGCAGTTTTCATAGGCACAGGTGCTCCGCGCGGGCGCGATCTCGACATTCCCGGCCGCAGGGAAGCGGCAAGAAACATCCACATCGGCATCGACTGGCTGTCGAGCGTGTCCTTCGGCCACATCGACAGGATAGGCAGGCGCGTCATCGTCCTGGGCGGGGGCAATACGGCGATGGATTGCTGCCGGTCATCGAAGCGGCTGGGGGGCGACGACGTGAAGGTGATCGTCCGCTCGGGCTTCGAGGAAATGAAAGCGAGTCCCTGGGAGAAGGAAGACGCGCAGCACGAAGGCATTCCGATTCTGAATTATCTGGTGCCCAAGGCTTTCACGCACGAAAGCGGCAGGCTGACGGGTGTCATGTTCGAGAAAGTGCAAGCGCAATATGACGCGAAGGGCCGCCGCAACCTCGTGCCGACGGGCGAGGCGGACGTCCATTACGAGTGCGACGACGTGCTGGTTGCCGTTGGACAGGAAAATGCATTTCCGTGGATCGAGCGCGATCTCGGGCTGGAGTTCGACCAGTGGGGCATGCCGGTCGTGGACAAGGTGACGATGCAGTCGACCCTTACCAGTGTGTTTTTCGGCGGCGACTCGGCGTTTGGCCCCAAAAACATCATCTGGGCGGTCGCCCACGGCCACGAAGCGGCGATCTCGATCGACAAGCTGTGCCAGGGCGAAGACCTCACCCAGCGACCCGCGCCTATGGTCAACCTGATGTCGCAGAAAATGGGCATTCACGAGTGGAGCTATGACAATCATATTTCCCCCGATGAGCGTTTCAAGGTCCCTCTCAAGGACCAGACGATCGCGCTCAAGAACATCAAAGTCGAAGTCGAACTAGGCTTCGATCCGAAGCTTGCGTTTGCCGAGGCGCAGCGCTGCCTGAATTGCGATGCGCAGACCGTATTCGCACCGCGCCTGTGCATTGAATGCGACGCGTGCGTCGATATCTGTCCGATGGACTGCATCACCTTCACCGCCAACGGCGACGAGCAGGATCTGCGCACCCGTCTCACCGCTCCTGCCGACGATCTGATGCAAGACATTTACGTGTCGGAAGCCGTCAAGACGGGGCGCATCATGGCGAAGGATGAAGATGTGTGCCTGCATTGCGGCTTGTGCGCCGAACGCTGCCCGACCGGCGCCTGGGACATGCAGAAGTTCCTGTTGAAAATGACCCTTGCGGGACCGGGATGCCGTACTCCTCAGCGCAAGGCCGCGTGAACGTGGGTTCGCAACCGCCCTGCACAGCTGCAGGCACACTATCTACATTTTTTGCTGCCGCTCGAGCACCGGCCAAAGGCCAACAATGAAGCGCATCGAGGCTGTCAACGATTTCGTCGTCAAGTTCGCTAACGTGAATGGCTCAGGCTCGGCATCGGCGAACGAGCTTTTCGCGCGTGCCATCCTGCGCATGGGCGTTCCCGTTGCTCCCCGCAACATTTTTCCGTCGAACATTCAGGGCCTGCCGACGTGGTACGAGGTGCGCGTCACCGTAAACGGCTATCAAGGCCGTCGCGGGGGCGTAGACCTGATGGTAGCGATGAATCCCCAGACCTGGGACGCGGACCTGAAGGAAATCGAGGCGGGCGGCTATGTGTTCTACGACAACACCAAGCCTTTCCCGCAGTCGAAGTTTCGCAGCGACGTGAACGTCGTGGGCATTCCGCTCACCGAGATCTGCAATGCGGCCTACAGCGATCCGCGGCAGCGCCAGCTGTTCAAGAACATCATCTATGTCGGCGCGCTGTCGACGCTGCTCGATATCGACCCGACCGAGATCGAAAGGCTTTTTTCCGAGCAGTACAAGGGCAAGGAAGCATTGCTGCAGTCGAACATCAAGGCGCTGCGGCTGGGACGAGACTATGCGCAGTCCCACCTGGCAGGGCGCATCGGCCTGCGCGTGAGCCGCGCCAGTAACGTCGGCCACAAAATCTTCATCGACGGCAACAGCGCCGCGGCGCTCGGCGCCGTATACGGCGGCGCTACGGTTTGTGCGTGGTATCCGATTACGCCTTCGTCATCGCTGGCCGAGGCTTTCATCAAGCACTGCCAGAAGTACCGTGTCGATCCGGCGACCGGCAAAAACAAGTTTGCCATCGTGCAAGCCGAGGACGAGCTGGCATCGATCGGCATAGTGATCGGCGCCGGCTGGAATGGCGCGCGCGCGTTCACGTGCACTTCGGGTCCCGGCATCTCGCTGATGTCCGAATTTATCGGGCTTGCGTATTTCGCCGAGATCCCCGCCGTGCTGATCGACGTGCAGCGCGGCGGTCCCTCGACTGGAATGCCCACCCGCACCCAGCAGTCCGATGTCCTGTCGTGCGCGTATGCTTCGCACGGCGACACCAAGCACGTATTGTTGTTCCCCGAAGATCCGACCGAGTGCTTCGAGTTCACTGCCCAGGCGTTCGATCTGGCCGACCGGCTGCAAACGCCAATCTTCGTCATGACCGATCTCGACATCGGGATGAATACGCGGCTGTGCGACCCACTGCAATGGGATGACGCCAACACCTACGATCGCGGCAAGGTCATGACCGAAGCGGAGCTCGAAGCCGGCAAGGATTTCGGCCGCTACCTCGACGTCGATGGCGATGGCGTGGCATTTCGTACCTATCCCGGCACTCACCCGTCGCGCGGCGCCTACTTCACGCGCGGGACGACCAAGGATCGCTACGCTCGCTACAGCGAGCAGGGGGCCGATTATGTCGACAACGTGCAGCGCCTGCTGCGCAAGTTCGAGACAGCGAAAACGATTGTTCCCAGGCCGCTGCTGTATCCTGCGGAGAAGCCGGCGCGCTTCGGCGCCATCTTCTACGGCTCGACGAGCCCCGCCATGCAGGAGGCAATGGACGTCTTGGCGCAACGCGGCATACACGTCAATGCGCTGCGCGTGCGCGCATTCCCGTTCCAGGACGAGATCAACGATTTCGTCGCATCCCACCCCTGGGTGTTCGTGGTCGAGCAAAACCGCGATGCCCAGCTCAAGACGCTGCTCGTCACTGAAGGGAAGGTAAACCCCACCCGCCTGCTGTCTGTGTTGCACTATGACGGCACGCCGATCACAGCG
This sequence comes from Burkholderiales bacterium, assembly GCA_046715035.1. Lineage (GTDB taxonomy): Bacteria > Pseudomonadota > Gammaproteobacteria > Burkholderiales > SG8-41 > PALSA-1004. The sequence goes on along the minus strand of JBKJZR010000124.1, from coordinate 4,489 downwards.
CGCTTCATCGTCGATCAGATCTCGCAGCACGCGGCTGCGCGTACTGTGGTGCCGCTCAAGCGAGTGGTGTCATGAGCGACGCGAAGCGTCTGTGCAATGCCACATTCTCCGCGCCAGCGGCGATCCGTTACATATAGGTTGAGCCATGACATACCTAGCCAAGCCCAGACTGCACCATCCCGATCTCCCGCAGAACAAGGTGGGCTACACGCGCCGGGATTACGAAGGCAAGATTTCGACGCTGTGCGCGGGCTGCGGACACGACTCGATCTCGGCCGCGATCATCCAGGCATGCTGGGAAATGGATGTCGAGCCGCACAGAGTCGCCAAGCTGTCGGGCATCGGCTGCAGCTCCAAGACGCCGGACTATTTTCTCGGCAACTCTCACGGCTTCAACAGCGTCCACGGGCGCATGCCGTCGGTGCTGACCGGTGCCAATCTCGCCAATCGCGACCTGCTTTACATGGGCGTCTCTGGCGACGGCGATTCCGCGTCGATCGGACTGGGCCAGTTCGCGCATTGCATGCGGCGCGGCGTGAACATGGTGTACATCGTCGAGAATAACGGCGTTTACGGTCTCACCAAGGGCCAGTTCTCGGCCACCGCGGACAAGGGATCGAAATCCAAGCGCGGCATCGCCAACAGCGACGAGCCCATCGACATGGTGGGCCTGGCGCTGCAGCTCGGCGCGACGTTCGTCGCCCGCAGCTTTTCAGGCGACAAGCAGCAACTGGTGCCGCTCATCAAGGCGGCGATCGAGCACAAGGGGGCTGCATTCATCGATGTCGTCAGCCCTTGCGTCGCGTTCAACAATCATGCGGGCTCGACCAAGAGCTACGACTACGTGCGCGAGCACAACGACGCCGTCAACCGCCTCGACTTCATTTCCAGCCGCGAGGAAATTACTGCGGAATACGCGCCCGGCACGGTCACCACGGTGACCCAGCACGATGGTTCGGTCCTGCGGCTGCGCAAGCTCGCCCCGGATTACGACGCGACCGAGCGCATCCAGGTGATGCACTACCTCCTGCAGCGCGCCGCGGCGGGCGAAGTAGTGACGGGGCTGCTTTACGTCGATCCCCATTCGACCGATCTGCACGAGCACTTGAATACCGTTGAAACACCGCTCACGAAGCTGTCGGCGCGCGAGTTGTGCCCCGGCGCAGTGGCTCTGGAAAAGCTCAACGCGTCGCTGCGCTGAGCGAAGCGCCTGGCTCGCTACCCATGCGCGCAGCACGTCAGAATGGCCGTCATTGCGGCACCGGTGCCGCACTCATCCGCGACAGGATGATCTCAGTGCGCCGCGCAAGGTACGCAGTTTCGCGCCCGGGCCGATAGCGCCGCGGACTCGGCACCATCGCCGCGAGCAGCGCGGCCTGTTCGGGCGCAAGCTCGGCGGCGCTCCTGCCGTAGTGGTAACGCGCCGCAGCCTCGGCGCCGAAAACACCGTTGCCCCATTCGATCACGTTCAGGTAGATCTCGAGAATCCGGCGCTTGCTCATGACCGATTCGAGCACAACGGTAATGGCCGCCTCCTGCAGCTTGCGCCACCAGGTGCGCTCGCCCGACAGGAACAGGTTCTTGGCGAGCTGCTGGCTGATCGTCGAGCCGCCGGCGACGATCCGCCCCTTGCGCACGTTCTTCTCGTGCGCCTTCTGGATGCCTTCCCAGTCGAACCCTTCATGATCGAGAAATTTGGCGTCTTCCGCAGCCACGATCGCCCGTTTGAGGTGCAGCGAGATGCGGTCGTATGGGACCCAGCGATGCTGAATGGTGGCGCCCGCATCCTGCGCTTGCAGGCGTTCCAGGCGGTCTTGCATGAAAGCGGTCGATTGCGGATTGTGATCGACCCAATACCAGATGTGCACCAGAAACCAGAACTGCACGAGCGCCAGCGCGATCAGCGCCATCAGCACGCCGCGCAGCGTCCATCGCAACAACGCTCTCATCGGAGCATTTGCGCCCTCAGCTCCGCGATCACTGCGGCGGTGCCGGGAAGCACGCCGCGCCAGATGCGAAACGACTCGGCTGCCTGTTCCACCAGCATTCCCAAACCGTCGGCGACGCTCGCGCCTTCGCGGGCGGCAAACTCGAGAAAGGGCGTGCGCTTGCCGTAGACCATATCGTAAGCCAGCGCCCCCCGCGCGAACACCGCCCGGGACAGGTCCGGCATTTGGCCCGTCAGCCCCGCCGAGGTGGCGTTGATGATGAGATCGAAGCCCTCGGTCGTCTCCGCGTACGCCTGCGCGCGCACGCCGGCGGGGGCCAAATGGTGGAACTGCCGGAAATGCTCCGCCACGGCGACCGCCTTTGCCAGCGTGCGATTGGCGACCACGAGTTCCCCGGGGCCCTCGCGCAGCAACGGCTCCATGACGCCGTAGGTGGCGCCGCCGGCACCCAGCAGCAGCACGCGCCGCCCCTTTACTTCGATGCCGAGATTGTCGCGAAAGTCGCGCACGAGACCCACACCGTCGGTGTTGTAACCGATGAGTCTGCCCTCGCGGATATCGATCGTATTCACGGCTGCGGCCGCCAGCGCGTAGCCGCCATGCGCGTCGACTAGCGTCCACGCTTCGCGCTTGAACGGCAGGGTAACGTTGATACCGCTGCCGCCCCGCGCCCGGAACGCCGCAACGCACGCGGCAAAGCCATCGAGCGGCGCGAGGAGCTTGGTGTATTCGAGGTCCTGCCCGGTTGCCCGCGCAAAGGCCGCATGGATCGCGGGCGAAACGCTGTGGTCGACCGGATTGCCGATGACGGCATACTGGTCAGTCATCCGGCGCGCCCCTCAGCAAACTCGATGCACGTTTTGCAACGCAACCGGCGCAAGCCGCGACTGCTACTCGGTAAAGAGCTTGTCGGCGCGGGTAAAAGTCCACCAGCGCGTAATGCTGAGTATGTCGGTGTCTTTCGCGATATCCGCCGGGAATGCCGAGTATGGCGCGGCCAGATTGACGATGCGCAGCGCGGCCTCGTCCAGTATCTTGTGGCCCGATGACGTGTTGATTTCGACCGTATCGACCGAACCGTCCGCTTTGATCGAAACCGTGAGTTTCAGCGTGCCATAGATTTTCTGGTCGCGGGCAGCCTGCGGAAAGTTTAGCGTCCCTACGCGCTCCACCTTCACGCGCCAGGCGTCGATATACGCCGCCAGCGGTATCTCGGCTGTGCGCGCACCGACGAATTTGCGCCGCGGACGTTTTTGGTAAGCGTCCATCTGCTTGTCGATCTGCGCCTCCAGGCGCGCGATCTCCAGGCTCCTGCCCATGATGTCGGCGGCTGTCGGCGCGACCTGCGTAGTCGTCTGGGGCTGGGGCTGTGCGGGCGCCGTTTCAACCTTCGTCGGCGAACTCGATTGGGTTATCAGGCGGCGCGCCTCATCCTCGAGCTGTTCGACGCGGCGGGACTGGGCGCTCAGCTCGGTGGTCTGCGGATCGTTGCGCGTCACGGGCAGCGGGCTCTTGGCGCGCCGGTTGGCGTCGGTGTTACCCCCGCCGTCGAGATTGCGCTGGGCCAGCGCGTCCGGCGTCACCGGCTTGCTGCTCGATTTGGCATTGACCAGAACGACTTCGAGCGGGAGGGCATTGCGGTCCAGCCTCGACAGATCCGGCGGGCGGATCACCACACCGAACAGGAGGATCGCATGCAGCAGGGCCGAGCCCGCGAGCGCATAGTTAAGGCGCGACGCATCGTTCAGCGCGGACGCAGCGCGTCGTAACCGCAAGCGGTTATCCCGATCGAGAAGATTCTTCCCCACGGGCAGGCGTAAATAGGCGTTTAAGTGCATCACCGTCGTGCATGGGCTTATAGTTGTTTAAGAAAATATCTTATATTATAGTCAGTTGCAACTCTTTTTTAAAGTCGTTTCTGGCGCCATTTTCCCGCGCGGCAGCATGTCAGCAAGCACTAACATGCACGCTCTCGGCGTGCACGGTCAATTCCCATAAATCTATACGCGACAAGGAGATACGTGTGTGCTCGACAGGCCCAACCATGCGCAGAGACGGCACTCTCAACACCAGCGGAAGACGGTCGAGGCGCACGAGATTGTCGCGTATCACCGTCGCATCCGCGACCGTTACCTGCTCCTGCTCGAGCCACCGTAGACACCAATACCGCTCCATCGTGCGCTGAAACTCCGCGTACGCGTCGTAAGCGAGCTGAAAGTCGGTCAGCACGGTGAGCAAAGCCTCGTCCGCCGTGTAATGCGGCGCCCGACCGTCGAGCAGCGCGAGGAGCTGGCGCTGGTGCAACAAGTCGATGTAACGGCGCAGCGGCGAACTCGCCCAAGTGTAATGCGTGACTCCCAGCCCGTCGTGGGGCGTCGGCACCGTGGTCATCCGCGCAAGTCCTCCCGTCTGAGCCCGATATATCGCCGCATGACCCGCGGCGGCAAGCTGCCGGCCCCACTCGGCATTGGCGTAGATCATCAGCTCGGAGACGACTTTGTCCGCCGGCGAACCCCGCCGCCGCTGCACGATGCTGATGC
>JBKJZR010000123.1:0-13096 GCA_046715035.1 Burkholderiales bacterium | reverse complement strand
GTCACCACGGGAATACCAAGCGCGGCCGCCATATGCGTGAGCGCGGTATCGGGCCCCACATAGACGCGCGCGCCTGCGAGCAGGCAGGCCGCCTGGCTCAGCGTAAGTTTGCCACTCACGTCGATGGCCTCGGGAAGGTCGCTGGCGATCTCGCGCACATAGGCGCGCTCGTCGGCGTCGGCGCCGCCGGTCAGCACGATCCGCAAACCGTGAGCGCGCAGCCACTGACCAACCTCGCTCCAGCCCGTCCGGTGCCACATCTTGTAATTGAACTTGGGAAATGTATGCAGCACCGCGTACGGCTGGTGAAGCGGAAAGGGCAGCACGCCGGCGACGATGCTGCGATCGGACTCGTGCCACGCAGCGACGACCTCGGCGTGAACGGGTATGCCGAGCACATCCGCGAGGGCGAGGTGCATCAGCACCGTGTGCGTGCCGAGATCGTCGAAGGGCACCCAGCGCTGCAGCAGCCACGTTTTCCAGCGGTGCTTGGGTTCGTCGAGCACGAGACCCGCGCGCCACCTTCCGGCGAGCCACGCGTATACCGTGGGCCGGTCGCTGGGCACTGCAGAGAGCGCGATGTCGTAGCGGCGCAGGATACGGGCGGCCAACGCGACATGCGCGCGCAAGCGCGGGCGCTCGGCTATGGTAATCACGTTACGCACATCGGGATTGGCCGCGAGCACGCCTTCGGTACCCGTGAAAACGAGGACGTCGACGGCGGCCGCGGGCCACGCCCGCTTGAGCGAACGGATGAGCGGGGTGACCAGCAGCACGTCGCCGATGCGGCGCGTCACCACCAGCAGCACGCAGCGCGGCAGTTTCATGTTGAAACACTAAAGTAGAGTGCGCTTGCGCACCACGCATGCCGGCAGCGGGGCGACACCATCACGTCGGTGCGCAAGCGCACCCTACACCACTCGATCATCGAGTAATCTATTCCGCAACGCGCTGCAGATAGCGGTCGACACCGAGCGCGGCGACGGTGCGCTGCGTGGCGAGCAGCCCATCGAGGCGAAGCTGGTTGGCGGGCAGCCGGGTACGGTCGTTCTCGCGGTGCCAGAGATGGAACAGCGGCGCGGCATAGCGCGCGCTCTTGTGCCTGACACCGGCATGCAGGAGGCGGATGACGAGGTCGGAATCCTCGAGTCCCCACCCCGAGTAAGCCTCGTCGAAACCGTTGATGCGCAGGAGATCGTCGCGCCACGCCGCGAGATTGCACGTCTTGACCCCTTCCCAGCGCTGCGGGTCCGCTTTTCGGAAATCGCCGTCGGGCAGCGTCAGCAGCGGCAGCCAGCGATTGATGTCACGCCTCAGCCACGCGACGAGCCAGGCGGCTGCCGGCCGCTCGTGCAGCGGTATGCTTTGCGCCAGCACGCGCCGGGTATGCGCTTCACTCAACAGGATGCGGTTGCCGGCGACGAACCACCCGCGCTCGGCGAGCACGCGATGCTGGGCGACAAACCTCCGCCCCGGGACACAGTCGCCGTCGGTAAAGACGATGTAATCGGCCCGCGATGCGGCAAGCGCCCGGTTGCGCGCGGCTGCCGCACGAAAGCCCTCGTCCTCCTGCCAGATATGGGAGACGGGAAAAGGTGCCCGCGACCGGAACGCCTCGATCGCGCGCCGCGTTTCTGCAGTCGAGCCGTCGTCGGCGACGATCAGTTCGAAGCGTGCGTCCTGCTGCGCGGCGTAACCCTCGAGTACCGCCGACAGCGCATCGGGGCGGTTGTAGGTAGTGACGACAACCGCGATGGTCATCGGGACTGGACTTCCTTGCGCGCGAGCAGCATCAGCTTGACGTATTTATAGTAGGTGCCTTCGGCATTGGACACGGCGAGCATGAAGCCTTCGCGCCCGTCGAGAAATCCGGCGCGCAGGAAATAGGTGCGCACGAAGGTCCACCAGCCGTGGCCGATCGCCTTGAGCAGTCCGGCGCGGGCGCCGCCTTCGCGCAGACTCTGCGCACCCCACGTCGAGTAGCCGTTCATCTTTTGCAGCACCTCTTCGAGGTCGGTGAACGCCTCGTGCAGCAACGGCTGCTGCAGTGTGCCGACGGGTCCCGCAGCGATCAGGTGATCGTGCACGATGCCGCCGCCGAAACGCGCGCCGCTGCGCCTGAACAGGCGCGATACATAGTCGGGCCACCAGCCGCTGTGGCGCATGGTGCGGCCGCAATAGCTCGACAGCCGCGGCAGGCGGAACACCGTGCTGGTTCCCGGGGCGCGGATCGCCTCGGCGATCTCCGAGCGCAATGCCCCGCTCACCCATTCGTCCGCATCCAGCGCCAGTACCCACTCGCCGGTGGCAAGATCGATGGCGCGATTGCGCTGCGTGCCGGGTCCCTGCCAGTCAGCCACCACGAACCTCGCGCCGAGCCCGACGCATATATCCCGCGTGCGGTCGGTGCTGCCGGAATCGACGACAACGATCTCGTCGGCCCAGGCCACCGATTCGAGGCAGCGGCGAATCATGGCTTCCTCGTTCTTCGTGATGACGATGACGGAAAGACTCACGCGGTCATCCTTTGCGCGGATTGCCTGGCGGGCGATTCCAGGCTGGCGAACAGCAGCCCGGTCAGCCACGCAAACAGCAGTCCTTCGGTATGGTCGAGCAGAAGCGAATTGAAAAAGCATCCGACGGCAATCGTGATGACCACGCCGCGCGCCATGTTACGTTCCAATGGCGTAGGCAGCCGCGGAGCCAGTCGCCATTGCCGGTAGAAAAGAAACAACAGCAGCAGCAGGCCCAGCGGGCCGGTCTGCGCGAGCAGCAGCAGGTATTCATTGTGCGGGTTCCCGGTCTTCTGCATGGCGGTGCCCGCTATTGCGGCTGCGTAAGCCTGCGGGAAGCCGCCGGTGCCCACGCCCAGCCAGGGATGATCGCGAATGATCTGTAGCGTGTTGTGGTAGAACTCCAGTCGACTCCCGACCGAGTTTCCCGAGCCCGCCGCGGCGCCCGGCGTCCACGACGCATATTCGTGAATCGCGCGGTTGACGCGCTCGTGTAACAAATTCGACGTCGTGAATGCGACGATCAGCAAAACGGCGAGCACCGACACGATACGCACTACGCCGGTCCACGACCACCGCAGATAACCGCAGTAGAGCGCGAGCAGGCCAATAAGCGCGAAACCGGTTCTGCCGGGGAGGAACCCCAGCACGTCGAGCGCGGCGAGTGCGGCGAGCGAAAGCCACATCGCGCGGGTGCGGCGCGACGCCGCGGCAGCGGCGAGCTGAACGAAAAGAAAAGCGCCGAGGCTCAGCAGGATGCCTTGCGTCAGCGTGTGCTTGAACGGCACCGGATAGAGGGCGTCGGTAATGAAGAGAGGAGACTTGGGCAGGACGCCGACCGCGAAGCCGATCGACAGCAGTGCGGTAAGGGCCAGCGCTGCGGCGAGCGCATACAGACCCTTTCGGCGCACGTCCGCATCGCGAAAGAATACAGCGAACACGGGCACGAAAAGCAGATCGATGTACTTCGACAGGTAGCCTAACGCGCCCCTGCCGGCCGCGTCTCCGTAAAGCGTGCCCAGCGCAAGCATGCCGAACAGCAGGAGCGCGGCGATGACTACGGGATTGCCTCTCGCGATTCGCACCGCTTCGGGCAGCCGCGCGCCGACGAGCAGGCAGACGAGCGATACCGTCAGCAAAGCGTTGTCGAGCGCCGTCGAAATGGGTATCGTGGCGCCGAGCGCGATGACAGACCAGCGGCCGAGACGATCGGCGCCCGACTTTATCGCGCGGAACGGCACGACTGCACCCCGCTTGCCCTTCGGCTTGTGCTCGCGTCCGGAGCCAAGCGGCGTAACGCAAAACGAACCACGCCTCCCAGCGCCCCTATCCTCACCTTCCTCCGCAAGCAGGGGAAGGAATCTGCATTGCCCACCATCGCGCACGTCGTTTCGCGAACTCCCTCGCTGCAACGCGGGGGAGGGGTGGACAGGGGGTGCGACGTCCTATTGCGAGGTTCTCCCATCCAAACTCCCCGCCTTGCGCTAAAGCGCGGGGGAAGGCTGGGAAGGGGGCACAATGTTCGATAGAGGGATCTCCCCATCTGTTTTCCGATGCTCGCGAGGGCAGGGCGTGAGGGCCCGGACATGAGTAACGGAAAAACAAAGGTCAGGAGGTTTTGCACCGCTCGCTCACCGTGCCGGGATCAGCGGTTGGTATATTCCGGCACCCACTGCGCGAGCAGGCGGCGCACTTCGGCGTCGGTCAATGCGCCACCAGCGGCTATCGTCGCGCTGAGACGCGCGAGCCAATCGCCGTTCTCCTGCCGCGCTTTCGCGATGCGCAGTTTGGGGTGCGGGGTGGGCAGGCTGTCCTCGTCGGCACCGAGCAGCTCTTCGTACAGCTTTTCGCCGGGGCGCAGGCCGCTGTAGACGATCTTGATCTCGCTTTCCGAAAACCCCGAAAGGCGGATCAGATCGCGAGCGAGATCGGTGATCAGCACGGGCTCCCCCATGTCGAGCACGAAGATCTCTCCCCCGTTGCCCATCAATCCCGCCTGCAGCACGAGTTGCGCAGCTTCGGGTATCGACATGAAATAGCGGCGGACTTCGGGATGCGTGACGGTCACCGGGCCGCCGGCGGCGATCTGCTCGCGAAACTTCGGGATCACGCTGCCGGTGCTGCCGAGCACGTTGCCGAAGCGCACCATCACGAACGCCGTCGCGTGAGCCTGCTGCAGCGCCTGACACACCATTTCGCCCAGTCGTTTGGTGGCGCCCATTACGCTCGTGGGGTTGATCGCCTTGTCGGTCGAGATCAGCACGAATTTCTCGACGCCGTGTTGCGCCGCAGCCAGCGCCACGACATGTGTGCCGCTGACGTTGTTCAGCACGGCCTGCCACGCGTTGTCGGTTTCCATCAGCGGGACGTGTTTGTAGGCAGCGGCGTGGAAGACGACCGATGGCCGGTAGGTGCGCATCATGTGTTCGATGCGCACCGCGTCCTTGATGTCGCCGATCGCGCATACCAGCGGAATGGTCGGGTGGCGCTTCCCGAATTCCTGCTCGATGTTGTACAGCGCAAACTCGCTCAGCTCGAAGAACACGAGCTTGGCCGGCGCGAAGCGCGCGATCTGCCGGCACAGCTCGCTGCCGATCGACCCGCCAGCGCCGGTGACCATGATGACGCGGCCCTCGATCCAATCGTGCAGGCCCGCGGTGTCGAGCACGACCGGGTCGCGTCCCAGCAGATCGTCGAGCTCCACATGCCGGATCTGCGATACCGTGACCTTGCCGCTGACGAGGTCGTCATACGACGGGACCGTCATCACTTTGAGCCCGGCGTCGGTGCAAATGTTGAGCGCGCGCCGCCGCTGGCCCGGTGCGGCTGCCGGCATCGCGATAATGGCGTGCTGGATGCCCAGTCGTGACACATGCGCCGGCAACTCGAGCGTCGACCCAAGCACGCTCACGCCCTGGATCTGCCGTCCTTTCTTCAGCGGGTCGTCGGCGAATATCGCCGCCACCCGCCATTGCGGGCTGCGCGCGAGCTCCTTGATCAGGTTCGCCGCCGCTTCATCGGCACCGATGACGGCGACCGGCTCGCGCGCGGTCATCACGCCGAAGGTGCGCTCTTTCCACATACGATAGGCAAAACGGCTGCCGCCCATGATCAGCACCAGCAGCAGTGGATCGAGGATCAGCACGGAGCGCGGCACCGCCACGCGCAGCATCAGAAAGACGGCCGGCACGATGATCGCCGCTACGGTCACCGCCGCAACGATGCGTTTCAGGTCGGGAACGCTCGCATAACGCCAGATGCCGCGGTAGAGGCCGAAAAACCAGAAGACCAGCGCCTGGATCGGCACCACCCAGAGCAGGGTATCGAGCATCAGGGTCGCGTAGGGCTGCGGCACATGAAGGTTGAAGCGCAGCCAATACGCGATCAGCCACGCGGCGATCGTGGCGAATATGTCGTGCAGAAACGCGAGCGTGGTGCGCGGGTTGTGCCTGATCATCATGTCACGCAGGCTGCGGAAGATTGTGTTCGAGCGCGTATATCACACCCGCGTACACCAGCGAGAGCGCGCCGAGCAGCAGCAGTTGGTGGGAAGTGTCGAGTCGGGTTCCGGCAATCGCCGCGCCGCCACAGCCGAGCATCAGGGTGTACTCCGCAAGCGCAGTCTTGCGATGTCCCCAGCCGCTTTGCACCAGCCGCTGGTAGTAGTGCTCCTTGTGAGCCCGCCATACCCGGGCGCGCCGCGCCAGCCGCTTGAGGAGCGTAACGCTCGCATCGACGATGAATGGAGAAAAAACGACCACGCCGAACCACGGCGCCCAGTCGCCGCGCAGCCAGCCGGCCGTACCGAGCACGGCTGCAAGGTAGCCCAGGGGAATCGAGCCGACATCGCCCATGAACACCCGGGCGCGCGGAAAATTGAAAGGCAGAAATCCGCACGCCGCTGCGGCAATCGACAGGTTGATCGCGGCAAACGAAAAATCGCCCGCCAGCAGGGCGGACGCACCGTAGCTGCCGAAGCCGATCGCCGCCATTCCACCCGCCAGCCCGTTCGATCCGTCCATGAAGTTGTAGAGATTGATCATCCAGGCGATGGCGAGCCCGAGCACGACCACCAGCCACGCACCGTCCCCTGGCCGCAGCAAGGCCGCCGCCGCCAGCAGGCCCGCCAGTAGATGCAGGGCGAGGCGCAGCAGTACCGGCACGTCGCGAAAGTCTTCCAGCAACGAAATCGCGATGAGGGTGGCGATGCCGATGTATATCCCCGCTGCGAGGTCCGCGCCAAGGTACCACCATGCCGTACCGGCCCCTGCGACCATACCTATACCGCCCAGACGCGGCGTCGGTTCGGCGTGGAGGGAACGCGCGTTGGGATGATCCAGCAGATGCACGCCGATGCGCGCGCGCAGCAGCAGCCATATCGTCGCCGCGGTCAACACCAGGGCCAACGCAGGCGGGACGAGCGTGACGTTGACGAGCGCTGGAATCAAGAGGGTTGCTGCGGGGGCTAGAAGAAGTTGGTGATTTGGCTGCGGATGCTGTTGATCACTACCGTGGATGGCGCGAAGTCCTGCTCGAGCTCGTAACGCCCGGACCACGGCTGCGACACCGCGGTGATCACCGATTCGACGATGTTGCGCGGATCGAGACCGGCGACGATATGCGCCCCGCCCTCGACGGTTTCAGGGCGCTCGGTCGTCATGCGCAGGCTGACGCACGGAATCTTATAGAAATAGCACTCTTCCGGCGCCGTACCCGAATCGGAAAGGATGCAATAGCAGTCCATCATCAGGCGGTTGAAATCGTAAAAGCCCAGCGGCGCCATGATACGCACGCCGGACGGGATTTTGATCTTGGCGACCTTGCTGCGCGTGCGGGGGTGCATCGGGTAGATGACCTCGCGCTTGAACTTGCGGTGGAGCTGACCGAGCGCCCCGATTATCGCCTTGAGATATGCCGGGTTGTCGACGTTCTCGCTGCGGTGAGCCGTCACCAGGAGGTACTGCCCGGGCGACAGGTTCAACCGGCGCAGGATGTCGCTCTGCTGGATGCGCGGCAGAAAGGCGCGCATCGCCTCGAACGTCGGATTACCGGTCACGAAGATCTTCGACGGATGGACGTTTTCGCGAATCAGATTTTCGCGGTGATAAGTGTTGTACGGCAGCAGTATGTCGCTCATGTGGTCGATGAGCATGCGGTTGCGCTGCTCGGGCATGCGCTTGTCCCAGGCGCGCAGGCCGGCTTCCATGTGAAAGACCCTCACCCCGTGGTGCTTGGCCGGCATGATCGCCAGCCCGCTGTAGGTGTCGCCGAGAATCAGCAGGGCGTCCGGCTTTACCTTGATCAGGAGCTCGTCCGCTTTGCGGATGACGTCCGCGACCTCGCGGCCGTAGCTGGAGGTGTCGATGGCGAGCTGGTAGTCGGCCTTGCGCAGCTGCAGGTCGTGAAAGAAAAAGTCCTTCAGCTCGGGCGTGAAGTTCTGGCCCGTGTGCACCATGACGTGGTCGAAGTTGAGCTCGTCGAGCTTCTTCAGGGTCGACCACATCTTGATCATTTCGGGCCGCGTTCCAAAGATGGACATTACTTTCATGACGGGATGACTCGCTTGATTGATGGGTGGCACGGAACGCCTGCGTCGGGCCTCTGGGCCCGCTGGCTCAAACAGGCGTCTTCGAATTAGGGTGACTGATGAGACGCACTTCCGGAAGCGGGGTGAGCAGCTTGCCGCCGCCGTCCAGAAAGCGCCGGCATTTTTCGGCGATCTCGCTCAAGTAGGCCCATGCCAGCACCACCAGATAATCGGGCGGATCCGCATCCAGCGCATCGCGTGAGCGGATCTCGAGGTGTGAGCCGGGCGTGTAATAACCCCATTTTGCGGGCGCGTCGTCGATCATGTACTGCATGTGCTCGCGCGTGATGCCGCAGTATTGAATGATGGTGTTCGCTCTCCCCGAGGCGCCGTAGCCCGCGACCTTGCGATTCGACTGGCGCGCGCGCTCGAGGAACTCCATCAGCGCGTTCTTGCGCAGCTCGATTTTCTTGGCGAAGTGCCGGAATGTCTCGACGCGATTATAGCCTTGTTCCATTTCCTCCTGGCGCAGCACCGTCACGCGGTTCGTCGTCGCCTTGAGCCGCCGGCTCGAGGTCTTGCAGGCGTAGTAGCGGATCGAGCCGCCGTGAATGGGGATCTTCTTGAGATCGAAAATCGCCATGCCGTGCCGGGCCAGATGATTGTCGAGGGCGAGCAGCGAGTAATAGTAGAGATGCTCGTGGTAGATCATGTCGTACTGCAGGCCGTCGACGACGCTGCCCAGGTAATGGACTTCGAACGCAAAAACGCCGTCGTCGTCGAGCAGCTCCGCAACCCCGCGCGTGACGCCGTTGATATCGGGGATATGCGCGTAGACGTTGTTGGCGACGACGAGCTGCGCCGGGCCATGCGCGCCGCGGATGCTGGCGGCGACGCTGCGGTCGAAGAACGAATTGACGACCGTGATGCGCTCATCGGCAATGGTGCCGACGACGTTGGTCGCCGGGTCGACGCCGATCAGATTGCTCACGCCCTGGTCGGCAAGCGGCTTGAGCAGAATGCCGTCGTTGCAGCCGATTTCGACGACGGTCGCCGGGCCGGGGGTGAGAAAGCGCGCGACGACCTCGCCCGCGTAATCGAAAAAGTGCTCGCGCAGCGAGCGGATCGCGGAGGAAAAGTAGAAATAGTTGCCGAACAGCGCCTGCGGATCGGGCACATCCACGAGCTGCAGCACGTAGCAATCGGCGCAAAAGAAAACCCGCAGCGGGTGAAACGCCTCAGCGGCGAACTGCTCGGGCTTGACGAAGGCCCCCGCAAGCGCCACTTCGCCGAGGTCCAGCACCTGCTCGATCGAGTGGCTGCCGCAGAAAGCACATGACGCGCGTGGAGCTGAGGTTGGCACTGCTGGCTATCCTGGAAAAGTAGACGGGCGGCGTGTCAGGCGCGCAATTGTGCCTCGCGGAACCAGAGCGCCGTGTCTCTGATGCCGTCTTCCACTGTATGCGGCGGCTTCCACTGCAGCCGCTGCTTGATGTGCGAGCAGTCGATCGCCAGCGATTCCACCATGCGCCGCAGCTCCTCGCCTTTGCCGGCCATGCGCGCGAGTCCTGCGAGCAGCGGGGCCGGACAGTAAAACAGACGCGCCCGCACGCCCAGCGCCGCCGCGATCATTTCGATGAGCCGCGGCGTGGAAACGTCGCGGTCGTCGCTGACGAGCAGCGTCTCCACCGGGGACACCTCAGCACGCAACGCGCGCTCGATCGCGCTGACCAGGTTGCCGACGTAGAGCAGGCTGCGCGAATTGTGCACGCCGGCGAGCGGCAGCGGGGCGCACCGCGCCACGAGCTTCATCAGGCGTGGGAAATTGCCCTTGACCCCCGGACCGTAAATCAGCGGGGGCCTCAGCGTGATCACATGCATCCCGGTGGCGGCCGCGATGCCGGCGAGCGCCTGCTCCGCTTCCCATTTCGATATCGCATAGGGATCGCCGGGAGCGGGGGCATCGGCTGCGGAAAAAGGCCGTGTCGACGTGCGCTCGCCGTTGACCTTGACGGTGCTCACAAATACGAATCGCCGGGCTCCCGTGCCGGCCGCGCGCCGTGCCAGCGCCACCGTCGCAGCGCAGTTTACGCGCCGATACTCCGCGAGCGCGCTCAGGGCGGTGTCGTGCATCACGTGCACGCGCGCTGCCAGATGAACGACGGCGTCGGCTGGCGGCAGCGCACGCAGCGAGTCCTCGCGTCCGAGATCGTCCACAGGGACAACATGCGCGAGTCCCGCGAATTCGGGACACGCGCTGCCGGTTCGCACCACTGCGCTGACTTCCCATCCCGCCCTGGCGAGATGCGCGCACAGATGCCTGCCGACGAAGCCGTTGGCGCCGGTAATCAGTATTTTCTTCATGCGATCGCGTGCAGTCCTTCACCCTGGGCGGCACATATACATCGGCGCAGTGGCGGCGATACCGTTTCCCTCGCAAGGGCAACGGTGGGAGGCCTCTCCTTCCCCTTCAAGGGGAAGGTTGGGATGGGGATGGGGTAAGAACGCAGTTGCTCCAACCGATCCCCTCGAGGGTGCCTTGAAGGGGAGGATATGTCGCATCGGTTATAAAGCATTGCCTCAGCGCAGCATCTCTTGCGCATCCGGCTCATTGATGTCTTCGATCATGAGACGGTTTTTCCTGAGCAGATCGACGGTGCGCTCGTAGTCGACGACATTGTCAGCCGAGCTCAGCTCCTTGGCGAGAACCGGGCGCGCGGCGCGGCTGCTGACGTTCAGTTCCGGGAGCATGGGGAGAATTGCGAAATAGCTGCCTTTCTTCACGCAATGGTTGGCCTCCTCGTCGGAAACCATGATCTCGTGCATCTTCTCGCCCGGGCGTATGCCGATCACCTTGGTCTTGATGCGCCGCTTGCCGATCAGTGCGCGGGCGATGTTCTCCACCGTCGCCGCGGGCGCGTTGGGAACGTAAGTCTCGCCGGGCCTGGCGTGCTTGATCGCGGCGAAAACGGTATCGACGGCTTCGTCGAGGCTCAGCAGGAAGCGCGTCATTTCGGGAACGGTGACGGTGACCGGCCCGCCGTTGCGAATCTGATCGTGAAACAGCGGGATCACGGAGCCGCGCGACGCGAGCACGTTGCCATAGCGCACGCAAATGAAACGCGTCCGCGGGTTCAACACGTTGGCGGCGACGAAAATCCGCTCCTGCAGCGATTTGGTCATGCCCATCACGTTGACCGGCTTGCACGCCTTGTCGGTGCTGATGCCGACGACGGTGTGCACCGGGCTGCGGCTTTCCTCGATGGCGCGCACGATGTTGGCGGCGCCGATGCAGTTCGTGCCGATCGCCTGCAGCGGAAAGTATTCGCAGGTGGGCACCTGCTTGAGCGCGGCCGCGTTGATCACGAAATCGACGTCCCTGACCGCCGAGCATACTTCCGCATAGTTCTGCACGTCGCCGATTCTGAATTCCAGTACGTTCATGAAGTTGCGGAAAATCACTTCGTCCGTGGTCACGGCGCGGTGCAGGTACGAGGTGCGCATTTCGTGCTGCTTGGCTTCGTCGCGCGAGAATACGATCACCTTGGCAGGCGTGCCCAGGCCACCGGCGAGCACGCGCCGGACGAAAGTCTTGCCCATGGAGCCGGTGCCGCCGGTGACGAGAATGCGTTTGCCTTCGAATATCATCGTGTTGGGTCCGATCTGAAGTCTGCGGCAAGCTCGTCGATCATCGCCGGCCACGGTGGCGGAACGTAGGCAAAATCTCGGCGAAAAGGCGTCGAATCGAGGCTGCGGTTACACCTGAAATCTTCATCGGGAACGAGCTCGACCGCCAGATCGAGCTTTTCGCGTATCAGGTTGAGCAGGTCGTACTTGCTGATCGGGTTGCTCGATACGTGATAGATGCCTGACGACTCGGGAAAGCGGGTGATGAGCTTTTCCATGACCCGGCTCAGTTCGATCGTTGTAAAGCCCGAAAATATTGCATTCTGGTAGCCGTGCACCCGCCCCCTTTGCCGCAGGAACCACTCGAGCAGGCTCGATTTGCGCGAAAGCTCACGGCCTATGATCGACGTGCGCAGCGTGATGCAGCCCGGCGCGACCACTTCGCCGAGCAGCTTGCTGTGCCCGTAGACGTCGATCGGATCGGGTTCGTCGTCTTCCTTGTAGCCCCCGACGCGGCCTGAAAATACGCAGTCCGTGCTGATATGAACGAATTGAGCGCCGACCGCCTTGCAGATCGCCGCCACGCGGTGCGGCAGCAGGGCATTGATTTCCAGGTTGGGAATCGCGTAGAGCCCATCGGGCCGCTGCTTGACGACGCCGACCGCATTGATGACGGCGTCCGGATGAAAGTCGCCGAGCACGCTGATCAGCTGGTCGGTCATCCTCACATCGACGCCGCCGTAGCAATTGTGCTCGCTGAACAGGCCGAAGCGCGCGTAGGCCTGAGTCTCCTGCCGCACCGTGACGCGCACGTCATGGGAGCGTGACAGATCCCTGAGCAGCCGGTGCCCGAGCATGCCGTCGCCGCCCAATATCAGGATACGCACGATTTCCTTCCCGTGACCTCGAGCATCCACCGCTCCAGCTGATCGAGCAGCATTTCGCGTTCGAAGTTCGCTTCGAAATAGTTTCTGGCGTTGACGCCCATCGCCAGCCGCTGGGCCGCGGATAATTCCGACAAGGCGAGCACCGCTGCGGCGAGTTGCTCCGCATTTTCGGCGGGGCAGCTCACGCCTGCTCCCGACTCGTTTACGATGCCGGCGCCTTCACCGTTCAGGGCGGCGATAAGCGGCCTGCCGCACGCCAGGTAAGACTGCAGTTTACTCGGGACGGTCAATGCGAATACGGGGTCTGCCCGCAGTGTCACGAGCAGAACGCCGGCAGCCGCAAAATAGCCGGGCATGGTATCAGTAGGCCGCGACCCGAGCAAATGAAACTGCCGCTCGAGCCCGCGGCGGCGGACCTCGTGGGCAACCCACGCCTTCATGTTGCCATCGCCGAGGATCACCCAGTGGATGCCGGCGCGCTGCTTGAGGCGCTCCGCAGCGTCGACGATGGTCTCGAAAGCCTGCGCGGAGCCGATGTTGCC
>JBKJZR010000122.1:0-16295 GCA_046715035.1 Burkholderiales bacterium | reverse complement strand
AGCCGACGCTTCGCGAGCCGAAGCCGCGAAGGCAGAAGCCGCGAAAGCCGATGCCGCCAAAGCCGCCGCAGCAAAAGCCGATGCATCGCGAGCCGAAGCAGCGAAGGCCGATGCCGCACGGGCCGATGCCGCGAAAGCCGATGCCGCCAAGGCCGCGGCAGCCAAAGCCGATGCATCGCGAGCCGAAGCCGCCAAGGCCGATGCCGCCAAGGCTGCGGCAGCCAAAGCCGACGCAGCACGAGCCGAAGCCGCGAAGGCCGACGCCGCCCGGGCCGAAGCTGCGAAGGCAGAAGCCGCGAAAGCCGATGCCGCCAAGGCTGCGGCAGCCAAGGCCGACGCAGCACGAGCCGATGCCGCCAAGGCCGACGCCGCCCGGGCCGAAGCTGCGAAGGCAGAAGCCGCGAAGGCCGAAGCTGCCAAGGCTGCGGCAGCCAGGGCCGACGCAGCACGAGCCGAAGCAGCCAAGGCCGACGCCGCCCGGGCCGAAGCCGCGATGGCAGAAGCTGCCAAGGCCGAAGCTGCCAAGGCTGCGGCAGCCAGGGCCGACGCAGCACGAGCCGAAGCCGCGAAGGCCGAAGCCGCACGAGCCGAAGCAGCTAAGGCCGAAGCCGCACGGGCCGAAGCCGCGAAAGCCGAAGCTGCCAAGGCTGCGGCAGCCAAAGCCGAAGCCGCACGAGCCGAAGCCGCGAAGGCCGACGCCGCACGGGCCGAAGCTGCGAAGGCAGAAGCTGCGAAAGCTGAAGCCGCCAAGGCTGCGGCAGCCAAAGCCGAAGCCGCCCGGGCCGAAGCCGCGAAGGCGGAAGCCGCCCGGGCCGAAGCCGCGAAAGCCGAGGCTGCCAAGGCTGCGGCAGCCAAAGCCGAAGCCGCGAAGGCCGACGCCGCACGGGCCGAAGCAGCGAAGGCAGAAGCTGCCAAGGCCGGAGCAGCAAAAGCTGAAGCATCGCGGACCGAAGCAGCGAAAGCCGACCCCGCCAAGGCCGCGAAAGCAAAAGCGGAGGACGAGAAGAAAAAAGCCGAAGAAGCGCGGAAACCCTAGTTCGGCGTCGCTTTACAAATCAGGACACCCTGACTGACTCTAGCCAGTGCCCGCCTTCATCCCCTTCGGGACGCCACTCGCGTAAGTAGCTGGTGACCGCGCCCAGATTTCCTCATCGGCCGCTCATCGCCTGACGGCTTTGCGCCAGATCAGTAACGGCAGCCGCAATACGAATCCCATGACCAGCCGCAAATGCATCCAGGTGAGCAGGACGTTGTCGCGCAGGTAATTGAAATGCGACACGCCGCCCTGCGCCGCGGTGAAATATCGGACCGGCGCTGCGATGTTGATCGGGCGCACGCCCGCCCAGCACAAACGCACCGCCGCTTCGGCGTCGAAATCGAAGCGCCGCATCCAGCGGTGCCGCTCCATGATGTCGAGCAGCGGCGCGACGGGATAGATCCTGAAGCCGAACAGCGAATCGCCGATGCCCTGCCACAACGTCTCGATGTCCGCCCATACGTTGGACAGCCTGCGGCCCAGCACGCGCACGCGCGGCGCGCTGGCGTCGAACACAGGCTCGCCCAAAATCATCGCCTGCGGCTGCGCGCGGGAAGCCGCCATGAAATCCGGGATCAGCGCGGCGGGATGCTGTCCGTCGGCATCCATCGTGAGGACATGCGTGTAACCCGCTGCCGATGCGGCGCGCAAGCCGTGCAACACCGCGGCGCCCTTGCCTTGGTTGTGAGGCAGGACCATGACCTTGACGCCTGGGTCGCGCTGTGCAAGCGACTGCAACGCGGCGGCGGTGCCGTCCGTGCTACCGTCGATGACGACCCACACCGGTTGCCAGACCTGGCGCGCTTCGCGCACCGTCGCCAGCAACTTCGGGCCGGTGTTATAGCTCGGGATCAAGACCAGATGCGTAGCGGATGCGGCGATACCGTCCAACAGCGGGATGGCTGACGAACGCGCGTCCGCGCCGCGGCCGCGCCCGACCGCGGAAGCGTGTGCGCTCATGGCAGCTTACGCGGGAGCGCCGCTGTGCGCGGCGTTCGCGGATACCGCGCGGCCTGTTTCGAGGTAAACGCCTTCGACCTCGACCAGCAGATCGGCACGGCAGACATCGGCCTGGAGGTAGTGCACGCTGGCTCCAGCACCGAAGCTTCGCGCCAGCACTGCGCGCACCGTAGGCAGGCTCACGGCATCCCTCACGTACGCTTTCAGCAGCAGCTGGCCGCGGCCGGCGTGAACGTCGACTTCAGCCTCCCGCGCCCGCTCCAGTAGCGCGCCGATGTTGGCAGCCGTCTCCTGTGCCTGCGCGATCGCATTGCCGGCATGCAGCGTTGCGTGGCCGACTATGCTCGCCGTGCCTGACAGGAACAGCCCCCGCTGGGCCGCGGCCGGCATCAGCATCGCGCGCGCAAACGACGGGCTGGTCGGCCCGTATTGCGGCGGATAGCGGTAGGCGCTCACCTGACGCGGATTCTCGATGCGCCGCCCGGGACGCGTCGCCGCCAGGAAGTAGATGGTCAGCGGCCCGCCTTGGGTGCCGAGCGCGCACGCCGCCGGCGCATCGGTTTCGACGACACGGCCTTTCGCTTCGAAAGCGCGATGGCGGCCGACGCAAAAGCTGCGATAGCGTTCGAGCCCCGCGGATTCCCCATTGATGGCGGGAAAATAATTCCAGACGCGCAGCAAATGACCGTAACCGAGGCGGTCGACGAAATCGAAGATGGCGCAGTAAGCGGAATCGCTCGCTGCGTCGAGGCTCGCGCTCGCGTCGATCTGCAGGCAGCCGAAGAGCAGCCCGGCGTTGCGCGTGGCGGTAATTTCCGCCGTCGCCTCGTGCGCGACCGGCTGGTCGCTGGTCCAGACTTCGACGAGCGCCTCGGCGTCGAGCACCGGCATCTCGATCCAGGCATAAGGGCAGTTCGGCGCAATGATGGCCGGCGGTTGGGCGCCGAAGGCGATGCCGCCCATGAGGCGATCGCTCGATGCCGCGTAATGCGCCGCGAACTGCGCAGGCGTCTGATAGCTCAGCTCGAGCCGCGCCGAGGGCGCGCCAGCCGCGGCTAGCTCGGCGCCGCTTCGGCGCCGGGGTCGCGTATCGCCTGTTTGCGCTTTTTCCATGCCAGCATCGTACGGCGGGGACTGAAAAGGTTCTTGAGGTAGTAAAAACATTTGAAGATCGACAACCGGAGCGCGAGCGGCGTGCCGCGAAAAACGTCACCCGCCAGCACCGAGAGCACGGCTTCCTGCAGCTGGAAATTACGCGGGTTCATGAACAGGTCGCGCAGTGAAGGCGTGGTCACGCGATGGATGAACCACGAGAACACGCGCGGTCCGTGCCGCATGCTGCGGTCGAATGCATGCAGCGCCGCGCGCGCGCGATGGGGCGTATCGAGACAGGTCGCGATCGTCTCGGCACCGACGAAAGCGCTTTGCATCGCGAACAGCACGCCGGTGGAAAAGACCGGATCGATGAACGTGAAAGCGTCGCCCAGCAGCAGGTAGTTGCGGCCCGCGGCACGCTCGACCTCGTACGAGTAATTGCCCGTCGCCGTAACCGGCGACGCGAGCTTCGCTTCGCGCAGTCGTTCAGCGAGGGCGGGACACAGCGCAATTGTCTCGAGAAAAAACTGTTCGGGCGGACAGCGCCGCGATTTCATGTAATACGGCCAGCACACTGCGCCGACGCTCGTCGCGCCGTCAGCGAGCGGAATGAACCAGAACCAGCCGTGATCGAACCAGAACAGCGTGATGTTGCCCTCGGCCCTGCCGGCCAGGCGCCGCGCGCCCGTGTAGTGCCCGAACATCGCAGCGCTGTTGTGTTTTCTGCTGCGCCGCTTGGTGCCGAACTGAGTGGCGAGCACGGTGTCGCGTCCCGAAGCGTCGACGACGAACTGTGCGCGCCACGCCCGCTGCTTGCCGTCGGCGTCGCGCGCCGTGACGACCGCTCCATCGGACACGAATTCAACCGCAGTCACCCGGCACGCCTGGTGGGCGACGGCACCGCGGCGCACCGCATTTCGGAACAGGATGTCGTCGAACTCCGAGCGCCGCACCTGGTATGCCTGAGGCCACGCCTTGTCGACCGCATCGGCGAAGTCGAATGTCACCGGCTTGTCGTGCCATGGCGACACGAACTCGGCGCCGTACTTCGGCATGCCGATGCGCTCGATCTCCGCGTCGACGCCGAGCGCAGTGAACAGCGGCAGGTTGAGCGGCAGCAGCGATTCGCCGATATGAAAACGCGGGTGCGTCGCCTTCTCGACGATCACGACGTCGCGTCCGCGCTGCGCGAGCAGTGCCGCTATCGTCGACCCGCCCGGGCCGCCGCCGATCACCAGCACCTCGCATTGCGTTTGCGTCTGCACCACGTCATATCCTCCAGGTGCGAATGTTACCCCGGGAGCGCGGCGAACTGTGTGGGACACCGCACAGACCGTCTTGAGGGATAATTGCGGGCGAGGAGCATCGCAATGCCGCCTTCCCTTGTCACCGCCGCATGGACCGCCTGGCGCGCGGCGCATCTACCGCTATCTGGCGGGGCCACGCCCGACGTCGCGGCCGCGATCGTCAAGCTCGGCATCCGCGTGCCGGCTCACGCGCGCACCGCGCAGACATTGGGCACAGAGCGTGAAGGCACCGGCGCCGTCATCAGCGAAGGCGGGTTGATCCTGACCATCGGCTACCTGTTGCTCGAAGCGACTTCTATCCTGGTGCTGACGAGCGACGGGCGCGTGCTGCCGGCCACCGTCGCCGGCTTCGATCACGCCACCGGATTCGGCCTCGTGCGCGCGGCGCAGCCCGTGGCGTGCCGTCCGCTGGAGTTCGGGGACTCGCTGCACCTCGATGAACTGCAGCCCGCGCTGGTCGTCACGCATCCCGCCGCCGGCGGCCTCTCCTCCGTCAGCGTGACCGCCCGGCGCTCGTTCACAGGCTGGTGGGAATACGCGCTCGACAACGCAATCTTTACCGCGCCCGCACGCGATAACCACAGCGGAGCGGCACTGCTCGATGCCGAGGGGCGGTTGCTGGGCGTCGGGTCGCTGTTCGTAGGTGACGTGCTCGACACCGGCGCGGCATTCCCGGGCAACATGTTCGTGCCGATCGACCTGCTGGCGCCGATACTGGGCGAGCTCGAGTCTCATGGGCGCCGCCGCGCCAGCCCGCGACCGTGGCTCGGCGTCTACTCGGAGGAGCTGCGCGGCCACGTCGTCATCACTCAGACGCTGCCCGATTCGCCTGCGGCGCGCGCAGGCGTCAAACGCGGCGACGTCATACTGGCAGTCGGCAACGAAGCCATCGGCAGCCAGGCCGAGTTTTATCGGCTGCTCTGGGCGAGCGGTGACGCCGGCACGGTCGTTGCGCTCAAGCTGTGGCGCGACAACACCGTGCGCGAAGTCGTGCTGGCGTCGATCGATCGCATGGCATATCTGCGCTCGTAGCGCGCATGTTCCCGCCGCGCCCGTCTATGTCACCGGTGGAGGTCCGATCAGCGAACTGGATGCGACACGCCGGTCGGGTGCGTTGCCATGGCAGGGCTCGAGCGCGGCCGGTCGACCCGGGGAGCCGATGATGGCCAACCGGCTTGCGCGCGAAACCAGTCCGTACCTGCAACAACACGCCGACAATCCGGTCGACTGGTACCCGTGGGGAGGCGAAGCGCTGACGGCCGCGCGCACGGCGGACAAGCCGATCCTGCTTTCCATCGGTTACTCCGCGTGCCACTGGTGCCACGTAATGGCGCACGAATCGTTCGAGGACCCACAGGTCGCGGCGATCATGAACGCGCTGTACGTCAACATCAAGGTCGACCGCGAAGAGCGGCCCGACATCGATCAGATCTATCAGAGCGCTCACGCCATGCTGGCGCGCCGCGGCGGCGGCTGGCCGCTCACCATGTTTCTGATGCCCGATCAGACGCCTTTCTTCGGCGGAACCTACTTTCCGAAAACGGCGCGCCACGGCACGCCGGGCTTTATCGATCTGCTGCCACGCGTGGCAGAAGCTTTCCGCACGCAGCGCGCGCAGCTCGAGCAGCAAAACGAAACGCTGCGCGCCGCGCTCGCGCGGACATTGCCGCCGGCTGAAGATGCCATGCTCACCGCCGCGCCGCTCGATCGCGCGCTCGACGAACTGCGCAGCATCTTCGATGCGGTTCACGGCGGCATTGGCGCCGCTCCCAAGTTCCCGCATCCGGCCGAGCTCGAATTCTGCCTGCGCCGCGCGGCGAACGCACGCGACGAACATGCGCTGGCGATCGCTCGGCTCACGCTCACCAAGATGGCCGAGGGAGGAATTTTCGACCAGCTGGGCGGCGGCTTTTGCCGCTACTCGGTCGATCAGCAATGGACGATCCCGCATTTCGAGAAAATGCTCTACGACAACGGGCCACTGCTGCGGCTGTACAGCGACCTGTGGCTGCGCGACCGGCAGCCCCTCTACGAACGCACTGCGGCGGCCACGGCGGAGTGGGTGATGCGCGAAATGCAGTCTCCCGGCGGTGGCTACTATTCCTCGCTGGACGCCGATTCGGAACACGTCGAGGGCAAGTTTTACGTGTGGACGCCCGGCGAGGTCCGGCAGGCGCTCACCGGCGAAGAATATGCCGTGGCTGCCGCGCATTACGGGCTCGACGCGGGGCCCAATTTCGAGCAGGCGCACTGGCACCTGCGGGTCACGCGGCCGCTGCCCGATGTCGCCCACTCACTGGGCATCGCTGCGCAGGCCGCGCAGCTGCGGCTCGATGCCGCGCGCGCCAAGTTGCACGCGCTGCGCGAGCTGCGCGTGCGCCCGGGGCGCGACGAGAAAGTACTGACGAGTTGGAACGCACTGATGATCAGGGGCATGGCGCATGGCGCGCGCGTTTTCGGGCGGCCGGAGTGGCTCGCCTCGGCGCGCGCCGCGATGGACTTCGTGCGCGCGCAATTGTGGCGCGAGGGCCGGCTGCTCGCCACTTGCAAGGACGGCCATGCACACCTCAATGCGTATCTCGACGACTACGCTTTTTTGCTCGACGCGCTGCTCGAGCTCATGCAAGGCGAATTTCGCACCGCCGATCTCGCGTGGGCGCGGGAGCTCGCCGACGTGCTGCTCGCCCAGTTCGAGGATCGCGCGCAGGGCGGCTTTTTCTTCGTCAGTCACGATCACGAGCGGCTCATCCAGCGCCCTAAAACCGCGCATGACAACGCCACGCCGTCCGGCAACGGCATCGCGGCGCACGCACTGCAGAGGCTGGGGCACCTGGTCGGCGAGCCGCGCTATCTCGAGGCGGCACACCGCGCGCTGCAAGCCTTCAGTCCGCTGCTCGAGCGGCAGCCCAGCGCGCACGCGAGCCTGTGCAGCGCGCTCGAAGAATGGCTGGTCCCGCCGACCATCGTCATTCTGCGCGGTGACCGCGAGTCTGTCGCGCCGTGGCAGCGCGCGCTGCACGACCATCATCTGCCCCACACGCTCGTGCTGGCATTGCCGCCCGCGCTCCCCGGTCTCCCGCCGGCATTGGACAAACCGGTTGTGGATGCCGTCAACGCCTGGGTGTGCGCGGGCGTTAGTTGTCTGCCGCCCATCGCCGATTTGCGGGAGCTCGTCGCGACCCTGACGCAGCGTCCGGCTTGATTGGATGGCGCCCGCGAATTTGCTATGATGCGGGCCACTTTCAGCACGTCAAAAAAGGAGACGCAATGAAGCACTGGATCGCAGTCTGCGGCGCCGCCGGCGCGCTCGCGATGGGCAGCGCAGTGGCCGCGTCGGGCGCGGATGTGTACAAAGGTGCGTGCGCGGTGTGTCACGATGCCGGCGTCGGTGGCGCGCCCAAGCTCGGCAACAAAGCCGAGTGGGCGCCCCGCCTCAAGCAGGGTAAAGACGTGCTGTACACGGTCAGCCTCAAAGGCAAACCCGGCACGGCGATGATGGCCAAGGGCGGCCGCACCGACCTGCCGGACGCCGACGTCAAGGCCGCCGTCGATTTCATGGTCGATAAGGCGAAATAGCGTTTCCGGGCAGCAGGCGCAGCGGGCAGCCGCTGCGCCCTTTGCGTTGCCGAAACCGTTTCGCGCGCCTGACAAATTGACAACGTGCGGGCGCCTACGGATAATCAAATCTCTTGTCGCAACAATAATTTAGGGGGGACGTCATGGACCACATTCGCAGTTTCAGTCTCGGGTTGCTGTTCGCTGCAGCGTTGGTCATGCAGGGTTGCACCAAGCAGGAGCCGCCACCGGCGCCCAAGGCCGAAGCACCGCCGCCCCCGCAGGAAGTCGTCGTCAGAATCGGCCTCGCTGCGCCGATCACCGGCCCGCAGGCCCATATCGGCGTCGACATCCGCAACGGCGCGCAACTCGCGGTCGACGATATCAATGCTGCAGGGCTGACAATCGCCGGCAAGAAAACCAAGCTCGAGCTGATCGCCGAGGACGACGAGGCGAACCCGACCAAAGCCACCACCGTCGCCCAGAAGCTCGTCGATTCGAAAGTCGTCGCGGTGGTCGGTCACTTCAACTCGGGCGCCTCGATTCCCGCTTCGAAAATTTACTCCGACGCTGGCATTCCGCAGATCTCGCCCTCCTCGACCAATCCGAAATATACGCAGCAGGGATTCAAGACCACTTTTCGCGTGGTCGCGAACGACGATCAGCAGGGCCCGGTCGGCGCCAAGTTCGCGCTGGAAAAACTCAAACCGAAGACCATCGCGATCATCGACGACAGCACCGCTTATGGACAGGGGCTGGCGGACACGTTCGAAGCCACGGCAAAAGCGGGCGGCGCCAAGATCGTGACGCGCGAGCATACGACCGACAAAGACACCGACTTCAAGGCCATCCTCACCAAGATCAAGGGCCGCAAGCCCGAGCTCGTGTTCTTCGGCGGCATCGATCCCCAGGCGGGGCCGATGGTCAAACAGATGGCCGAGCTCGGCGTCAAGGCCAAATTCATGGGCGGAGATGGCATGCAGACGCCCAACTACATCAAGCTCGCAGGCAATGCGGCCGAGGGGACGATGGCGTCGATGCCCGGCCTGCCGAAGGATCAGATGCCGGGCGACGCCAAGTTCCTGGAGAAGTTCAAATCCAAATTCAACGCCGAGGTCGAGCTGTTCGCGCCCATGGGCTATGACGCGGTGTTTGTTTTCGTCGAAGCCATGAAGCGCGCCAATTCGACCGATCCTGCCAAGTTCCTGCCTGAAGTCGGGAAGACCGATTACCAGGGCGTGATCGGTCCCATCGCTTTCGACGACAAGGGCGACCTCAAGAACGGGCCGATCACCATTTACGTCGTCAAAGGCGGCAAGTGGGAAACGATGGAAGTGGTAACGCCGGGCAGCGCGGGGGTCGTGCCGAATACGCCGCTGCGCGAACCACCCAAGCCGCAAGCCAAGGCTGCCGAACCCGTGCCCGCCGCGGAACCTGCCAAAGCGATGGCGCCCGCAAAGGACGTCCCGCTCAAGAAATGACGGCCGGTTGAAGGCTGTCATGTTCGCGAAACGGCACCTGCGGGTGCCGTTTTTGCTAGGCGCCCTGCACAGCTGATGGATATTTTCCTGCAGCAGATCGTCAATGGCCTGGTGCTGGGCAGCATCTATGCGCTCGTCGCGCTCGGCTATACGATGGTCTACGGCATCCTCGGGCTGATCAACTTTGCGCACGGCGACATCGTCATGGTCGGGGCGATGACCGCGCTCACGGTGATCATGGGGCTCGCGGGCGGTTCGGTGCCGGTGACGCTGTTCCTCGCGCTGCTCGCGGCCATGATCGTCTGCACCGCGCTGGGCGTGACCATCGAACGCGTTGCCTACCGACCGCTGCGACGCGCGCCGCGGCTTGCGCCGCTGATCACCGCGATCGGCGTGTCGATTCTGATTCAATACTCGGCGGCACTGATCTGGGGCAAGCAGTACATCGCCCTGCCCGAGATCATCAAGCCCGGGTATTTCACCGTCGCCGGCGCGAGCTTCACCGAGCTGCAGCTTTTTATCTTCCTGCTCGCGTGCACCGTGATGGCCGGCCTGCTGGGGTTCATCCGCCATACGCGACTCGGCAAGGCGATGCGCGCCACCGAGCAAAATCCGGAAATCGCGGGCCTGATGGGCATCGACATCAACCGCATCATCGCGTTTACTTTTCTGCTCGGTTCGGCGCTCGGCGCAATCGCGGGTCTGATGGTGGTGCTCTACTACGGCATCGGCCACTATTTCATGGGCTTCATGCTCGGGCTGAAAGCGTTTACGGCGGCGGTCCTCGGCGGCATCGGCAAAGTCAACGGCGCAGTGCTCGGCGGCCTCCTGCTCGGCCTGATCGAAAGCCTTGCCTCCGGCTACATCGGCGATTTGACCGGCGGCGTGCTGGGCAGCAACTACCGCGATATCTTCGCGTTCCTGGTGCTGGTCGTCGTGCTCATCTTCCGCCCCTCCGGCCTGATCGGAGAGACCGCGGGGGCGCGGGCGTGATGAGGGATGCGCTCCCCCCTCATTCTTGCGGCAGCGCTTATGGCTGAGCGGTTCGCTGCGCTCAAACATCATCCGGCTGCGCGCGCGGCCGGGATCCTCCTGATCGTTGCGGCGTTGGTGGTGCTGCCGTTTGTGGTCGATGCAGTGCTGGGGCGCGCTTGGGTCCGCATCATCGACGTAGCGCTGCTGTTCATCATGCTCGCCCTGGGGCTGAACATCGTCGTCGGCTACGCGGGTCTGCTCGACCTCGGCTATGTCGCATTTTTCGCAGTCGGCGCGTACTGTTATGCGCTGCTCGCCTCGCCTCAGTTCGACATTCACCTGTCGTTCCTGCTGCTGCTGCCACTGGCCGCGATGGTGACCGCGGCGTTCGGCGTGCTGCTGGGCGCACCGACCCTCAAGCTGCGCGGCGACTATCTGGCGATCGTCACCCTGGGCTTCGGCGAGATCATCCGCATCTTCCTGAACAACCTGAACCGCCCGGTCAACATCACCAATGGCCCGCAGGGGATTACCCTCATCGACCCGCTGCAGATCGGCGGCTTTGTGCTGAGCAAGACTTATACGGTCGGCGGCGTCACGATCGCGGCGGTGCACAGTTACTATTTTGTCTTCCTGTTGTGCGCCTGGCTGATCATCGTCATTTCGCTGCGGCTCGAGGATTCGCGCATCGGCCGGGCGTGGATCGCCATCCGCGAAGATGAGGAGGCCGCGCGCGCGATGGGCATCAACACGCGCAACATCAAGTTGCTGGCATTTGCGATGGGCGCGACTTTCGGCGGCATCTCCGGCGGACTTTTCGCGGCGTTTCAGGGTTTCATCAGTCCCGAAAGCTTCACGCTGCTCGATTCGATCATGATCCTGTGCATGGTGGTGCTCGGCGGAATGGGACACGTGCCGGGAGTCGTGCTCGGCGCCATCTTGCTCACCGCCCTTCCCGAGGCGCTGCGCTACGTCGGCCCGCTGCAAAAAGACTGGCTGGGGCGGATCTACATCGACCCGTCCGACCTGCGCATGCTGCTGTTCGGGCTGGCGCTCGTGGTGATGATGCTGTTCCGCCCGGCAGGCCTGTGGCCCTCCAAGATACGCAAGCGCGAATGGACGACGTGAGCGCCGCGCCGCCACAGACACCGCCGGGGGTGCTGCTCGAAGCCCGCGAGGTAAGCAAGCACTTTGGCGGACTCGAGGCTTTGGCCCGCATCTCGCTCGAGATCCGGCGCGGCGAGATCTACGGCCTCATCGGGCCGAACGGTGCCGGCAAGACCACGTTCTTCAACGTGCTGACCGGCTTCTACCAAGCCGATGACGGCCAGTTCATTTTCGCCGGCAAGCCGCTCGACGTCAGCGCGCCGCACCGCGTGGCGGCCGCCGGCATCGCGCGCACGTTCCAGAACATCCGCCTGTTCGGCAACATGACCGCGCTCGAGAACGTCATGGTCGGGCGCCATGTGCGCACGCGCGCGGGCGTCATCGGCGCGGTGCTGCGCACCGCGGCGACGCGCAGCGAAGAGCGCGCACTGCACGAGCGCGCGCAGGCGCTGCTCGAGTATGTCGGCATCGGCGGGCGTCGCAACGAGCTCGCGCACAGCCTGCCATACGGAGATCAGCGCCGCCTCGAAATCGCCCGCGCCCTCGCGACCGAGCCCAAACTGCTTGCGCTCGACGAGCCCGCCGCGGGCATGAACGCGACGGAAACCGCGACATTGCGGCGATTGCTCGAGCGCATCCGCGCCGACGGCACCACGATGCTGCTGATCGAGCACGATGTGCGGCTCGTCATGGGGTTGTGCGATCGCGTCGCCGTTCTCGATTACGGCAAAAAGATCGCCGAGGGTGTACCCGCCGCAGTGCAGCGCGATCCTGCGGTGATCGAAGCGTACCTCGGAGGCGTGGTTGCATAGCCGGCGCATTGCGCGCCGTGCCTGGCGGGCGGAGCCTTCATGCTCGAAGTGAGCGGCCTGGAAGTCGCCTACGGCGGCATCGGCGCGGTCAAAGGCGCGGACCTCGTCGTCAGGGCCGGCGAAATGGTGACGTTGATCGGCGCCAATGGGGCCGGCAAGACCACGACGTTGAAAGCGCTGACGGGACTCGTGCGCCCGAGCCGCGGCTGCGTCCGCTACAATGGCGCCGACGTAACCGGGCTACCGTCGCATCGGCTGGTGGGCCTCGGGATTGCGCTGGTGCCCGAGGGGCGTGGCGTTTTTGCGCGGCTGACGGTTGAAGAGAATCTGGACTTGGGCGCTTATTGCCGCAACGATCGCACGCGTATCCGTGCCGACCGGGATCAGGTCTATACCTTGTTTCCGCGGCTGGCAGAACGCCGCCCGCAGGCAGCGGGCACGCTGTCGGGCGGCGAGCAGCAGATGCTTGCGATCGGGCGCGCGCTGATGAGCAGGCCGCGCCTGTTGCTGCTGGACGAGCCGAGCATGGGACTGGCGCCCTTGATCGTGCACAAGATATTCGAGACGATCCGCGCGATTGCCGCGAGTGGGGTGACCATACTGCTGGTGGAGCAGAACGCCAAGCTCGCGCTCGACATCTGCGACCGCGGCTACGTCATGGAGAGCGGGGTCATCACGCTCCACGGCGATGCGCCGGCACTGGCCGCCAACCCGCTGGTGAGGCACGCCTACCTCGGCGAATGAGGAATCGAACACGCGCATGAATGCGGCACGTAACATCCTGCTCGGCCTGGCAGCCGCTGCGCTGGTGGCAGCGCTCGTCTACCTTTACGACAAGACCCAGGCTGTCGATCTGCGCGAGCAGAACGAAGTCGTCGGCTGGCTACGCGAGCTGAAGGAAATCGACGGCCGGTGGGATGTGGACGTACTGCGCGCCCGGGTCGAGCTGGGCGGTGCCGAGCTGCCGGCGATCAACCGCACCGCGGCGGCCCACAAGGCGTTGCAGGGACTCGCCGCGGCGGCGCAGCGCACGTCGAGCGAAGCGCTGCATGCCGGCCTGCCGGAGCTTACCAAGTCGATCCTGCAGAAAGCCGAGCTTGTCGAGAAATTCAGGGTCGCGAACGGCGGCGCTAAGAGCGCGCTGCAGACCCTGCTCGCGAACACCGCCGAGCTGCGCGCGCAGGCCGCGGAATCCAGGCTGCGTGCGCCGGCGATCGAGGCGGCAGTCGATCACCTGCTCATGAGCGCACTGCAATATTACTGGATCGCGCAGGATGCGCAGCGCAAAGTCATCGAGACTGCTGCCGCCGACTTGCAAAATGCCGCTGCCGCCCTGCCCGAAACGTCGCGCGAAAAAGCTGCGCAGGCCGCCAGCGCCGGCGCCGCGCTGCTTAAGCACAAACCTGTCGAAGCCGATCTGTTCACGCGGCTTTCTTTCCTGACTTCGGGTCCCCGGCTCGACACGCTCGCGTTCTCGGTCAGTCGCGAGCTCGAATCGACGCTGCAGGACAAGGAGCGCTATCGCGTCTATCTGATCTATTACGCCGGCGCCTTGCTGATCCTGCTCGCGTATCTTGGCGCGCGGCTGCAGGCGGCCAAACAGGGGCTCGAGCTGCGCGTGCAGGAGCGCACGCGCGAGCTGTCCGAGGCCCTGCAGCATTTGCGGGAATCCGAGACGCAGCTCATACAGTCGGAGAAAATGTCATCGCTGGGCCAGATGGTCGCGGGCGTCGCCCACGAGATCAACACGCCGCTCGCTTACGTCAAGAACAGCCTGGGCACGGTTGCCGACAAGCTGCCCAGTCTGGCTGCGGCCCTCGAGAGTTGCGAAAAGCTGCTCGCGCTGTTGCAGGCGGGCGGCAGCGCCGACCCCGGCGCCCTGAGCCGTCAGTTCGCCACTGCCTCCGCGCAGCTCGTGCAGCTGCGTCAGCAGCGCGTGATGGAAGAGCTCGGCGGACTGCTCAAGGACGGACTGTACGGGACCGGCCAGATGGTCGAGATCGTCGGCAATCTCAAGGACTTCAGCCGTCTCGACCGCAGCAAAGTGACGAGCTTCAATCTCAACGAGGGTCTCAACAGCACCTTGCTCCTCGCCAAGTATTCGCTGAAATCGGTCACCGTCAACAAGCGGTTCGGCGATATTCCCCCCATCGTCTGCTCGCCCTCGCAGGTCAACCAGGTGTTCCTCAATCTGATCACCAACGCGACACAGGCGATGGAAGCCGGCCCCGGCCCCAGCGTGCTCACGCTCGCGACGCGCAGCGAGGGCGACGGTGTCGCCGTCGAAGTCGTCGACAGCGGCAAGGGCATCGCGCCCGAGGTCCTACCGAAGATCTTCGATCCGTTCTTCAGCACCAAGGAGATCGGCAAAGGGACCGGGCTGGGGCTGTCGATATCCTATAAGATCATCGAGCAGCACGGCGGCAGGATCAACGTCGAGTCGCGGGTCGGCATCGGCACGAAATTCACGGTCTGGCTTCCGCTCAAGCCGCCGGCGGAGCGCGCAGGACCATGAATCCGCAGGGCGATACCGGCATGCGCGGCTAGGCGAGCACGCGCGTATCCGGCGCGCACGCGCTCGTTTGCAGATCGTGTTCAAGGATTATTAGCAGGCACCTCATGACGCTGCCCGACAAAATCGGCAAGTACGCTATCCAGGACATGCTCGGCAAGGGCGGCATGGGCGTCGTCTACAAGGCATTCGATCCAGCGATCTCGCGCGGTGTGGCCATCAAGGCGATCACCAAGTCCGCCCTGGGTCCAGGCGAAATCAGCCATGTGATGGAACGCTTCCGGCACGAAGCGCAGGCGGTCGGACGGCTGGCGCATCCGCGCATCGTGCAGATCTACGACTACGGGGAGGACGACGAGACCGCCTTCATCGTGATGGAGTTGATCAACGGCAAGACGCTGCACCAGCATCTCACCCAGGAAGTCAACTACGAACTCCACGAGGTGGGCCATATCGTCCACCAGCTGCTCGACGGCATCGGGCATGCGCACACCAAAGGGGTGGTGCATCGCGACATCAAGCCGTCGAACATCATGATCGACGGCGACGGCAACATCAAGATCAGCGATTTCGGCATCGCGCGCATCGAAGCGTCCGAGCTGACCCAGGCCGGCGATGTGCTCGGCACACCGCACTACATGGCGCCCGAGCAATTCCTCGGCACCGAGGTCGACAAGCTCGCCGACCTGTTCTCGATCGGCGTCATCACTTACGAGCTGCTGACCGGCAAGAAGCCTTTCTCGGGCAACAGCGCCACGGTGATGCAGCAGGTGCTCAACGAGCGTCCGACGGAGCCCTCGCAGGTCAATACGGAGTTGTCACCGCTGATGGATCGCGTGCTGCTGACCGCACTCGCCAAAAACCGCGAAGACCGCTTCTCCAGCGCGCGCGAATTCTCCGACGCGTTCCGTGAAGCGCTCGATGCCACACTCGATATGCACCGCACTGAAGCGGCGGCACCCGATGGCGCAGCGCTGCTCGACGCCGCGCGCCTGCTCGGCGCGGGGCCTATGACCCGGAGCGCATCGGCAACCGGTGAGCTCGAGCCGCCGCCGCCGACGCTCGACGGCGCTTTCAACATCGATACCGGCATCAGGAAAGCGCGGCTGCTGCTGATCGACGACGAGGAGCGCATCCTGACCGCGCTCAAGTCGCTGTTCAAGGGACGCTACCACGTCTTCGTGACGACCGACACCACGAAAGCGCTCGATTTCATCCGCAAATACCACATGCATGTCATCGTCAGCGACCAGCGCATGCCGCAGATGCAGGGCGTCGAGTTGCTGCGCCAGTCGCGCGAGTCCTCTCCGCACAGCGTGCGCATACTGCTGACGGGGTATTCCGATCTGGCCGCGATCGTCGGCTCGATCAACGACGGCGAGGTGTATCGTTTCATCAGCAAGCCGTGGGACAACAGGGACTTGCAGGCCATCATCGCCGAGGCCGCGACGATCG
>JBKJZR010000121.1:0-5418 GCA_046715035.1 Burkholderiales bacterium | reverse complement strand
TTCGTTTCATCGCCGGATCCTTTTTCTCCCACGGCGACCACGCTTCCCACCGACGAAAGTCGTTGATGAGTGCGAAGACTTTCTCCGGCGCGGCTTTGATGCTCGCCGCGCGCTGGACGCGGAAGGTGTCGGGCTTGGTCGCGGCAAGGATCAGCACGCCGGCGATCAGCACGACGACTGCGATGACGATAGTCTTGAGCATCAGTTCCTCCCTCGGCGGCGTGGCGAGTTCGGGATAGCGGTCATCCACCCATTTTGTGCATCGCCTGCTGCATCTCTTCCGGGCTCACGTCGCGTATGTGAGTGGCCACCGACCAGTGATGACCGAACGGGTCTTCGAGCTTGCAGTAGCGGTCGCCCCAGAACGTATCCTCGAGCGGCATCGTGATCTTCGCCCCCGCGGCGACGGCTTGCTTGTCGAAAGCGTCGACCTCCTCGACATAGAGGTGGATGGTAACCGGCGAGCCTTTGAGTGACTTCGGCCCGAATGAACCCCAGTCGGGGAATTCGTCGGCCAGCATGACCGCCGAACCGCAGATCCGGATCAACGCATGCACGAGTTTCCCCTGCGGACCCGGCAGCCTGCCCGTTTCCACGGCATTGAACGCTTTTTTGTAGAACTCGATGGCAGCGGCCGCGTCGGCGCAAACCAGGTGCGGCGTCACCGTGTGCATCCCGTCGGGGACAGGCTTAACTTGGGG
The DNA here is from genome assembly GCA_046715035.1 of Burkholderiales bacterium. Classification (GTDB taxonomy): domain Bacteria; phylum Pseudomonadota; class Gammaproteobacteria; order Burkholderiales; family SG8-41; genus PALSA-1004. The sequence goes on along the minus strand of JBKJZR010000121.1, from coordinate 4,717 downwards.
TGTGGTCATCGTCATTTCTCCGCTGGGCTGCGGGTTCAAGACGGGTTCCGCGCGGATGTGGCCGACGGAACCCTGCTTTTATCATAGTCGAATGGGGTTACGCAGAATCGACACCGCAAACTTGCGGCTCGTTTTGCACCCCGCTCGATGGATAGTCGTTCGGTACAGTCCCGAATCGACAACGCGAACTGCGTGCCGTCGGCGTGCAGTGGCGGCGGGGGAGCGGGCCGCTTCAGTCGGGCAGCTCGGCGAGCCTCCGTTCGAGAAAACGCCGTTCGGGCTCCTGCCGCGTGAGCGCGAGCGCGCGTTGGTACGATTCCCGCGCCGGCGCGGTTTTTCCCAGCCGCCGGCATAGGTCGGCACGCGCCGCATGGGCGAGGCGGTATTCCGAAAGATCCCCGCGCGCCAGGATCGCATCGACCAGCGTCAGCCCCGCCAGCGGCCCGTCGCGCATCGCCACCGCCACGGCGCGGTTCAGGTCGACCACGGGGGAAGGCTCGACCTGCGCGAGGACGTCGTACAGCGCGACGATCTGGGCCCAGTCGGTCGCGGCGGCGCTGGGTGCCTCCGCGTGCATCGCCACGATCGCTGCCTGCAGGCTGTATGGCCCCGGCTGGCGCAGCGACAGGGCGCGCTCGACCAGCGCCGTTCCCTCCGCGATCTGGTCCCGGTTCCAGCGCGCGCGGTCCTGCTCGTCCAGCAGGATCAGATCTCCCGCCGGCGAGGTGCGCGCTGCGCGCCGCGATTCATGCAGCAGCATCAACGCCAGCAACCCCATCGCCTCGGGCTCCGGCAGCAGCTCGACCAGCAGCCGCGCTACGCGGATCGCCTCGGCCGAAAGATCGTGCCGCGTCAGCGACGCCCCAGACGACGCGGAATAGCCCTCGTTGAAGACCAGGTAGATCACGCGCAGCACGCTGTCCAGCCGATCCGGCAGCTCGTTTTGCGACGGCACCTGGTAGGGAATGCCCGCGTCGCGGATCTTGGTCTTGGCGCGCACGATGCGCTGCGCGAGGGTAGGCGCAGCGGTCAGGAAGGCATGCGCGATTTCCTCGGTCGTGAGGCCGCACACCTCGCGCAACGTCAGCGCCACCTGGGCGTCCGGCGGCAGTGCCGGGTGGCAGCAGGTGAAGATCAGCCGCAGGCGGTCGTCCTCGATGGCCTCGCTGCCCCACGCGGCCGGATCGTCGGGTCCCGCGATCTGGTCGGCGTCCTCGCCGAGCGCATCGAAGCGGGCTTGCCGCCGGATGCCGTCGATGGCCTTGAAGCGGCCGGCCGATACGAGCCACGCCCGGGGGTTGGCCGGCACGCCTTCCCGCGGCCACTGCTCGAGTGCTGCGCGGAAGGCGTCATGCAGCGCCTCCTCCGCGAGGTCGAAATCGCCGAGCAGGCGGATGAGGGTGGCGAAAATCCGGCGCGACTCGCAACGGTAAACGTCGTCCACGACCTCACGCGTGTTTTTGGCTGCGTCGTCCATCAGGTAAGGTCCCGGTAACGCAGTTGGTTTTAAATGGTTTTAAATGAGGTCTATATATCTCTTCGGGGAGGATGTAAATGGTGTCAGCGCATGCAGCACTATCGTAGCGCAGGCGACCCCGCCGGCATTCCAGTGGCTGATCACGGATGAACGATGGCAGGCGAGGCGCCTGCGCTACAGGTAACGCCGTGTCAAGACCGGTTTGCTCATTGGCATGTTAAGTCTGCTCGTCAACGACGCACGACGTTCGTAAGCGGTGGGGCGGACGGTGAGGGCAGATTGATCGCTTGATCTAAAAAAACGCCCCTCTGCTGATTCGGCGATATCAGCGCACCTCGGCCATCTGTCCCATCCTGCCGTTCTGGTAATCCACGATCGCCTGTTGGATCTCGGCGCGGGTGTTCATGACAAAAGGTCCGTGACCCACCACGGGTTCGTTGAGCGGCTCTCCATTCAGCACCAGTAGTGTCGTGTCTGCCAGTGCTTCCACGGCGAAGGTTTCGCCCGCGCGCTCGAGCACCGCCGCCTCGGCTTCCGCCACCGGCTCGCCGTCCGGCAGGCGGATGCCGCCACGCAGGACGAACAGCGCGGTGGTATAACCCGCGGGCACTGAAAATGTCGCGCGTTTCCCCGCATTGAGCCGTACGTCCCAGAGATTGACCGGCGTAAAAGTATGCGCCGGTCCCCGCGTTGCGTCGTAGTCGCCCGCGATCACGCGTACGGCGCCGGCGCCGCTGGCCAGCTCGACCCGCGGAATCTGGGCGCTCGTGATGCCCTGATAGCCGGGCGCGGCCATTTTGTCCCTGGCGGGCAGGTTCACCCACAGCTGCACCATCTCGAACGCGCCGCCGCGCTGCGCAAACCCGGCACCGTGGTATTCCTCGTGTACGAGGCCGCCGGCCGCAGTCATCCACTGTACGTCGCCCGGACCGATCACGCCGCCTCCGCCCGACGAATCGCGGTGCTCGACCTCGCCTTCATACACGATGGTCACGGTCTCGAAGCCGCGGTGCGGGTGCTCGCCGACCCCTTTGCGCTGGGTGGTCGGGGGAAAATTCGCCGGCCCCGCGTAATCCAGCAGCAGGAACGGCGACAGCTCGGCTGCGCGGTCGTGGTAAGAAAAAATGCTGCGCACGGGAAATCCGTCGCCCACCCAGTGACGCTGATTGTTGCGTTGGACAAACGAAAGCTTTTTCATGGCTCGAACTCCTGGAAAAGTAGCGTAGGCGCCCCGCCTGCTGTGAAGTGATTGCAGGCGAGGGCGCCAGCGCTACGACTGCAAATTCAGTGTCTTATGTGCGGGCTGCTTACGCAAATCGCAAGATGATCGCTCATGCCGCAAGCGGTATCCGCGCGTCTAAGGCTGCGTGCAGCCGCACGATCGCTTTTTTCGCCTGCGTCAACGCGGTCTGCTTGTCGGCGTCGCTGATGGCGAGCCCCTCCGCATAGACGATCTCGATGTCGGTAATCCCGAGAAAACCGAGAAACGTGCGCAGATAAGCGCTCTGGGTGTCGGCCGGCTTGCCCGCATAGAAGCCGCCGCGCGACGCGAAGACATACCCTTTCTTGCCCGTCAGCAGACCGACGGAGCCCTGCGCCGTGTAGCGGAACGTGGAGCCAGCGCGTGCAACGTGGTCGAAGTATGCTTTGAGCGTTGACGGCACGTCGAAGTTGTACATCGGCACGCCCAGCACGATGACATCCGCGCGTTTCAATTCATCGATCAGCGCATCCGAATAACCGGCCTCCGCGCGCTGCTCGGCATTGCGGTCTTCGGGCTTGGTCAGGAATGCCTGGAATACCTCGGCGGTCAGGTGCGGTACGGGGTCGCGCGCGAGATCGCGCACGGTCACCGTCGCGCCGGGATTGCGGGCGCGCCAACCGGCGACGAATTCGTTGGCGAGCACGGTCGACTGCCCGGCATCGGAAAACAGGCTGGCATTCACTTGCAGCAGGTGCTTGCTCATTGACGTCTCCTCGAGAGTTGAACGACAGCGTCATTTGAGCATTTACCAATTCGATAAAATAGCTCAATATTTAGCTTGTTATTATCTATTTAACTGATTAATGTCTGAGTCGATCACACCCCACATCTCGCTCGAACAATGGCGCGCCCTGCTCGCGGTCGTGGACGCGGGCGGCTACGCGCAGGCGGCCGATGCGATGCACAAAAGCCAGTCCGCTGTTACCTATGCGGTGCAGAAGCTCGAAGCAGTGCTCGGGGTGAAGGCGTTCGAGATCAAAGGGCGCAGGGCGGTCCTCACCCCGACGGGCCAGCTGTTGTACCGGCGGGCGCAGTCGCTGCTTGAAGAGGCCGGCGGACTGGAGAAAACGGCGCGCTCGCTGTCCGCGGGCTGGGAGCCGGAGATCCGCCTGGCGGTGGAGGTGCTGTTTCCGACCTGGCTCATCCTCGACTGCCTGGCCCGCTTCGGCGCGGAAGCGCCCGACACGCGCATCGAGCTCGTCGAGTCGGTGATCAGCGGCACTCAGGAGGCGCTGCTCGAGGGGAGGGTGGACCTCGCGATTGCGGGTACGGTGCCGGCCGGCTTTGCCGGAGATCCGCTGATCCGGCTGCGGCTGGTGCTGGCAGCGAGTCCGCGGCATCCGCTGCACCAGCTCGAGCGCAAGGTCACGCTCAAGGATCTGCGCGCGCACCGCCAGTTGGTTGTGCGCGAGACCGGCCACGATCGCAGCGCACGCGCGAACGTGGAAGCGGCGCAGCGCTGGACGGTGAGCAATATGTCCACCTCCATCATCGCCGCGCGATCGGGCCACGGCTACGCGTGGTTGCCGGAATACAAGATCCGTGACGAGCTCGACGCAGGCACGCTGAAGCCGCTGCCGCTGCGTGAAGGCGGCGAGCGTTATGTGGAGCTGTATCTGATCTATGCTGACCGCGACAGCGCCGGACCGGGCACGCTGCGCCTCGCGCAGATTATCCGCGAATCGGTGTTGGCCGAATGCAGAGAGGCGAAACAATAGGATGTGTCGCTCGAGACCGGTCGTTTGTAAAGCGTAGCGTTACATGCTACAGTGGCTCATGATAAAGAGTTTCCGGCACAAGGGGCTGCAGCGGTTTTTCGAGAGAGGCTCCAGGGCCGGCATTCAGGCCAAGCATGAGCAGCGCCTGCGATTGATGTTGTCGCGCCTGGATGACGTGACGAAAGCGACCGATATGGATGCACCCGGTTGGAAGCTTCATGCACTCAAGGGCGACCTTAAGGGGCACTGGGCTCTGTG
>JBKJZR010000120.1:0-20426 GCA_046715035.1 Burkholderiales bacterium | reverse complement strand
AGAAATCCCAGGACCTCGCCCCGCTCGACGCTGAACGACACGTCGTCCACCGCCCGTTGGGGGCCGAACGTCTTGACGAGATTCTCAACCTTGATCATGAGTCTTCCTTCACGGCCGTGGTCAGGATCGACCGGCCGCACCGCTTTTCTTACGCACCAGAGTGGGGGCTCGCAGGCGCTACTTCAAGGTAAGTTAGGCAAGCGCTGGACCGCCCTTGCCTAACTCAGTGATTGTTAGAACGAAACTGCGCAGCATACGGGGCGGCATCAGCGCGTTTCCGGCTCATGCCTGCGTAATCGGGCGCCATTATCGCAGGTTTCACGCCCGGCGGGGATCAATCACGCACCCGCCAAACACTGGTGCGCGGCCGGAAACGTGCCGATACTGGCGCATTTCGAGGAGCCCGCATGAGCAGCCGCATCACCGACCTGATCAAACCATACCGCTTCGCCAAGGCCAGGAAATTTAGACTCGAGGACGTCGATCCCAGCGATACGGGCACGCTGAAATCCGAGTCTAGAGACGAAGCGCAGGCTCTTTTGAAACGCGAGCTGGAGCGCCTCTCGGAGCTGCAGGAAAAGCTCTACGCGCAGAATCACTGGGCCGTGCTGCTCGTATTCCAGGCGATGGATGCCGCGGGCAAGGACAGCACGATCAAGCATGTGATGTCGGGCGTCAACCCGCAAGGCTGCCAGGTGTATTCCTTCAAGGCGCCATCGGGCGAGGAGCTCGATCACGATTTCATGTGGCGCACTTCGCGCCTACTGCCCGAGCGCGGACGCATCGGCATTTTCAACCGATCCTATTACGAGGAGGTGCTGGTGGTGCGCGTACACCAGGAATTGGTGGTCAAGCAGCACCTGCCGCCCAAACTCGTCACCAAACGCATGTGGCGGGAACGTTTTGAAGACATCAGCAATTTCGAGACGTACCTCGCGCGTAACGGCGTTGCGATTTGCAAATTTTTTCTGCACGTGTCGAAGGAGGAACAGAAAAAGCGCTTTCTCGAGCGGATCGACAAGCCCGAGAAGAACTGGAAATTCGAGGGGGGGGACGTCACGGAGCGCCGTCACTGGAACGAATACATGGATGCGTACGAGGACATAATCCGCCGCACGGCCGCACCCCATGCGCCATGGTATGTCGTGCCCGCCGACAACAAGTGGTACACGCGATTGGTGGTAGCGGGGGCCGTAATCGACACGCTCAATCGACTCGATCTCGCGTTCCCCAAGGTCGATGCCACACGGCGCAAAGCGCTGCGCGCCGCACGTAACGCCTTGATCGGCGAGGACGATCGCAAGCGCTGAAGCGGGCCTGGATTCGGCATCCCCGGCAGAAGCCGCGGCCGGTCGCTCCCGTGTGAACACCCGGCAAAAAAATGGACGCCTTTGCAAAACTTACAAAGCCTCGGGCTTGCGCCGACCCGGTAAGCCGTTGATTATCGGAAATCGGAACGGGATGTTCTAATTGGCACAGCGCTTGCGGTAGCGTACCCATGATCTCTGTCCCACGGAGCAACCGATGAAATCACCCCCCGGATATGCCCAGCAGGCACTGCGCTTTGTAGTCGCTCTCGCGATCGCCGCGGGCTTGTCCGCCTGTGAGCGGAAGATCTCCGCCGAGGAGGTCGGCAGGAAAATCGATCAGTCGGTCGAGAAGGCGGCGGTCGCCGCCGATAAGAAACTGGACGCAGCGGGCGCAGCGCTGCGCGAGCAGGCGGCCGAAGCGCGGCAGGCTGCGCGCGCGGCTGCGTCGGACGCAAGCAGCGCGATCCGCGAAACCGCCAAAGACGTCCGGCAGGCGACGCGGGAGGCCACGTCCGAGGCAGGCCGGACGATCAGCGACAAGACTGCAGATGCACGTAACGCAGTGCGCGACTCGACTTCCGGCGCAAGCAGCGCGATTCGCGAATCGACCGCCGATGCCCGCAAACTCGCCGGTGATGCCGCGCTGACCGCGAAGGTAAAAGCCGCCCTGATGCGGGAGCCGGGCCTGAGGTCGCTCGCAATCGACGTCGATACCACGAATGGAATAGTGACGCTGAACGGAACGGTTGACAGCGCGGCGAACCTGGATCGGGCGCTTCAGGTCGCGATTGCCGTGGAGGGGGTGAAAATCGTCAACAACAACCTGAGCGTAAAGCAATCATAGGCTGCTAGCGGCCGTGCTTCAGGACTGGAGTTGCAAAGCGCGAACGGCACGAAGCCGTGCATGAAAACACCGCCCGGCGGTGGACCTCAAAAAATCGCCGCCTGAAAAACCTCCACACACTCGCTATATTGGTGCCGCTTGTCTGACTCGAACAGACGACCTATCGATTACAAATCGATTGCTCTACCAACTGAGCTAAAGCGGCTCTTTGACGCTCTATTATAAACCGCGTCTATCCCGGCCCATCACCGCGCCGGCTGACTCAGCAGCTCGAGGTTGTTTTCGGTCTGTCGCACGCGATCACCGATTTTCAGCGCAGGCTCGGCGGCGAAGGTCAGCGATGCCAGGTTCCCATCGTCATAACGGACCGTGACTTCCCATAAGGTGCGTGTCGCCGACTCGGGCTTGACCCGGTGGGCGCCCTCCTTGTCGATGCTCACCAGCGGAACCGTCTGCACCGAGTTTCCCATGCCCCCGGCACTCGGTGACGAGGTGATGGGCGGGAGCGGATTGCGCTGCGGCGCGACTGGTTTGGTCAGTCGGCGAATGTTGTCGACCGTGCCGCACGTCGCGCACGTATCCACCACCCGGCCGGGTAACGGCACGCCCTCGGCCGCGGCGGCAGGGCCGCCGAATGCGACGACGATCACCATTGCGAAGCTTGCACGCAGTACGGGGTGGTGAGGCATGGCGGAGACCTCGATGGACGACTTGCCGGAGCCTACGCGCCCGTGCACCGGCGGGCAACTGTTGCCGCAAAAAATCCATTCTTCGCCAGCGCTGGGGTGTCAATCGCGCCGCCTCGACACTCAGCGGGGCGCGCTCCTATAATTAGCCGACGAAAAAGGGGGCCGCGATGGGAATCGATGTCCGCCGGTTGTCTGCAGCGGCCGGCGCCGAAGTCTCGGGCGTCGATTTTACGCGTCCGCTGCCCGCGCCCGAACTCGCTCAGCTGCACGAGGCGCTGGCCGAAAACTGTTTGTTGTTATTTCGCGGCGCGAATATCACGCCGCAGCAGCATGTTTCGTTCAGCAGGCAGTTTGGCCCGCTCGAAGCGCACGTGGTCAGCGACTTCGGCCTGCCCGGACATCCGGAAATCTTTGTGGTGTCCAACGTCAAGGAAGACGGCAAGCTCCAGGGCGCGGTGTACGCGGGTCAGTATTGGCACTCCGATCTCTCTTACATGCGCAAGCCTTCACTGGGTTCTCTGCTGCTCTGCCACGAGATGCCTGACCTCGGCGGGAACACGATGTGGGCGAACCTGTACATGGCCTACGACACGCTTTCGCAGACGCTGCAAGGATTTCTCTGCGGTCTGACGGCGATACACGACTACAGTCATGCCTACGACACGTACTTCGCCCACCTCAAGGAACGACCGCCGCTCACCCCGCAGCAGCGTGCCCAAACGCCGCCTGTCGAACATCCAATGGTACGCACCCATCCGGTGACCGGGCGCAAAGCGCTGTACGTGAATCCCGGCTTCACGACCGGCATCGTCGGCATGCCGCGCGAAGAAAGTCAGCCCATACTCGATTTCTTGTTTCGCCACTCGACGCGTCCGGAATTCATCTACCGGCACAAGTGGCAGGTGCATGACATGATCTTTTGGGACAACCGCTGCGCCATGCACTATGCGCTGGCGGACTACGATTTTTCGGTCCGCCGGCACATGCATCGGACCACCGTGGCGGGCGACGTACCTTTTTGAACGCGGCGGTTGCGGTGGCGATCCGCGCATGCAGCGCGGCGCGGGTCGACGCCACAACCCATAAATGCACTATGCGCTGGCGGACTACGATTTTCGGTCCGCCGGCACATGCATCGGACCACCGTGGCGGGCGACGTACCTTTTTGAACTTGAGTTAGCGAAGAGAAACTGAACGAGCGGCCTTCAACTGCCGTTTTCGTTATGGATTTCCGGAAAGAACACGTCTCGCCAGCTCGCCGGCCTGATCTTGAGCGCCTCAGTACGATGCATGAATTCGGCGAACTTCATGAAACCTTGCGGGGTGACCGTGAAATTGAATTGCGGGTCGCTGATCAGCTTGTGGACGAACTCCGGAGCGAGCTTGGATTTCTCCTCGTCGATGTAGACGCGTGCAGCGGCCTGCTTGTCGCGGTTGATGATTTCCATCGCTTCGCGCAGCGCAGCCACCATCGCCGCGTATACCCTCGGGTTCTCATCGCGGAACTTGCCGGTCGCGTAAACCGAATTGAGCGTCGCCGGCCCGCCGAGCACGTCGTACGAGCTCAGCACGCGGCGCACGCGCGGCTCCTGGAGCTGCTGCTCCTGGAACGGCGAGTTAGTGAAATGCGCCGTGATTTCGGTGCCCGACAGCAACGCAGCGGTCGCCTGGGGATGGCTCATGCTCACGGTGAGGCGGTCAAGCGCGCTGAATTGCGCGTCGCCGAACGTCTGCGCCGCCGCCATCTGCAGCAACACCGCCTGGATCGACACCTTGACCGCCGGCAGCGCGATCTTGTCCTTGTCCGTGAAATCCCGCAGCGATTTGACTGCCGGATTGACGGTGTTCAGATAGAGCGGCAGCGAGCCGAGCGACGCCACGCCCCTGACGTTCAGGTTGCCCTGGGTGCGGCCCCAGATCTGCAATACCGGACCCACGCCACCTGACGCAAAATCCAGCGTCCCTGCTATCAGCGCGGTGTTCATGTCGGCGCCGCTGCCAAAAGTGTTCCATGTCACTTTTAGCGGACCCACCCCCAGCCGGTCGGCCTGGCGTTCCAGTAGTTTTGCATTCTTGATCACCATCAGCGGCAGGTAGGCAACACCGAACTGCTGGGCGATGCGGACTTCCCTGACCTCGGCCGCGAGGGCACACGAATGCGCCGCAATCAAGAGCCACCCAAAGAAATACGCGGCATGTGTCATGACGCTTTCCTCCTCGCAATTTCCGCATCGCTGGCTCGCGACTGCCGGCTACGATGACGGCAATGAATTCGGCCAGTCCCGCTCGCGCCGTGCGAAGCGCACCCGCCGGCAAATGATCGAAACGCAGCCGGGAGGCAAAGCCGTCCAGTCCTACCGCCAGCGCCAGCGCCCGCGGCATCTAACGCTTAGCTCGGTTATTTGACGATCTGCAGACGGGGTTTGCCACCCGGGGGGTGAGGAGTACCGGTGTCGGCTGGCGTTGCGGTCGCGGCCCCCACCGGCGCTGCCGCCTCAGCCGGGAAGAACAACCCCTGGCTGTTCTCGCGTGCAAAGATGCCGATGACCGCCGCGACCGGAATCGAGCATTCCCGCGACACCCCACTGAATCGCGCCGCGAACTGGATGACGTCGTCGCCGATGGTCAGGCGATGCGCCGCATCGTGACCGATGTTGAGCACGATCTCGCCGTCCTTCACGTGTTCCAGCGGGACGCGCGTCTGGCCGTCGACTTTTACCGACAAGTAAGGCGTAAGCCCGCTATCCGAGCACCACTGGTGTATGGCGCGGATCAGGTAAGGCTTGGTCGAACGTTCCTTGGCCATCGCACGGGCTCGCGTTACTTGCGCATCACCTTTTCGGACGCAGTCAGCGAATCGATAAAGGCGGGCCGGCTGAACAGGCGTTCCGCGTACTTCATCAGCGGCGCCGCCTGCTTTGCAAGCTGTATGTCGTAGTAATCGAGACGCCACAGGAGAGGCACGATTGCGACGTCGAGCATCGAGAACTCGTCGCCGAGCATGTATTTCTGCTTGGCGAAGACCGGCGCGATCTGCGCGAGATTGTCGCGGATAGCAGCGCGCGACTTGTCGGCGCTGCGCTGGTTGCCCTTTTCGAGCGTTTCGACATGAATGAACATCTCATGCTCGAAACGATACAGGAAAAGGCGCGCCCGCGCGCGCATGACCGGGTCGGCCGGCATCAGCTGCGGATGCGGGAAGCGGTCGTCGATATACTCGTTGATGATGTTCGACTCATAGAGTATGAGATCGCGCTCGACCAGCACCGGCACCTGGTTGTACGGGTTCATGACTGCCAGGTCTTCGGGCTTGTTGTGCAGATCCACGTCGACGATCTGAAAGTCCATGCCTTTTTCGTACAGCACGTTGCGGCAGCGCTGGCTGAAAGGACACGTGGTACCTGAGTATAGGGTCATCATGACTGCGGTTCGGCCTTTCAGTGCACGTCTTTCCAATATTCCCGTTTCAGCAGCCAGGCGAAAGCGAACAGCACGCCAAGAAATAGCAAAACGAATATGCCGAGCTGCTTGCGCTCGAGGCGTGCGGGCTCGGCCATGTACGCCATGTAGTTGACGAGATCGGCAACTGTCGCGTCGTATGCGTTCGTGGTGAGCGCACCTGCGCTGCCCGGTTGCAGGGTCTTGAGGACGTAACGCCGTGCTTCCCTGCCCTCCTTGTCCTTGATGACAACTTCATCCAGGCGCGCCACGGTCTTCGCTGCAATCAGGGCGGCGGCCGCGTCGGTGTGCTTGTCGAATTCCTGCCTTACGAGCTCGTGCTGGCCGGAAAGCTGCCACAATACATGCGGCATGCCGACGTTCTCAAAGACGAGATTGTTCCAGCCAGTGGGCCGCGATTCGTCACGGTAGAAGCCGCGCAGATAGTTGTATAGCCAGTCTGCACCGCTGCCGGCGGGAGAACTCCGCGACCGCGCGATCACGGTAAGGTCGGGCGGCGGCGCGCCGAACCATTCCTTGGCGTCTTTCCGATCCATCGCCGTGTGCATGAGCTCGCCGACTTTGGCCCCGGTAAAGACCAGATTGTCGCGAATCTGCTGCTCCGTCAGACCGAGGTCCTGCAACCGGTTGTAGCGCATGTAGCTCGCGCTATGGCAGTTGAGGCAATAGTTGACGAACATCTTGGCGCCGTTCTGCAGGGAGGCGAGGTCCTGCGCGTTGACCGGCGCGGGCTGCAGCCGCGCGCCTTCGGCCGCCCCCGCAGCCGCGGGGGCCAGCAGCGCCGCGCAGGCAACGGCGCGCAAACAGCCCATCAAAGCGCGGCTCACCATGTGACCCTCTGCGGCTCGGGTTTGCATTTGTCGATACGCGAGTACCACGGCATCAGGATGAAGAACAGAAAGTAGATCACCGTGCAGATCTGCGAAATGACGGTGCCCGCGGCCGTGACGGGCTGGGTCCCGAAGTAACCCAGCACGATGAACGCGATGATGAAAATCGCCAGCGCCCCCTTGAACAGCGGGCCCTTGTAACGCAGCGACTTGACGGGGCTGCGATCCAGCCAGGGCAGCAGGAACAGGATCAGGGTAGCGAGACCCATGAAGATCACGCCCCATACTTTCGCGTCGATCCACAAGAAATTGATCGTGTTTGCCCGAAGGATCGAGTAGTACGGCGTGAAATACCACACCGGCGCTATATGCTCCGGCGTCTTCAGCGGATCGGCGGGGATGAAGTTGTTGTATTCGAGAAAGTAACCGCCCATCTCCGGCATGAAGAACATGATGATGCTGAACACGATCAAAAACACCACTGCGCCCATCGTGTCTTTCACGGTGTAATAGGGGTGGAACGGGATGCCGTCGAGCGGTCTGCCAGTGGCGTCCTTCGTGCTTTTTATTTCGACGCCTTCCGGATTGTTCGAGCCAACTTCATGCAGGGCAAGGATGTGGGCCGCGACGAGCCCGATCAGCACCAGCGGCAGGGCGATGACGTGGAACGCGAAGAACCGGTTGAGGGTAGCGTCCGAAACCACGTAGTCGCCGCGTATCCACAGCGCGAGCGGTGGCCCGACGAAGGGAATCGCATCGAACAGGTTAACGATGACCTGTGCGCCCCAGTACGACATCTGCCCCCAGGGCAGCAGGTATCCGAAGAACGCCTCCGCCATCAGGCACAGGTAGATCAGCATGCCGAAGATCCAGATCAGCTCGCGCGGCTTGCGGTACGAGCCGTAGAGCAGGCCGCGAAACATGTGCAGGTAAACGACGATGAAAAACATCGAAGCGCCGGTCGAATGCATGTAGCGTATCAGCCAGCCAAACGAGACATCCCGCATGATGTACTCGACGGATGCGAAAGCCTGTGCGGCATCGGGCTTGTAATGCATCGTGAGAAAGATCCCGGTAACGATCTGCAGCACGAGCACGAGCATCGAAAGCGCGCCGAAGTAGTACCAGAAGTTGAAGTTCTTCGGCGCATAGTATTCCGACAGGTGCGCTTTCCACGTCGAAACCAGGGGAAAGCGCGCGTCTACCCACGTCAACACGCCGTTGAATGCGCCGGCGCCGGTGACAGGTTGCTTTTCGGCCGCCATCGCTCATGCCCCTTTCTTGTCGTCGCCGATCACAATCCGCGTGTCGGACAAGTAGGCGTGCGGCGGCACCTTGAGATTGTCCGGCGCCGGCTTGTTCTTATAGACGCGCCCGGCGAGGTCGAACAGCGAGCCATGGCAGGGGCAGTAGAAACCTCCCTGCCAGTTGGTGTCGAATGCCTCCGCGCCGGGCTTCAGTTTGTCCTGCGGAGAGCAACCGAGATGGGAGCAGATTCCAACCACCACCAGCACTTCGGGTTTTATCGAGCGATACTCGTTGCGCGCGTACGGCGGCGTAAGTTCGTCTTTCTTGCGCTCGCTCCTGGGATCGCTGACCAGGTCGCTGCTCTTGCTGATGGTGTCGAGCATCTCCTTGGAGCGCCGCATGACCCAAACGGGCTGCCCGCGCCATTCGACCGTGAGTTTCTCGGCCGGCCCCAGTCTGGAGATATCGACTTCAACCGGCGCACCGGCCGCCTTCGCACGCTCCGACGGAAGCATGCTCGCCACGAAGGGCACTGCAGCGGCGGTTGCGGCCACTCCCCCGACGACGCTCGTGGCAGCGACGAGAAACCCACGTTTGCTCTTATCCACCACTTCATGTTCCGACATGATCGCCCCCGCAGGCTCTTGGCAAAGGGCTCATTTTAGCGAAGGATGCGGAAAAACTTAAGCAAAACCTTAAAAATGCCTTAATCTTCATTGGATTGCGTGCTTATTATCCGGTTTTCGGCGGGAGCGCTGATCGGCCCAAGCGCAGAGCGTTCGCCGGTCAGACTCACCACAACGCCCGGTGTCGCGCCCTTCCCCATCCTCCCGCTTTAGGCAATAATCGCGGCGGATCTTGAAGCCGGTGCAGACTCACCCGACGCCCAGCACGACACCGGCTGCTGACGGCGAATTTCGACCCTTTCCACCCTCCAGCCCGTTGCAGAAATCATGCGCAGACTTTGGCTCATCTTTGCTCAGACCACGACGATCTGTCTCGGCATTTTGTTTGTCGTAACGACGTTGCGCCCCGATCTGCTGTCGCCGGGCCCGCGTCCCAGCGTCGATATCGTCACCGTCAAGGAACCCGCGAGCGACACCCGACCCCGCGCGCCCGCGTCGTACAGCGACGCCGCGCGCAAGGCCATGCCGGCGGTGGTCAACATATTCACGAGCAAGGAAATCAAGGTTCCGCGCCATCCATTCATGGACGACCCGGTGTTCCGTCATTTCTTCGGCGACTCCAACGCGCAATCCCGCCGCAGCACCAGCCTGGGATCGGGCGTCATCGTCAGCGAGCAAGGCTACGTATTGACCAACAATCACGTGATCGAGGCCGCTGACGAGATCGAGGTCGCGCTCGCCGATGCGCGTCGCGCGAAAGCCAAGGTGGTTGGGGCCGACCCCGAAACCGATCTCGCGGTGCTGAAGATCGATCTGAAAAACGTTCCCGCGATCGCTTTCGCGCAGTCCGATCAGGCGTCTATCGGCGACGTTGTGCTCGCGATCGGCAATCCGTTCGGCGTGGGTCAGACGGTCACCTCGGGCATCGTGAGCGCGCTCAGTCGCAGTCATCTGGGCATCAACACTTTCGAAAACTTTATCCAGACCGACGCGGCCATCAATCCCGGCAACTCGGGCGGCGCGCTGGTCGACATCAATGGCAACCTGCTGGGTATCAACACCGCTATCTACACGCGCACCGGGGGCTCGCAGGGTATCGGCTTCGCGATTCCCTCAAGCGTCGCGAAGCAGGTGCTCGAGCAGATCATCGAGAATGGCGCAGTGACGCGCGGCTGGGTGGGCATCGGTATCCAGGACATGACGCCCGACCTCGCCGAATCGCTGAAGCTGCCAAAAATCAACGGCGCGCTGATCACTCAAGTTGTCAATGGCAGTCCGGCTGACAAGGCGGGCGTGAAGCCGGGAGATATCCTGGTCAGTGTCGAAGGCAAACCCGTCGCGGACTACGCAAGCACCCTCAACCTGATCGCGGCGCTCAAGCCCAACGCTCCCGCGACGCTCAAGGTGGTGCGCAGCCAGGACGAGCTGGCGCTGAAGGTCAACGTCGGCACCCGGCCCAAAGCGCGGCGCGATGAACGGTAGCACCGGCCAGCTGCCCACCCTTCAATCGGGTGGCGCGTCGGGGTGCTTCGGCAAGGCGGCAAGCTCGGCGCGCGCGCGTTCCTCGGCCGGCCCCGGCTGAGCTTCCGGGCCTTTCTCGGGCAGCGGCCTCACCATCAACCGCGACACGACGATTCCCAGTTCGTAAAGCAGCCACAGCGGGAAAGCGAGCAGCAGCTGCGACACCACATCGGGTGGCGTAACGATCGCCGCCAGAACAAACGCGCCGACGATCACGTACGGCCGCGCTTCCACCAGCTTGTCGACCGAAACCACATTCATTTTGACGAGCAGGACTACCGCCACCGGTATTTCGAACGTGATGCCGAAGACGAGGAACATGGTGAGCACGAAGTTGAAGTATTTGTCGATGTCGGTCATCCACGCCACGCCTTCCGGAGCGAATGAGGCAAGCACCTGGAACGCCAGTGGGAACACGATGAAATAGGCGAAGCCCATGCCCGCAAGAAACAGGATCGAGCTCGTCGCTACCAGCGGCAACACCAGTTTTTTCTCGTGCGTATAGAGTCCCGGCGCGACGAAGGCCCACATCTGGTAAAGCAGATAGGGCATCGCAATGATCACCGCCACGAGCGCGGTAACCTTGAGCGGTACCAGAAAAACACCGACGACGTCCGTCGCAATCATCTGGCCACCCTTGGGGAGCACTGCCAGCAACGGCTGCGCGAGCAGCGTGTACAGGTCTTTCGCCCACGCGAAAAGGCAGACGAAGACGAGTGCGACCGCGATCAGGCAACGCAGCAGCCGGTCGCGCAGCTCCATCAGATGGGATATGAAAGTGTCCTGGGTGCTCATGACAGTACCGCGCCCGTCGAGCGGGCGGGAATCAAGCCTGTTTACGCGCCGGGGCGTGCGCCCCATCGAGCCCGAGCTCGAGCTGGGAAGCCGCCGGAGTGGCGGACGGTGGGGAGGACGGTTCCTGCGGTTGCGGTGAGGGTGGTGGAACGCCATCGGTGGCATCAGGCGGCGCCAACGACTGCGTCGCCGTGGTCGCAATCTGGTTCAGTTGCGATTCGGTGCTGCTGATTTCCTGCTGGAACGAGCGCGCCGTATCCTGAATGCTGTGTTGCAGCTTCTTGAGTTCCTCGAGCTCCATCTCGCGCGAAATGTCCGCTTTGACGTCGTTCACGTAGCGCTGCATGCGGCCGAACAGATGCCCCAGGGTGCGCGCCACTTTAGGCAGGCGCTCGGGGCCGATCACGATCAGCGCCACTATGGCGATCACCAGGATTTCGGAGAAGCCGATATCAAACATGCTGGCTGTTCAGTCGTGGCAGGTGGTGCTGCAGCCGCAAACACGGCTGCGGCTCGTCACACCTTCGGCGTTTCTTTGCGCACTTCGCCTTCGATGGTTTGGCCGGAAGAAGGCGGGATATCGGTTTTGATCTGAGACTTGTCATCCTCGGGCTTCATGCCGTCCTTGAAACCTTTCACCGCACCGCCGAGATCGGTGCCGATGTTGCGCAGTTTCTTGGTGCCGAAGATCAGCACCACGACCAGCAACACGATCAGCCAGTGCCAGATACTGAAAGAACCCATCGTAATCTCCTTTACACTTGAAAGGCGTGGACCACAGGCAAAAGTGCCCGGCCGTCTCATGCGCCCAGGTGGCGGGCACCCTGCATGAAATCACCGCCACGACTGCGCGAACGCCGCTGGAATTGGAGGCTTCCCTGCCGCACCGGCATAACTAAGCGCCTGGGGTCAGGCGCTACGTGCGTGCGGCCTTTTCGTTTACCCCGGAAATGCCTTCGCGCCGCCGCAACTCAGCAAGCACGTCGTCGCTTGACAGCCCATGCCACTCGAGTAGCACGAGGCAATGAAACCACAGGTCGGCGATTTCGCGCACCACGTGAAGTTTATCACCGTCTTTCGAGGCGAGCAGTGTCTCCGCCGCCTCCTCGGCCACTTTCTTGAGGATTGCCTCCTCGCCTTTGTCGAGCAGCCCCGCGACGTACGAGCCTGCGGGGTCGGCGCGCCTGCGCGCCGCTATCGTTGCGGAGAGACGCCGCAGTATCGTGGGGTCCGTCATTTGTTGTAGATGTTTTTGGGATCCGCCAGCACCGGGTCGGTTACGACCCATTTCCCGCTCTCGAGTTTCTGGAAAAAGCAGCTATGGCGCCCGGTGTGACAGGCGATGCCACCGGTCTGCTCGACCTCGAGCAGGATCACGTCCGCATCGCAGTCGAGGCGTATGCTTTTCACCTTCTGCACGTGGCCGGATTCCTCGCCTTTGTGCCAGAGCTTCTTGCGCGAACGCGACCAGTAATGCGCTTCACCGGTGCGCACTGTGTTCTGCAGCGCCTCGCGGTTCATCCATGCAAGCGTCAGGACGCGGCCGCTGCCGGTTTCCTGCGCGAGCGCGGGCACGAGGCCGTCCTGCGCCCAGTTCACTTTGTTGAGCCAATTGTCCGACATCGCGCTGACGGGTTCGAGTTTCGGGTTTCAGGCTTGAAGGATACCGCTTTCGACTCGAAACATGAATGGAGGCTAGAGCCTGACCTCGATGCCGCGCTCGGCCATCAACTGTTTGGCCTGTTGCACCGTGTACTCGCCGTAGTGAAAGATACTCGCGGCGAGCACGGCATCGGCATGTCCGGAGAGGACCCCTTC
This sequence comes from Burkholderiales bacterium, assembly GCA_046715035.1. Classification (GTDB taxonomy): domain Bacteria; phylum Pseudomonadota; class Gammaproteobacteria; order Burkholderiales; family SG8-41; genus PALSA-1004. The sequence goes on along the minus strand of JBKJZR010000120.1, from coordinate 7,286 downwards.
GACCAGGTGCTCGAGGCTGCCGACGCCGCCGCTGGCGATCACCGGAATGTCGAGTGCTTGTGAAAACGCGCGGGTAAGCTCGAGATCGAAACCCTGGCGGGTGCCGTCGCGGTCCATGCTGGTAAGCAAAATTTCACCCGCGCCCAGCGCCTGCATCCGCCGCCCCCATTCGAGCGCATCGAGGCCCGTGGGATTGCGGCCGCCATGGGTGTAGACCTCCCAGCGCGGCGGCGCCGTATTCGCCGCCCGTTTCGCGTCGATTGCCACAACGATGCACTGCGCTCCGTAGCGGCCGCTGGCATCGGCCACCAGCTGTGGATTGTGCACCGCCGACGTATTGATGCTCACCTTGTCGGCGCCCGCGTTGAGCAGCCGTCGCACGTCTTCCACCCTGCGCACGCCGCCGCCGACGGTAAGCGGTATGAAAACCCGCGCCGCGACCGCTTCGATGATATTCAGGATGAGGTCACGGGCGTCGCTGCTGGCCGTGATATCGAGGAAGGTGAGCTCGTCGGCTCCCTGCTCGTCGTAGCGTGCGGCGATCTCGACCGGATCGCCCGCGTCGCGCAGCCCGACGAAATTTACGCCTTTCACCACCCGGCCCGCAGTGACGTCGAGGCAGGGAATGACGCGCTTGGCCAGCATGCGGGGACTGAGGACTGAGGACTGAGGACTGAGGACTGAGGGACTGAGGATTGAGGAACGTCTTGCCGGCTCAATCCTCGATCCTCACTCCTACTTCTTGGACAGCTTGTCCGCGAGCTGCTGCGCGGCCGCGAAATCAAGCGTGCCTTGATAAATCGCGCGGCCGGTGATCGCGCCGATGATCCCTTCGGACTCGACCTTGCACAGCGCCTTGACATCGTCCAGATCGGTGAGTCCGCCGCTCGCGATGATGGGTGCGGTCAAACGTCGCGCCAGCTCGAAGGTCGCCTCTACGTTGACGCCGGTGAGCATGCCGTCGCGGCCGATGTCGGTGTAGATAATCGCCTCGACCCCATAATCCTCGAACTTCTTGGCGAGATCGATCACGTCGTGTCCGGTCATCTTCGACCAGCCGTCGACCGCGACCTTGCCATCCTTGGCATCGAGCGCAACCATCACGTGGCCGGTGAATGCCGTGCATGCATCGTGCAGGAAGCCGGGCGTCTTCACGGCCGCGGTGCCGATAATCACGTAGCTGATGCCGCTGTCGATATAACGCTCGATCGTATCGAGATCGCGGATGCCCCCGCCCAGCTGTATCGGCATGCCGCCGGCGGCGGCGATGATCGACTTGATTGCGCTTTCGTTCTTCGGCCTGCCCGCCGCCGCGCCATTCAGATCGACTACGTGCAGGCGCCGCGCACCGAGCTTCGACCAGTGCGCCGCAGTCGCGCCAGGGTCGTCAGAAAAAACGGTGGCCTCGCTCATGACGCCCTGCTTCAGGCGCACGCACTTGCCGTCCTTAAGATCAATCGCGGGAATGATCAGCATGCTGCGGAGCTGCGGGAGACGGTGATCCTAAAATACCTCGCCGGAAGTGGCGTGCGTAGCGATGGGGAGATCAGCGGGATCGGGCGACGGGCAGAAGTGAATGCGTTCTAAATTCATCATACTACACGCTACCGGAAAACGCATAACTCCGAGCAGCGCCCGTGCTGGTCGGAGGAGGCTATCGCCCACCCCGCCCGTGGCCGGCGCCGGCCGCCATCGCGGCGGCTGCCTCGTCTGCATTCCCGCTCCTCTGGACAGGACCGGACAGGCCGGCTGCGGGTTGCCATTGCGTGAAATTCGCCAGCAACTGCAGCCCTGCCGCCGCGCTCTTTTCGGGGTGAAACTGCGTCGCAAACACATTATGACGGGCGATTGCGCACGTAAAGCGGGTAGGGTAGTCGCTCGAGCCTGCGACGATTTCCGGGTCAGCGGCTTCCACAAAGTAGCTATGCACGAAATAGAAGCGGCTGTCGTCGGGGATGCCGCGCCACATGGGGTGCGCGCCCGCCTGGCGCACTTTGTTCCAGCCCATGTGCGGCACCTTCAGGCGCGTCCCATCATCCGCAAACATCGAAGCTGCGGGGAAACGGCGGACCTGCCCGGGCAATACGCCCAGGCCAGGGGTTGCACCCTCTTCGCTGCGATCGAACAACATCTGCAGGCCGATGCAGATGCCGAGAAAGGGTTTGCTGTGAGCGGCATCGAGCACGGCCTGGCGCAGGCCCCGCGCGTCCAGCTCGCGCATGCAGTCGGGCATGGCACCCTGTCCCGGAAACACCACCCGGGCAGCACGCGCCACGACCGCCGGGTCGCTGGTCACGACCACCTCGGCGCCGGGAGCAACATGCGCGAGGGCCTTCGACACCGAGCGCAGATTGCCCATTCCATAATCGATAACGGCGATGTCCGTCATAGCAGGCATCCAGCATTCAACGGTCATTAACAGCGGCTGCCAGCTGAACGCTGACGGCGGAAGCTATCAGAGGCTGCCCTTGGTCGACGGCACCCCTAACGTGCGCGGGTCGAGCTCGGCCGCCATGCGCAACGCACGGCCGAATGCCTTGAACGCAGTCTCTGCCTGGTGGTGCGCGTTGTCGCCCTTGAGGTTGTCGACGTGGAGTGTCACCTGAGCATGATTGATGAAGCCCTGGAAAAACTCGTGCACCAGGTCAACGTCGAACTCCCCTATCCGCGCCCGCACGAATTTTATTTTGAATTCGAGTCCGGGGCGCCCTGACAGGTCGATCACCACCCGCGACAGCGCCTCGTCGAGCGGCACGTATGCGTAGCCGTAACGGCGGATACCCTTCTTGTCGCCGATCGCCTTGGCGAAAGCCTGCCCCAAAGTGATGCCGATATCCTCCACCGTGTGGTGCGCATCGATGTGCAGGTCGCCTTTGGCCGCAACTTCGAGGTCGAATACCCCATGGCGGGCGACCTGCTCGAGCATATGGTCGAGGAATGGCACGCCGGTATCGAGTTTCACCTGGCCGGTGCCGTCGAGGTCGATGCGCGCGCGTATCTGCGTTTCCCTGGTGTTGCGCGTGACTTCAGCGTTGCGCATAGCGATTCCCGGTGCCGGCGATGCTGGAATGAATAGTGTCGTTCAGACTTCGAGGGCCGCAACCAGCGCCTGCACGAAGCGCGCATTCTCTGCGGGTGTGCCGACGGTTACGCGCAGACAATTTCCCAGCAATGGGTGCGACCCGTGCAGATTCTTGATCAAAACGCCGCGCTGCTTGAGCCCACTGAACACGCGGTCAGCTTCGCCTACTCTGAACAGAATAAAGTTTGCGTCGCTCGCATACGGTTCGACCCCGCGCAGCCGCCGCAGTTCGGACAGCAGATGCGCGCGGTCTGCGCGTATGGCTGCCGCCTGCGACGCCAACACTTCGTCCCGCTCGAGCACCTCGGCTGCGATACGCTGGGTCAGTATATTGACATTATAGGGTAAACGCACTTTATCGATCTGCTGCAGCCACCGGCTGTGCCCGGCAAGCAGACCGAGCCGCAGTCCGGCCAGCCCCAGCTTGGAGACGGTGCGCATGACCAGCAGGTTGGAAAATTCGCCGAGCCTCGACATGAAGCTCGCACCCGCAAACGCGTGATACGCCTCGTCGATCACCACTATCCCGGGCGCTGCCGCGAGGATTTGCTCGATCGCCTCGGTTCGAAACAGGTTGCCACTCGGGTTGTTCGGATAGGCGATGAAAATAAGCGCCGGTCGATGCGCGTTGATGGCCGCCACCGTACGCGCGGAATCGAGGGTGAAATCGGGATTGAGCGGCACACCGACATACTGCAAGCCGGCGATCACGGCAATCAGGCGAAACATGGCGAACGAAGGTTCGAGCCCGAGCATGACGGCGCCCGGCCGGGCGACCGCCAGCGCCAGCATCTGAATGAGCTCGTCCGAACCGTTACCCAGCAGCAACTGCATCTCCTGGGGAACGCGCATGGCCGATCGCAGTCGCGCAACCAGCGCCAGCGCCGCGGGATCTGGATAGCGATTGAGTGCCGCGTCGGCTGTGATCGCGGCGATGCGCTCGCGCAGCTCAGGCGGCAGCCGGTATGGATTCTCCATCGCATCGAGCTTCACCAGGCCCGCGGATGCGGGAACGTGATACGCGGTGAGCGCGCGGATCTCGTCACGGATGATGCCGGCGTCTTCTTTCGACATGTCAGAAATGTTTTCGTGGCGCTGCAACAGCGACTGCGGATCCCGCTGCGGCCGCCAACCCCGCAGCAGGATGCATTCGGTGCAGTGCGCGGAGCGCCTTGCTCACTTCATCCGGTACTCGGCCGCTCTGGCATGCGCGTGCAGCCCCTCGCCCCGCGCCAGTTCGGAGGCGAGTGCACCGAGTTTGCGCGCGCCCTGTTTCGAAACGCCGATGACGCTCGAGCGCTTCTGGAAATCGTAGACGCCCAGCGGCGACGAAAAGCGCGCGCTGCGCGAGGTCGGCAGCACGTGATTCGGACCCGCGCAGTAGTCGCCGAGGGCCTCCGAAGTGTAGCTGCCGAGGAAAATCGCGCCCGCGTGGCGGATCTTTGCGAGCAGCGGGTCGGGGTCGGCGACCGCGAGCTCGAGATGCTCGGGCGCGATGCGGTTGGCGAGCTCGCAGGCCTCATCGAGGTCGCGCACGTGGATCAGCGCGCCGCGCTTTTCGAGCGCCGCACGGATGATCTCGCGGCGCGGCATGGCGGCGAGCTGGCGCCTCATGCTCTCGGCCACGCGATCTATATATTGCGCATCGGGCGCGAGCAGTATCGCCTGCGCCATCTCGTCATGCTCGGCCTGCGAAAACAAATCCATCGCGATCCAGTCGGGGTCGGCGCTGCCGTCGCATACCACCAGGATCTCCGACGGGCCCGCGATCATGTCGATACCCACCACGCCAAATACCTGGCGTTTGGCGGCGGCGACGTAGGCGTTGCCGGGGCCGACGATCTTGTCGACCTGCGCGATCGTCTGCGTTCCGAAAGCGAGCGCGCCGACCGCTTGCGCACCGCCGATCGCGAATGCGCGGTCCACGCCGGCGAGCGCCGCCGCCGCCAGCACGAGCGGATTCTTCTCGCCGCCGGGGGTGGGTACCACCATCCAGACCTCCCGCACGCCGGCGATCTTGGCCGGCAGCGCGTTCATCAGCAGCGAAGACGGGTAGGCGGCCTTGCCGCCAGGTACGTACAAACCTACGCGATCCAGCGCCGTTACCTGCTGGCCTAGCCGCGTGCCGTCTTCGTCGAAGTAACTCCACGAGCGGCTAATCTGCTTTTCGTGATACGCGCGGATGCGCGAGGCGGCTTGTTCGAGTGCCTTGCGCTGCACGCTGCCCAGACGGGCCAGCGCCTGCTGCATTTCCCCGCGCGACATCTCGAGGGCGGTGACCGACGCCGCTTCGGTGCGATCGTAACGCCGGGTGTATTCGAGGACCGCCTCATCACCCCGGCGTTTAACGTCGGCCAATATACCTGCCACCGCGCCGTTCACTGCCGAATCCTGCGCTGTCTCGAATGCCAGCAGCGACGTGAGCCGGGCTTCGAAATCGGGGGCGCCCGACCACAGGCGCCTGAGCGCGATCATCGCGCAGCCCTGCTGAGCAGGTCGATGACCGGCTGAATCGCCGCTCGCTTCAGCTTATAGGCAGCGTGATTCACGATGAGCCGGGCGCTGATCTTCGCGATTTCCTCTACGGCCACCAGCTTGTTCGCTTTGAGAGTGTTGCCAGTGCTGACCAGATCGACGATGGCATCGGCCAGGCCGGTCAGAGGCGCGAGTTCCATCGAGCCGTAAAGCTTGATCAGGTCGACATGAACGCCTTTCGCTGCGAAGTGCTCGCGCGCGATCTGCAGGTACTTGGTGGCGACGCGCAGCCGGGCGCCCTGCCGCACCGCCTGCTGGTAATCGTACCCCTTGCGCACCGCAACCATCAGCCGACAGCGGGCGATGCCGAGATCGAGCGGCTGGTAGACGCCGGCGCCGCCATGCTCGGCCAGCACGTCGCCACCGGCAACGCCCAAGTCGGCGGCGCCGTACTGGACGTAGGTCGGCACGTCGGTCGCGCGCACTATGATGAGCCTCACGTCTGCGCGCGAGGTGGATATGATCAGCTTGCGCGAAGCGTCGGGATCTTCGGACGCGACGATGCCCGCTGCTTCCAGCAGCGGCAAGGCATCATCGAGTATGCGCCCTTTGGAAAGCGCGATTGCAAGGCCTGACACGTCATGCACCACGAGGTGGGGAAAATCATTCTACCGCGAAGCGATGCGCGCGCCCGCCGCGACTGATGCGCAAGGCGAAGCACGAGACCACGGATCCGCGATCGGGCGCCCGCGCCTGCAGCCGTTTGGCAACCATTAAGCTGCGCGCGCGTCGCCGGCCGGCGTCAGGCCCAGATCTGACTGATAAGCATCGTGTGGGTAGTGAAACGAAACCGGTCCGTCCGGTGCGCCGTCGAGAAACTGGCGCACGAACGGATCCTGCGAAGCCTGAATTTCCGCCGTCGCCCCCTGCGCCACGACCACTCCGCCCGAGATCAGGTACACGTGCTCGATGACTTCCATTGCTTCGACCGCATCGTACGACACCACGATCGAAGTCGCTCCCAGCGCATCATTGAGACGGCGTATCAGGTTGCCGATGACATAGCAGGAGATCGGATCGAGCCCCGCGAACGGCTCGTCATACATGATGAGCATGGGATCGAGCGCCGTTGCGCGAGCCAGTCCCACGCGGCGCGCCATGCCGCCCGACAACTCGGCGGGCATCAGCTGCGCAGCGCCCCGCAACCCCACGGCAGCGAGCTTCATCAGCACCAGATCGCGGATCATGCTTTCGGGCAGATCGGTATGCTCGCGCATCTGAAACGCGATGTTCTCGAACACCGAAAGGTCGGTGAACAGCCCGCCCATCTGAAACTGCATGCCCAGCTTGCGGCGCATCCTGTACAAGGCGTCCCGGCTCAGCTGGTGCACCGTCTCGCCATCGACTTTCACGTAACCAGCCTGGGGGACGAGCTGACCTCCGATCAGGCGCAGCAGCGTTGACTTGCCGCTGCCGCTGGCACCCATGATTCCAACTACCTTGCGGCGGGGAATGCGCAGGGTGATATCCCGCAACAGCGCCCGGTCTGCATAGCCGAAGCGCAGCCTGCCGATCTCAACGATGTTGTCTGCCTGCATGGGACCTGCAATTTTTATCGGGGGTAGTCTAGCATGAGGACTTTATGCGAAAGCCTCAGTGCCACGCTTTTGTAGCGGCCGCGCCGCGCCCGGCAACAAGAAGGAGCACGGGGGGCGCCGGCGCGGCAGTT
>JBKJZR010000119.1:0-3226 GCA_046715035.1 Burkholderiales bacterium | reverse complement strand
GCGCAGGCGACCCCGCCAGCCATCGTTCATCTGGAATTAGCTGCTGGAATGCAGGCGCGGTCGCCTGCGCTACAACGATCACAAGTCGTGGGTGGTCCTTTTGTGCCGCGCAATTGAGTTGAACGCTGCCCGCGCAAACCGCCGGACCGGCTAAACGCGGATTATCGAGCTTTACGCGTCGAGCGAAACCGAACTATCGCCCGGTTTCGTAATGTTCAACAAACCGGCCGGCAGTGTTCGAGCGTGAGCTGGAGCGCGGCGCCGCCGTTGAATTCGTTGACCGCGAGGCGGTAGATGACGTGCACCCGGTCCGGCACCGGTGCGGTCGAGGAAAACAGCATCGCTTCGAACTCCCGTCCCGCTTTGGTGAGACGCAGCTTCAGGTGCTTGCCCCCCACGACGCGCTGCGCCGCGACGGTGAACTCGTCGTCGAATGTGGGGGCGGGAAAGCCCTGTCCCCATACGCCCTCGAGCAGACGCGCAGAGTCGAGCGTGAGCTGTTCCGCAGGCAACGGCCCGTCGGTCTCGAGCAGGCGGCGCAAGTCCGCAGGCGTGAGCAGCGCCTGGGTGGCCGCTTCGAAAGCCGCGCGAAAGCGTTCGAGGTCCGCCTCACGCAGCGTGAGACCCGCTGCCGCAGCGTGACCGCCGAAGCGTACGAGCAGTCCGGGCTCGCGCTTCGACACGATGTCGAGCGCATCGCGCAGATGCAGCGCGGTGATCGAGCGGCCGGAACCCTTGAGCTCGCCCGCGCTGCCACGCGCGAACGCGATCACGGGGCGATGCCAGCGTTCCTTGATGCGCGACGCGAGAATACCGATCACCCCCTGGTGCCACTGCGGATCGAACAGGCACAGCGTGTAGCTGTCTGCGGGCGCAATGCGTTCCAGCGCCGCCAGTGCGTCATCGTGCATATCGGATTCGATCGCGCGACGCTCGCGATTGAGCGCGTCGAGCTGGTGCGCGATGCGTTGCGCGACCGCATCGTCATCGGCCAGCAGGCATTCGATGCCCACCGACATGTCGTCGAGGCGGCCCGCGGCGTTGAGGCGGGGCCCGAGCACGAAACCCAGATCATAGGTCGTCGCGTGCGCCAGATTGCGCCCCGCAACGCGCATCAGGGCAGCTATGCCCGGCCACGTCCTGCCGCTGCGCATGCGCTGCAGCCCCTGCTGAACGAGGATGCGGTTGTTGTCGTCGAGCCGGACGACATCCGCCACGGTACCCAGTGCGACCAGATCGAGCAACGCCGCAAGATTGGGCTCGCGGGCCGGCAGGGATGAGGGATGAGGGGTGAGGGATGAGGGAGTGAAAGATGCGCAATCTCCGGCAACGCCTTGTGCGCGCGTCCCGCTAAACCAGCCGCGGCTTCTGAGTTCGGCACGCAGTGCGAGCATCAGATAGAACATGACGCCCACGCCTGCGAGATGCTTGCTCGGAAATTCGCAGCCTGGCTGATTGGGATTGATGATGCACAGCGCGTCGGGCAGCGTGGCGCCTGGCAGATGGTGATCGGTGATCAGAACCTGCAGCCCGCAACGGTTCGCTGCGGCGACGCCTTCGATGCTCGCGATGCCGTTGTCGACAGTGATGAGGATATCGGGCTGCTTGACCGCGTGCGCGAGCTCGACGATCTCGGGCGTGAGTCCGTAGCCATACTCGAAACGGTTGGGGACCAGGTAGTCGACGATCGCACCGAACTCGCGCAGCGCACGCATGCCGACGGCACACGCCGTCGCGCCGTCGGAATCGTAGTCGGCAACGATCAGCAGCCGCTTGCGCGCCGCGATCGCATCGGCAAGGATAGCCGCCATGCGCGCGACGTTGTGCATGCGCTCGAGCGGCACCAGCCCATTGAGTGCCGTAGCCAGTTGTGCGGGCGAACTGATGCCGCGCGCGGCGTAGATTCGCGCCAGCAGCGGATGGACCCCGGCGGCCGCCAGCAGCGCGGCGTGTTCCGCCGGAACCGCGCGCGCGGTGATGACCGGATCAGACATGGCTGCCAAACGGACGCGGCGCCCGCCAGAATCGCCACAGATCGGCGCGTGCGACGTCGTAGCGCCGGCATTCATCATTGCCCAGCGTGACCAGCGCGAGCCCGCTCAGCCGGCGCGCGCGCAACGCGGCGAGCAGCGGCGCGAACCAGTCGCGCTCGAGCGCCAGCAGCGCACCGCGCCAGCCATCGGGTTCCCCGTAGGAAGCAGGCGCGCGCAAGTGCGGCACGACGGCAAGCAGTCGCGAGGCTTCGGCCGCGGAAAACGCCGGCGCGCGCGAGGGCAGCGCGGCATGCGCAACATCGGCGGCCGCGGCCAGGCCCGCCGCCAGGGCATCGTCGCTCAGCACCGTGGTGAAATGCCGGCCGCGCACTGCGGGCTTTATACCGCCTCCCCACAACCACACGCTGTTGAGGGTGGGCTGTCCGGCTGTTTCGCGCGCCTGATTGACCGGATGCTCATGCAGCACCATCTGCACTTCGTTGAGGAGCCGATGCCAGCGCAGCCGCTCGCCGCCGGCGGGTAAGAAGCGGTTGATGTCTTTGCCCACGACGTCCGGCAATGCGTGCGTGTGCAGGTCCGGAGCGCGCGGCAGCGTCAGATACCAGCGTGCGGGGCACGGTGCGTGAAACGTCAGCGCGTCCGCGCTGAAGTGCGCATTGAGCGTTGCCACCAGCACCCGCGCTTCGTCTGCGGTCGGCGAGAACGCGCTGGCTTCCGCCAGGCGCAACTGCGTGCGCTCCGCGCGCAGGTGCACGGGATCGCAGCGCAGCCAGTACGCGTCGCCGGCGTCGCCGCCATCGACAGGGAGCGTAAGCGGCGCCACCGGCCAGTCGGACTGGCGCTCGACTTCGAAAGCGGAGCACAGCCAGGCTTCCATGCCGAGCGGCGCGTCTCGCGTGCAGCGGCCGCGCGCGAGCAGCAAATCGAGCGCGGGCAATTGCAGGTCACGTGCAGCGCCGGCATCGATGCCGGGCCGCCACCACAAATCGGGAATCAGCAGAGTGCAGTGCATCGTTGGACATACGAAACCGGAACAGTGCGGTTGCGCTCGACGCCTGTCCTGAGCCCCGTCGAAGGGCCTGTCCTGAGCTCCGTCGAAGGGCCTGTCCTGAGCTCTGTCGAAGGGCCTGTCCTGAGCTCTGTCGAAGGGCCTGTCCTGAGCTCTGTCGAAGGGCCTGTCCTGAGTTCTGTCGAATGGCTCCCCTCGCCCTCAGGGAGAGGGGCTGGGGGTG
>JBKJZR010000118.1:0-7345 GCA_046715035.1 Burkholderiales bacterium | reverse complement strand
CGTCGAACTCGCGCGCAACGACGCCTACTGGGGCGTTAAATCGCCATGGGAAAAAATGACCTTCCGCATCATCACCTCCGATCCGACGCGCGTGGCGGCGCTCTACGCCGGCGACGTGCAGGCCATCGAGAACGTGCCGACCGCCGATCTTGCCAAAGTAACAAAAACCGTCGCGCTGAACACCTTTCGCGTGGTATCGCATCGCGTGATGTATTTGCACATGGACAGCAATCGCGAGCGCTCGCCGTTCGCCACCGATAAGGCGGGCAAGCCGCTGGAGAAAAATCCGCTGCGCGACGTGCGCGTGCGGCGCGCGATTTCCAAAGCGATCAACCGCCAGGCGCTGGCCGAGCGCGTGCTGGAAGGACTCGCCCTGCCCACGGCGAACCTCGTTTCGCCGCCGGTCTTCGGCCACAATCCCGAGCTCAAGCCCGAAGCCTTCGACCCCGATGGCGCGAAAAAGCTGCTGGCCGAGGCCGGCTACCCCAACGGTTTCGCGCTGACGGTGGCCGCGCCCAATAACCGTTACATCAACGACGAGCAAGTGGCGCAGGCGGTGGCGCAGATGCTGGCGCGCGTCGGCATCTCGACCCGCGTCGAGGCGCTGCCCGTCAACGTGTATCTCACAAAAATGCGCAATCGCGACTACAGCTTCGCCATGCTCGGCTGGGGGTCGTTTTCGGCCGATCTCGCGCTGCGCGCGCTGGCGGCGACGGTCAATCCGGACAAGGGTTACGGCGCGTGGAACTGGTCGCGCTACAGCAACCCGCGCCTCGATAAGCTGGTCGAGCAGGCGCTCGCCAGCGTCGATGAAAAAAAACGCGAGGCGCTCGCGCGCGAAGCGAGCGCACTCGCCAGCAGCGACCTCGCGCTGATTCCGCTTTATCACCAGGTGGTGACCTGGGCCATGAAGAAGAACATCGATTACGCGGCGCGCACCGACGAATTCACCTTCGCCCACCACTTTAAGAAGCAGGATTGAGGATCGAGGATTGAGGATTCAGCATTAAGACTCGTCGCCTTTCTCGATCCTCGATCCTCAATCCTGATGCTCGCTTTCATCATCCGCCGCCTGCTGCAAAGCGCCTTCGCGCTGTTGCTGATGTCCGTGCTGGTGTTCGTCGGCGTGTTCGCGATCGGCAATCCGATCGACATCCTGATCAATCCGCAGGCCGATCAGGCCGAGATCGAGCGCGCCACCATCGCGCTCGGACTCGACAAGCCGTTGTGGACGCAATACTGGGAATTCCTTGCCAACGCCATGAGCGGCGATCTGGGGCGCTCGTTCTCTCACAACATCCCGGCGGTGCAGCTCATATTCGAGCGCATGCCGGCGACGCTCGAGCTCGCGCTGTGCGCGATGCTGATCGCCATCGTGCTCGGCATCCCGCTGGGATTGATCGCCGGCATGAGGCCCGACGCGTGGTTCAGCAAGACGATCATGGCCGGCTCGATACTGGGATTCTCGCTGCCGACGTTCTGGGTCGGCCTCATGCTGATCATGGTGTTCTCGGTCCAGCTCGGCTGGCTGCCGTCGACCGGCCGCGGCCAGACCACACTGCTGTTCGGCGTGCCGGTCAGCTTCCTTACCTGGGACGGCATCACGCATCTCTTCATGCCCGCGCTCAACCTCGCCCTCTTCAAGCTGTCGCTGCTGATCCGGCTCGCCCGCGCAGGCACGCGTGAGGCGATGCTGCAGGACTATGTCAAGTTCGCGCGCGCCAAAGGGCTGCCGATGAGGCGCATCGTGCTCGTGCACGTGCTCAAGAACATCATGATTCCGATCGTGACCGTCATCGGTCTCGAGTTCGGATCCGTCATCGCCTTCGCGATCGTCACCGAAACGATATTCGCGTGGCCGGGCATGGGCAAGCTGCTGATCGACTCGATCAACGTGCTCGACCGGCCGGTGATCGTCGCCTACGTGTTGATCATCGTTTTCATGTTCGTCGTCATCAATCTGATCGTCGATCTGCTGTACTCCGCGCTCGATCCACGCGTGCGAATCGCGGGCGCAACGACATGAGCGTGGCCGTCGTCGAATCGCCCTGGCGGCGCATCACGGCGGACTTCGCCGAGAGCAGGCTCGCGCTCGCGGGCCTCGCCGTACTGATGGCAGTGCTGTTCGTCGCGGTTGCGGCGCCGCTCGTCTCGCCGCAGAACCCCTACGACCTCGCCGCGCTCGACATCATGGAGTCGAAGATTCCGCCGGGCGGCAAGAGCCTCGACGGCATGACCTTCTGGCTCGGCAGCGACGACCAGGGCCGCGACATGCTGTCGGCGATCTTCTACGGTCTGCGCATCAGTCTGGGCGTGGGCGTGCTGTCGACGCTCACCGCGCTCGCGCTCGGGCTGACGGTGGGGCTCACTGCGGCGTGGTTCGGCGGCTGGATCGAGACCGCGATCATGCGCCTCGTCGACATCCAATTGTCGTTTCCTTCGATCCTGATCGCGCTGGTGCTGCTGGCGGTGCTCGGCCAGGGCGTCGACAAGATCGTCGTCGCGCTCATCGCGGTGCAATGGGCCTATTACGCCCGCACCGTGCGCGGCGCCGCGCTCGTCGAGCGCAACAAGGAGTACGTCGAGGCTGCGTCGTGCCTCGCTTTGTCCGCGCCCCGCATCCTGTTCCGCCATCTGCTCCCCAACTGCCTGCCGCCGCTGATCGTGGTGGCCACCGTGCAGGTCGCCCACGCCATCGCGCTCGAGGCGACGCTGTCGTTTCTCGGGCTGGGCATGCCGATCACCTCGCCTTCGCTCGGGCTGTTGATCGCGAACGGCTTCACCCACCTGCTGTCGGGAAAATACTGGATCAGCCTTTACCCGGGCATCGCGCTGCTGATCACCATCGTGTCGATCAATCTCGTCGGCGACCAGTTGCGCGACGTCCTGAACCCGCGGCTGCAAAGGTGAACCCTTGCGCCAGAGGGTTCACAGAACGCAGAAATCTGCAGCGTGTAACAAAATGAGAGTAGCGCAGGCGCCCTCGCCTGCTCCTTCCTGGTTGCAGGCGAGGGCGCCTGCGCTACAAAAGCATATCTAAAACATGCCGGTGCTGAGCGTCGAGAATCTCAAGACTCACTTCTTCACCAAGGCGGGTGTGGTGAAGGCGGTCGACGACGTGAGCTTGGCGGTCGACACGGGGAAGGTGCTCGGCCTCGTCGGCGAATCGGGCTCGGGCAAGACCGTGACCGGATTTTCGATCCTCGGGCTCGTCGACCCGCCGGGCCGCATCGTTGCCGGCCGGGTGCTGCTCGACGGCGAGAATCTGCTCGACAAATCCGACGATGCCATGCGCCGGCTGCGCGGGGACCGCATCGCGATGATCTTCCAGGATCCGATGATGACGCTCAACCCGGTGCTGCGCGTCGACACCCAGATGATCGAGACCATCGATGCGCACCAGCAGATGAGCCGGCCGGATGCGCGCGACAAGGCGCGAGCGGCGCTCGGCCGCGTCGGCATCCCGGCACCCGACGAGCGCCTCGAGGCGTACCCGCATCAGCTCTCGGGGGGCATGCGCCAGCGCGTGGCGATCGCGATTGCGCTGCTCAACGATCCGCACGTGATCATCGCCGACGAGCCGACCACCGCGCTCGACGTGACCATCCAGGCGCAGATCCTGTACGAAGTGCAAAAGCTCGCGCGCGAAACCGGCACCGCGATGATCTGGATCACCCACGATCTGTCGGTGATCGCCGGGCTCGCCGACGAAGTCTGCGTGATGTATGCGGGCCGCATCGTCGAGTCGGGTCCGACGGACGATGTCCTGGACAGGCCGCTGCACCCCTATACCGCGGGGCTGATCGGGTCGATTCCGAGCCGCAACGCGCGCGGCCGCCCACTGGCGCAGATTCCCGGCATGACGCCTTCGCTGTTGAGACTCAAGAGCGGTTGCGCGTTCCGCGACCGCTGCACGCGCGCGATTCCTGCCTGCGAGGTCATGCCCGAGATCACCGTGCCTGTGCCGGGCCGTACGTTGCGCTGTTTCAACCCGGTTCCTGTCGCAGGGTCCGCAATTCAGTGATTTTATTTACCGACCGGAGAACGTGATGCGTATTTCGTTGACCCGCGCAGCGCTGGGCTGCGCTATCGCGTGCGTTTGCACGCTGCTGGGAGCGTGCGCCACCGAAACGCGGACACCCAGCACAGCGCTCGAGCTTGCGACCGCAGCGCCGGGCGGCGCTTTTTACGAGTATGGCCCCAGGCTCGGCGCGCTCATCTACGACATGACGGGCATCGACATCAAGGCCCGCGCGACCGCCAGCTCGGTGGAGAACGTCAAGCTGCTCGAAGCGGGGAGCGTGCCGCTGGCGATGGTCAATATGGGTCCCGCATACGAAGCGTGGAACGGCACCGAGCCCTGGACCGAAGGCAGGCGGATGCGCAACCTGCGCGCGTTGTTCCCGATGTACGAGACGCCTTTCCACGTCGCCGCGCTCAAGTCTTCGAACATCGCGACGCTGCGCGACCTCGATCGCAAGCGCGTCGGGGTCGGTCCCGCCAAGGGTCCCGCCGAGCTGATTTTCCGTGCGCTCTCCGCAGAGCTCGGGCTGAATCCCGTGATCGTGAACGGCAGTCCCGCCGAGCTCGCGAAGCAGGTCATCAACAAGGAGATCGACGCGTTCTGGTTCGGCAGCGGGCTGCCGATCATCGCCTTCGCCGAGCTCGAGAAGGCGGCGCCGGCGACGATCTTCGGCCTCACCGATGCGGAAGTCGCGGCGCTGCGCAAGCGCTTCCCCTACATGGCACCCAATACGATACCGGCCGGGGCCTATAAGTCGCAGACCGGCCCGCTCACAACCGCCGCGCTCTGGAACTTCGTCGTCGCGCACAAGGATCTGCCTGACGCGACCGCGTACGAAATCACCAAGGCCGTACTCGGCAACCCCTGGCTCGTGGCGCGTCTGCATCCGGCTGCTACGGCAACCGTAACTGCGAATGCGTCGGCCAACACGTTCATGACGTTTCACCCCGGTGCGCTGCGCTACTACCGCGAGGCAGGTGTGGCGATTCCCGCTGCGCTCGGGCCTTGAGATGACGCAATGACGCAATAATGCCGCTGCTCGAACTCAGGAACGTCACGAAGAATTTCGTGCGCCGGCTCGATACCGCGGCCAAGATCGCGCGCCTGGCTGGCGCCGACGTGCGTGAAGTCGTCGTGCACGCGCTGGACGACGTCAGCCTGACGATCGCCGAGGGCGAAGTCATGGGCCTGGCCGGCGAATCCGGCTGCGGCAAATCCACCTTGGGCCGCATCACGGCAGGAATCCTGCCGCCTACCCTGGGAACGCGGTGGTGGCGCGGAAGCGACGTGGCGGCGCTGGCGCTGCCCGCGCGGCGCGCGGTCGAGCTCAAAATCCAGATGGTCTTCCAGGACTCGTATGCGTCGCTGAACCCGCGCATGCGCGTGGCCGACATCATTGGTGAAGCGCCGCGAGTCCACGGTATCGTCGCCGCGGGCGATATCGACGGCTACGTCGACCAGCTGATGCATAAGGTCGGCCTCGACACCGCCTTCCGGCGCCGCTTCCCGCACCAATTCTCCGGCGGCCAGCGCGCGCGCATCGGCATTGCGAGGGCGCTCGCGGTGAAGCCCGAGTTGCTGGTCTGCGACGAGGCGGTGGCGGCGCTCGATGTTTCGATTCAGGCGCAGGTGCTGAATCTGTTCATGCAGCTGCGCGCGGACTTCAGGCTGACCTATCTGTTCATCAGCCACGATCTCGGCGTGGTCGAGCACCTGTCGGATCGCGTCGCCATCATGTATCTCGGCCGCATCGTCGAAACCTCCTCCACCGAAGAATTGTTTCGGCGCGCGAATCATCCCTACACGCAGGCGCTACTCGCCGAGGTACCGACGCTGGCCAAGCGCCAGCGCGCCTTCGAGCCCGTCAAGGGTGAGATCCCGTCGCCGATCGACCGCCCCACGGGATGTCATTTCCACCCGCGCTGCCCCCACGCGATGGAGCGCTGCCGAATAGAGCAGCCGCCGTTGCAGGAGATCGCACCCGGGCACTGGTCGGCATGTCATTTGAATCAGGATTGAGGATCGAGGACGAAATCCCAGACTAAGGTTCACGCCTGCTTGCTGGTCAGGGGAGCGCGATAGCTTGTTTCGCTCGCTCCTCGATCCTCGATCCTCGATCCTCATAAAAAAGCCCGGTTGCCCGGGCTTTTTTTGTTCAGCAGCTGCTCTTAGTCCAGCGGCTTGATGTTGGTCGCCTGGTCGCCTTTCGGACCGGCGGTGACGTCGTAGGAAACTTTCTGGTTCTCGCGCAGGCTCTTGAAGCCGTTACCCTGCACTGCGGAGAAATGCGCGAAGAGATCCTTGCCGCCGTCGTCGGGCGTTATGAAGCCGAAGCCCTTGGCGTCGTTAAACCATTTCACGGTACCGTTACTCATGTCAATCATGTCCTAAAAAATCAAAAAAATGGGCTTTGCCCGGATGCGAGAACTTCAAGAGGGAGCATAACAACGACCGGAGGGAAGTACCGCGATTGCGGCAACTGGCGTACTGGCAATTATCACTACTTGATCATTCTTGCGGGCGTATTGTACACCCGTACCAGGGAGACCGGACATTTCTTGAGGCGCAGCCCCCCGCCGCCGACGTCTTTCATGTCCGCCCGCAACCGCTGATTCAGGAGTCCTTGTCCTCGTCGGGACCCGGATACGAGGACAGAGCGCGGCGCAGGAACACGGAGGTATCGCCGCCGTCCGCCGGGTGGCAGTAAGTTTTCGCCCGCCGCTGCGACTACTGCGGGTCACGGGTGGTGGACACCACAGCGGCACAGCAGCTGCTGGTCCGACGTTCCCGACCGCTGGGAAAACAGCCCGACGCGATAAGCCAAACCACAACGAGGTTGGGCACCATGGCCAGGATTTGCGACAATGTATGGTTGCCGATTCTCGGTGCTCTGTTCAGCGAACTAGCGACTCGAGACACTATATAACCGCCAGGGACACTCTGCATGCTGAACGGAAAAACTGCGCTCGTCACGGGTTCCACGAGCGGCATCGGCCTCGGCATCGCGGAAGCGCTGGCCCGTCAAGGCGCGAACCTCGTCATCAACGGCTTCGGTGAAGCCGTTGAGATCGAGCGCCTGCGCGCTGGATTGGCCGGAAAGCACAACACCAAGGTCGTGTTCAGCCCCGCGGATATGTGCAGAGCTGCAGCGATCAAAGCCATGATTGACATGGCTAAGCACGAATTCGGTGGCATCGATATCCTGGTCAACAACGCCGGCATCCAACACGTGGCACCGATCGACGAGTTTCCGGTCGACAAGTGGGATCAGATAATTGCGATCAATCTGTCCGCTGCTTTCCATACCACGCGACTTGCGCT
>JBKJZR010000117.1:0-6921 GCA_046715035.1 Burkholderiales bacterium | reverse complement strand
GCGCTATTGTCAGCGATTTGTCCGCTACGCGCACTTCGCGTCATCAGGCAGATTCACGATCGAGCCCGGTATCGGCTTTGGAATGGCTGTAAATAGCTACTGTAACTATTTGAGTTATCTGGAAATCTATTTTATATTAGCGCGATGTCAGAACGTGTCGCCAGCGCCGCGCAAGCCGCTCCCCTTCCGCCCGGTAAACCGCCTGACCGCAGGCTAACGCTCGAAAGCGTTCTCAACGATCTGGTCGCCGATCAACTCGTCACGCGCGCCGAGGCCGACCGGCTGATCAACGATCGGCGCATCAACCGCGGCGACCACCATCCGCTGGTCGTACTGGGCGACCAGAAGCTCAAGGACCCGCGCCACCCAAAGAAAACCCTGCACCTCGAAGCATTGACGCAGTGGCTGGCCGACAAGGCCGGTCTGCCGTACCTGCACGTCGATCCCTTCAAAGTCGATTTCGCCGCCGTGACCAAGCTCATGTCGACGGCCTATGCGCAACGCTATCGGATCCTGCCGGTCGGCGTGACCACGCGCGAGGCGACGATCGCGACGTGCGAGCCCTACGTGCGCGAATGGGAGGAGCAGCTCAAGCAGATCCTGCGCCTCGACATCAAGCGCGTGATCGCCAATCCGATCGACATTCAGAACAACATCGTCGAATTTTTCAATCTCGCCCGCTCGGTGAAGGGTGCGAGCGAAAAGGACAAGGGCGCCTACAGCCAGATCGCCAACTTCGAGCAGCTGGTGCAGTTGGGCCGTAGCGGCAAGCTCGACGCTAACGACCAGCACGTCATCCACATCTGCGACTGGCTGTTCAATTACGCATTCGAGCAGCGCGCCAGCGATATCCACCTGGAGCCGCGCCGCGACAGCGGCAATGTGCGTTTCCGCATCGACGGCGTGCTGCACCAAGTGTACCAGATACCCACGCCCGTGATGGCAGCGATGACGAGCCGCATCAAGGTGCTGGGCCGCATGGACGTCGTCGAGAAGCGCCGCCCCCAGGACGGCCGCATCAAGACCGTCACTCCCGATGGCGGAGAAGTCGAGCTCAGGCTGTCGACGATGCCGACCGCGTTCGGCGAAAAACTCGTCATGCGGATTTTCAATCCCGACGTACTGGTCAAGGATTTCAGCGAGCTCGGTTTCTCCGACGATGATCTGAACCGGTGGAACGGCATGATTGCCAAGCCGCATGGCATCATCCTCGTTACCGGCCCGACTGGATCGGGCAAGACGACGACCTTGTATTCGACGCTCAAGTTTCTGGCCAAGCCCGAGGTGAATGTCTGTTCCGTCGAAGATCCGATCGAAATGGTCGAGCCGCAGTTCAACCAGATGCAGGTGCAGCACAACATCGGCGTCGATTTCGCGACCGGCATCCGCACGCTCATGCGCCAGGATCCCGACATCATCATGGTGGGCGAGATCCGCGACCTGGAAACCGCCGAGATGGCCATCCAAGCCGCCCTCACGGGCCATCTGGTGCTGTCGACCCTGCATACGAACGATGCGCCCGCGGCGATCGTCCGCATGCTCGATCTCGGCGTGCCATCCTATCTGCTCACCACGACCGTGCTCGGCGTGATGGCCCAGCGGCTCGTGCGCGTCCTCTGCACGCATTGCAAGGAGCAGCACGCGATCGAGGATTCGGCGTGGGAATTGCTCGTATCGCCCTGGAAAGCGCAAAAGCCCGAGACCACGTACATCGCCAAAGGTTGCCTGGAATGCCGGATGACCGGTTACATGGGACGTATCGGGATCTACGAAATGATGGTGCTCAACAACCAGATCAGGAATTTGGTCACCGACACGACCGACATGGACAAGCTGCGCGAACTCTCCTACCGCGAAGGGGTCAAGCCGCTGCGCATCAGTGGCGCGATGAAAGTCGCCGCGGGCATCACCACGGTGGATGAAGTCATGAAGGTTGCACCGCCTATGCAGGACCGGCGGCAGCAGCGATAGAATTGGGCAGCCGCATTCGGACAGCGCCCGCGCAGCGCAGGCCAACCCGCTTTCGATTTTCAAATCCCGATACCGCTCCTGCGATGAAGGAAACACTGCAACCCGGTCTCGTATTCCGCCATACGTTTTACGTCCCGCCGACGAAGACCGTGCCGCATCTGTATCCGGAAGCCGAAATGTTTCAGGAAATGCCGCACGTACTGGCGACGGGGTACCTGGTTGGACTGCTCGAATGGGCGTGCATCGAGGCGATCAAGCCGCACCTCGACTGGCCGCGCGAACAGTCCCTCGGCACCGCGATCAACGTCTCGCATCTTGCCGCGACGCCGCCAGGGCTAACCGTCGCCGTCGATGTCAAAGTCGAGAAAGTCGATGGCAGGCGCCTCCATTTCTCCGTTACCGCACATGACGGCGTCGACCAGATCTCCGCCGGCACCCACGAACGCCATGTCATCGATGTGGCAAAATTCAACGCCCGGGTCGACGAGAAACGCAATCGCGCGAGTGGCAAGTGATAGCGGATGCGGCGCCAAAATTGAGGACGCACTCAACATGAAAGGGATTGCGATGCGTGGGATATGGGTCACATTGGCGGTCTGCGCCGCGCTGCAGGCAGGCGGCGCCGGCGCTCAGCAGTACCCTGCAAAACCGGTGCGGTTCATCGTTCCCTTCGCGTCGGGAGGAGGCGTCGACATTACCGGGCGATTGCTTGCACAGCGGCTGAACGAGCAGTCCGGCTACACGGTCGTCGTCGACAACCGTCCCGGTGCCAATGGTAATCTCGGCGCGGAACTGGTGGCCAAGGCACCCGCCGACGGTTATACGCTGCTGATGAGTGCGGTGACGCTGCAGGTCATCAACAGCGCGCTGTATGCGAAGCTGCCGTATGATCTGATGCGCGATTTCGCGCCGATCAGCCTGCTGACCTACGCGCCGCTGTTTCTCGCGGTGCATCCATCGCTACCTGCCAAGAGCGTCAAAGAGTTTATCGCGCTGGCCAAGGCGCGGCCCGGCAGGCTCAACTACGGATCGTCAGGCACGGGCAGCTCGCTGCATCTCGCAGGCGTCATGTTCGACAAGGCGGCGGGCATCAAGACCAACCATGTGCCGTACCGGGGCGGCGGCCCAGCCGCGGTGGACCTGGCCGCGGGGCAGATAGAATTCCTGTACCCGCTGCTGGGCATCGTGCAGCAGTTCGTCGACAGCGGCAGGATACGGTTGCTCGGCGTCGCCGCGCTCAAACGCTATCCTGACCTGCCGAATCTCCCGACGATCGCCGAGCAGGGCGTGGCGGGCTTTGAAGCCGAGACGGTTTATGGCCTGCTCGCGCCCGCCAATACGCCGCGCGCAATCCTCGACAAGCTCAACGCCGACGTGGTGAAAGCGCTCGCCGCGCCGGACATGAAACGCAAGCTGGGTGAACAGGGGATGACGCCGCAGCCGACGAGCGGTGAAGAGTTTTTGCAATACCTGAAGCGCGATCTCGCCAAATACTCGAAGGTTGTCAAAGAGTCCGGGATTCAGGTCGATTTTTAGCCGCCTATTCCCGGGACCGGCGAGCGGCCAGACCATCACGGAAAAGATTCGCTCCCGGGTGTGCGGCCGGCCGGTGAGCGTCGGCGTAATGATCTATCCCGACCAATCCCGACCCGGAGCTGATCACCCCGCATGACGGGTAGGTCGTGCACCGAGGTGCGGCGTCTGCGCCCGCAACGCCTCTCGCCTTGCCCCTCACGCCTCACGCCCCTGAAACTCAGTGCCCTTTGCTCAGCAGGCGCATGCCGCGGTCGAGTCCGTCGAGCGTCAGCGGGAACATGCGCTCGCCGATGAGTTGCCGCGTTATGCCTATCGACTCGTGGTATTCCCACACCTGTGGCGGCTGAGGATTGAGCCAGATCGCATCCTTGTATACATCCAGCATGCGTTGCATCCAGACCGCGCCCGCTTCGGGATTCGTATGCTCGACGCTGCCCCCGGGATAGGTGATTTCGTAGGGGCTCATGGTGGCATCACCGACGAAGATCAGCTTGTAGTCGTGCGGATACTTGTGCATCACGTCCAACGTCGCAACGCGCTCGGTCGCGCGCCGCCGGTTATCTTTCCAGACCCGCTCGTAGAGGAAATTGTGGAAGTAAAAATACTCGAGATGCTTGAACTCGGTGCGCGTGGCCGAAAACAACTGCTCGCATACGCGCACGTGGTCGTCCATCGACCCGCCGATGTCCAGGAACAGGAGAACCTTCACGCTGTTGTGGCGCTCCGGGACCATTTTCAGATCGAGGTAGCCCGCGTTCTTGGCCGTTGAACGCACGGTGTCGTCCAGGTCGAGTTCCTCCGGGGCGCCCGTGCGCGCGAACTTGCGCAAGCGGCGCAGCGCTACCTTGATGTTGCGAGTGCCCAGCTCGACCGTATCGTCGAGGTTCTTGAATTCGCGCTGATCCCACACTTTGACCGCGCGGCGGTGCCGGGACTCGTGCTGGCCGATGCGCACGCCCTCGGGGTTGTAGCCGTACGCGCCGAACGGACTCGTGCCGGCAGTCCCTATCCATTTAGATCCACCCTGGTGGCGGCCTTTTTGCTCTTCCAGGCGTTTCTTGAGCGTTTCCATCAGCTTTTCCCAGCCGCCCAAAGACTCGATGAGCTTCTTTTCCTCTTCGGTAAGGTGCTTCTCGGCGAGCCTTTTGAGCCATTCCTCGGGGATCAGCGCCGCCGCGCCTTCCGAAGTCCCTGTGATGCCTTTGAAATAAGCGCCGAATGCACGGTCGAATTTGTCGTAGTTCGATTCGTCCTTCACGAGGCAGGTACGCGCCAGATAGTAGAAATCATCGACGCTGCCGCTGACGACGCGCTTGTCGAACGCCTCGAGTAGGGTAAGAAACTCCTTGATCGACACGGGCAATCCGCCCTGTTTAAGCTGAAAAAAGAAGTCGATCAGCATGGTTGCACCGGGAGCCTTTTCATCGTCCTGACCGCGCCAGCTGGTCGGCAAAATCGTGATTGACGTCGCGGTGCCCGGCTTCGTCGTTGCGCACGGCGATGATAACTTCCCTCAGCGTCGCACCCGGGGCGAGCTGCCAATAGTCGATGGCGAGCTGGGGGGCCGGCACATTGGGGTACTCGCCGGTTTCGACGCCGTGCAGAAACTCGGTATAGCTGAACACCGCTTCTTCCTCGAAGTAGCCGGCAATGCGATGCGCGGTCTTCGCGGAAATCAGGTACACGAGAAAGAAAACGTTGTAGAAAACGCCCTGCGCGATCAGGACGAGGCAGCGCTCGAGTCGGTTGGGCTGCGATATTCTGATGAAGGTCATCAGATGCATGCGCTCGTTCTCTGCCTCATCGAGCAGCGTGCGGATCCAGCCGCGATCGTCTTCGATACGGCGCAGGCAGCGCAGGTGTTGCAGCGTGCCGCCCACCATTCCGGGCACTGCCGCGATCGTTTCGAGCACCACCGCGCGGTGGCCGTAGCGCTTGGCGAAAAAAACGTCTGCGCAATAACGCATGAGTTTCGTGAACGCGAGCGCGAACCGGTCGGAAAGATCCACCGGTTCATGATGCGTCCGGACGACAGCGTCATTCATCCGGTTCGGGTATTGCGCCGGAACGCCGCCGCAACGCGCCCATCGATCTCGCGCCAGCGGGCGAGTTTTTCCGCAAAAGGCATCGTGTAAGCAGGGCTCGACGACGGCAATACGATAGTTTCGTAGCCCAGCTCGTCGAACAGCGGAGCGAGCTTTCCAGCCGTCTGACCGTTGAAGCACACGCGCTGCAGCCGGTTTGCCACCGCCGTCACCCGACTGAAGTCGTTATGGAGGGGGTTGCGGATGCTCGCGTCGAGGCTGCCTGGACGCACGCACGTGCCGATGACGTCCCACAGCCCGATGTGATGCTTGAGCAGGGTACGCAAACGTCTCTCGTAAGTCATTTCCGGCAGCGCTTCACCTGTCACCGCGCCCACCAGGCGCCAAAAGTGATTCTGCGGGTGTCCGTAATACTGCGCCTTGCCGAGCGACGCGACGCTCGGAAAACTGCCCAGTATCAGCGTTTCGATCCGGGCGTCGACGACCGGCGGAAAGCCGGTTGCGGCCTTACCCATCGTAATTTAACCAGCCGCGAATGGCGCCTCGGACCAACCCATTACGTAACCACAGATAAACGCAGATGAACACGGATAAGATCAACCCCGCAGATCAGGAACAGATTAGCCGCCGATGGACGTTGATACACGCCGATGAAAATCAAAGCACACCCAATTCATGATTCATTCTGTTCGTTCGTCCGTGTTCTTGATCTTATCGGCGTTCATCGGCGGCTAAATTGGATGTGCCTTTTGGACGTGGTTCGTATGGTTTTCTTCAGGGCTCTCTGGGATCGCCATGGCTATCACGATCTATCCCGGCTTGCGGCGCGACATGAACACGAGGCGCTCGAACAGGTGCACGTCCTGCTCGTTCTTGAGCAGCGCTCCGTGCAGCGGCGGAATGATCTTGTGCGACTCCTGGCTGTGCAGCGCTTCCGCGGGAATGTCCTCCGCCAGCAGCAGCTTCAGCCAATCCAGCAGCTCGGATGTCGATGGCTTCTTCTTGAGGCCCGGCACGTCGCGGATTTCGAAGAACGCCTCGAGCGCCTCCTTCAGCAGCGACTTCTTGAGCGACGGGAAGTGCACGCGCACGATCTTTTCCATCGTCTCCTTGTCGGGAAACCGGATGTAGTGGAAAAAACAGCGCCGCAGAAACGCATCCGGCAGCTCTTTCTCGTTGTTGCTGGTGATGATCACCAGCGGGCGGTGCCGCGCCTGGATTAGCTGCTGCGTCTCGTAAACGTAGAACTCCATCCGGTCGAGCTCGCGCAGCAGGTCGTTCGGAAACTCGATGTCGGCCTTGTCGACCTCGTCGATCAACAGGACCGAGTGCGCGTCGGATTCGAACGCGTTCCACAGCATGCCGCGCA
>JBKJZR010000116.1:0-10122 GCA_046715035.1 Burkholderiales bacterium | reverse complement strand
TGCAGCGGTAACCTTGGCCTTGCGCGCGAGTATACGGTTAACTTTCAAACGGGCGGCGCCACCTTTCCCTACAACAACGCAGCCGGCCTGACCGCCGCGAGCCGGTTTTTGGTACACCCGGGGGGAGGGTATCCGCCCTCGCCAGTAGGAGCCTTGGTGCAGATCGGGGGCAGGTTGCAGTTGGTAGTGATTTCAGGCGCCTCGGTGCTTCAGCCGCCGGCATCTCCGATCGGCGCTCGAATACGAACCTTCTGGAACCAAAAATAGGCGGATGGTCCGTCACTATTTCGCCGTGGAAAAACAGGAAAAGCGGCGAGAACGCGTTGTGGGAACAAGCTCTGAATCAAGGTAAATCGTCATGATTTATTGGATTTATAAAGACTCACTGGGGAAGTGGCGCTGGTATCTCATGGGCGCAAACAACCGCAAGATTGCCGACTCGGTTGCAAGCTATTTCAACAAGTCGGACGCCACCGCCGACATCAACCTGGTCAGGGGTAGCACCAGCGCTCCAATCTACGAAAAGCCTTTTACACTCCACTCCTAAGTAACACCTCGACCAACCCGCCTCAGCAGGTTTTTGTTGCTGATTCTGCTCGCCTTGACGCTACCGAGAAGCCAATCGGGAAAAATAAAACCGGCGAGAGGGAGCTCACCACAAAGAGCGCCCATCCGTTCACGCTCCCCGCGCGGTTGAGGCTCAAAAACGGTTGCTTCGATTTCAAGCATTCGCGACACGAGCATCCATAGTTACTTCGTGCGCGTGTTGTCCCCCGTCATGAAGGCCCGCGGCGCGATGCCGAGCGAGCGCCGGAACATGGTCGAGAATGCGCTCGGGCTCTCGTAGCCCAGATCGATGGCCACGCGCGTCACGGGTACGCCCTGGGCCAGGCGGCGTATCGATTCGAGCAGCCGCGCCTGCTGCTTCCAGCGCGCAAACGTGATTCCCGTTTCCCGCAGGAAGCGCCGGTATAGCGTGCGCGTGCTGGTGGTCATCGCGCTCGCGTCGACGCAGCACGGCCGCCGCGCGGAAAGATCGGCGAGCAGGCGTTCGCACAGCTGCACGAGATCCGGGCTCACCGGTAGCGGCAGGTCGAGCGCGCAAAGCGGCAGGCGCCGGATCTCCGCCATGAGCAATCGCATCAGCAGGCCGTCATCGCCTGCCTCGTCGTAAGCCACGGGCAACGCCACGGCGCGCACGACCAATTCGCGCAGCAGAGGGGTCACGTTCAGCACCGCGCATGACGCAGGCATGCCGCCGCCCGCGACGTGGTTTACGTACAGGCTGCGCATTTCGACGATGCCAAACATCTGAATTTCGTGAACAGTATGCGCAGGCACCCACAGCGCCCTGCTCGGCGGGACGATCCAGGCGCGGCGCGGCGTGCGCACGCGCATCGTTCCTGCGACCGCATAAACGAACTGCGCGCGGGCGTGCCAGTGCGGCTGAACGTGGTGGCCAGGGGCATACGTCGAGCACCGCATCACAATGGCGCGCGAGCTTGCACCCTGCACTGGACTCTCGGGCACATCGGCGGGGGCCGGGGAGGCTGGCGGTTGCGGTGAGGCGCTGTCCATTTTGCGAAGCTTGGCGGTAAATACTCGAAAGACAGACGATTGTAACTCAAGCAAACTCAACCTCATGACTTCGTCGGCTCAAGCTGCCCCTCGCCCTGACCGGTTTCCCCGGGTCGTCAGCCTCTTGCTCAATATCGGCCACGGCATCGACCACATGTTCCTGTTGATCTTTGCCACGGCCGTGGCAACGATCGCCGTCGAGTTCGGGTATTCGAACTGGGCGGACCTCATGCCCTATAGCGTAGGGGCTTTTGCCCTGTTCGGCCTCGGTGCGCTGCCCGCCGGCCGCCTCGGCGACCTGTGGGGCCGCCGCGCCATGATGATCATTTTCTTCGTCGGCATCGGCGTCGCCGCGCTACTGACTGCGTTGACGCAGAACGCGTGGCAGCTGGCAGCGGGGCTGACACTGATCGGCGCGTTCGCGGCGATCTATCACCCGGTCGGCATCCCCATGCTGGTGCAGAACGTCGCGAATCCGGGCGCCGTGATCGGCGTCAATGGGCTGGCCGGCAATCTCGGGATCGCCGTCGCGGCGCTGGTCACCGGTTTCCTGGTCAAGTGGATCGGCTGGCGCGCCGCATTTGCCATACCCGGGGTGCTGGCGATCGTCTGCGGGATTATCTTCGCGTCAGCCTGCCCTGGGGAGACCGAGGCACCGGCCAAGCGCAAGGGCAAGGCGAAAGTCGTGTTGTCGCCCGCCATGCTCGTGCGTGCGTTCACGGTCATGACGGCGGCGGCGGTCGCGAGCAGCCTGCTCTTCAACTTCACGACCAATGGCAACTCGCAGCTCTTGTCCGAAGGTTTCCGGGGGGTGATCGAAGATCCCGCGCTTCTCGGAGCGCTGCTGGCGCTGATTTACACGATCGCTTCGTTTACACAGATCGTGGTCGGCCGGCTCATCGACCGGGTGCCGTTCAAGCCGCTGCAACTGTGGATGTCCGTTGCCCAGGTCCCGCTGCTCATACTCGCTGCGCATGCACAGGAATGGTGGTTGTTTGCAGCGCTGCTCGCGGTCATGATCTTCATCTTCGGCTCGATTCCGTTCACCGATGCGATGATCGTGCGCTACGTCGATGACCGGCTGCGCTCGCGCGTTGCAGGCATGCGGCTCACGGTCGCCTTCGGCATCAGCTCGCTCGCTGTCTGGCTGCTGGGCCCTCTGGTGAAGGGCATCGGGTTCACCAGCCTGCTGTGGCTGATGGCCGGCATCGCCGCGCTCAAAGCCGCCATCGTTCTGTGGCTGCCGGACGAGTCGGCACCTGCGGAGGCGGCGCGCACTTAAGGCAGTGCGGGCGTGCCGCCAGCCAATCCGGTGGGTGGCCTCTGCCGAGGTGCATCGCAGCGCTTTGCAAACACCCTGAAACCGCACGAGGAGTGATGTCGCGCTGCGCTCGCGTCGCCGGCCCCGGGCATGCGGGGTTCTTTTCGTACGCGTTGTGTCATATAATCGCGCGCTTTCGCGGCCGATGTCCGGGGGCTGCGTGGCACCAAGAAGTTTGTCGTAAAACTGTACGCGAAGTTTTCGTGAACTAATTCCTGTCATGCATCCCCGTCGTTTTGTAACAATCGCGCTCGACAATATGCCTGGCATTTTTCATTCAGGTAGGAAGTATGCGGTTGTGCGACCAATGCAATTGGGGAACTGCATGAAAGCAATCAACGAGCAATTCAGCATCCTGCAGGAAAACGGCTGGTCGTCCGAGCAGGCCGAAGGCCATGCCGATGGTGTCACGTTTCGCCGGCGCGGCATGCCACCCTCGCGATATGCGCTGGTCGGTATCGACGAATACTCGCTCGGGTTTCGCGCCGGGTACTTCGAGCGCGCAGATCGCGAAGGTCAGGTCGAGTCAGCCGTACTGGAGCCCGCAATCCGACTCGCGCGCGCCGGCTGATCGCATCGCAGACAACGCGGCGTAAGCCGCGACATCTGCATTTCGCTTCAAGCATGGCCCTGGGTCATCGTCGTTAGTCCGGGTCAGCCCAGAGCGCGCGCTCTGATGCGCGACTAAAGCGGCCCCGCGGGTGTAGCCTGTGCGGTGGCGAGTCACGGCGAGCGCCTGCGGGCAATATTGCAATTGGAGTCCTGCGTGGGCTGACCCGCTCGAATTCGGGCTGGCAGCGGCGTCGAGGCAACTCCAGCGGTCGTCTATAATCGCCGGCTCGCGCCCGGGCTAATCAGGGCGCGGCCTTCATGCAGACGATCCCACCCCACCCGCGCGCCGACCGCGACATGCTGTTGCTCGCAGCGCTGCTCGCGGGACTTGCGACGCTCGGTCCGTTCGCGATCGACACTTACATGCCCTCGTTTCCCGCGATGGGCCGCGCGCTGGCCGCGAGTGATATCGAAATGCAGCAGACGCTGTCGGCGTATCTGATTCCGTTCGCGTTCATGATGCTGTTTCATGGCGCGCTCACCGACAGCTTCGGCCGCAAGCCGGTGATCCTCGTAGGGATGGTGATTTTCGCGCTCGCTTCGGTAGGCTGCGCGCTCGCGCAAAATCTGCCGCAGGTCTTGTCGTTTCGCGCGCTGCAGGGTATGTCCGCCGGCACCGGCATCGTCGCTGGACGCGCGATGGTGCGCGATATCTATGCCGGACATCAGGCGCAGCGCGTGATGTCGCTGGTGACGATGCTGTTCGGACTTGCGCCGGCGATCGCGCCCATTCTGGGTGGGTGGCTCGAAGTAGGTTTCGGGTGGCGCTCTATATTCGTCTTCCTGGCGCTGTTCGCTGCAGTGTTGTTCTGGGGATGCTATTCCCGGCTGGCCGAATCGCTGCCGGCCGCTTCCCGACAGCCATTTGCCGTGAAACCGCTGCTTGTCAATTACGCAAAGCTGCTCGGCAGCTTTCGCTTTGGCCTGCTGTCATCGGCGATCGCCTTCAATTTCGCCGGCTTTTTTCTCTATATTTCCTCGGCTCCTGCGCTGATCTATAACCTGCTCGGTCTCCGCGAAAACCAGTTTGCCTGGTTGTTCATACCGGGAATTCTGGGCGTGGTGATGGGCGCATTTCTGTCCGGCCGGCTCGCCGGACACCTGTCGCCGCGGCGCACGGTGCGCTACGGTTACACCGTGATGTTCGGCGCTGCGCTGCTCAATCTGGGCTACCACGCACTGCTGCCGCCCGCGCTGCCGTGGACGGTGCTCTGGGTGATGGCGTATTCGACGGGCATGTCGCTGGCGGTGCCGAGCATCACGCTGCTCGTGCTCGATCTGTTTCCGGAGAATCGCGGGCTCGCGGCGTCGCTGCAGGCAGCGCAGCAAAGTTTTTTTTCAGGTGTCGTCGCGGGGCTGCTGTCGCCCCTCGTTTCCGGAACGGGCATGGGGTTGGCGGGCGGCATGGCAGTTCTGGTGACATGCGGCGCGCTTTGCTGGCTCGTCTACATACGTGTCGCGACCAGCGAGCACCGAAGGTGACCGCGTCGAGCGGTCGCCGCGCACCGCTTCCGTGGTGGCTGATCGCCCGCGCAATGATGGCGACGCAGCACCGCACTCGGCGGGCGTATTCACGAATCCCTGCGCCAAGGCGGCCTTGAACATGGCGATTCCTATGTCAGGAGATGTCAGAGGGCCGGCCTTGCCAGCGCGGTGGTCGGTTTCGCGCAACTGCTGACCTACGGCCTGCTCGCCTTCGGTGCTTTGGGGGTCGACAACGTCGACCTTGGCGTGCGTGCCGCATTCGGCGCGGCTGTCTTTGGCTCACTGGCGGCGTCACTGTTCGGGGGGACGCAGGTTCCCGGCGCCAATGTGCGCGTCGCCACCACGCTGATACTCGCGACGCTGATCGCCGCTCTGGCGGTTGATCCACGTCTCGCGGCTGCACAAACCGGCCGCGTCGAGGCGATCGTTTTTCTTGCCGCGATCAGCGTCGCGGCCGCGGGCGTCATCCAGATCGCCTTCGGGCTCGCGAGGCTCGGCAGCCTCGTGCAATTCGTCCCGCACCCCGTCGTTGCGGGGTTCATGAACGGCCTTGCGATCCTCATCGTCGCATCGCAGGTTCCGTATCTGATCGGATTGGCGGCGCCCCTGAGGGGCAGGGCATTGCTCGACGCATTCCCCGGCGCGCAGCCGTGGACGCTCGGCCTCGGCATCGCGACCGCCGCGTTGATCTGGTTCGTGGCCGCCCGCTGGAAAAAGCTGCCAGCCGCTTTGATCGCGCTGTTTGGCGGCGTTGCTCTCGATTACGCCGTCGGTGACCTCGTGCCGTCAGCGCAACTGGGCGCCCGCCTCGGGCACGTCGACGCGGTGCTGCCACTGCCCAATGCACTGGCGCCATTGGTCGGGCACGAAGGCCTCGAGCTCATAGCCGATTATTGGGCGCCCGTGTTCGGCACTGCGCTCGTGCTCGCGATCATCAGCTCCCTCGAATCACTGCTCGCCGCGACGGCGATGGACGTCGCGCATAACACCGCGCATCGGCCGAATCGCGAACTGATCGGTCTCGGGGTTGGCAATCTCGTCTCGGCCGCATGCGGAGGTATGGCCGTGTCGTTTTCCCCCGCCATCGCGTCGGTCGCCCACCGCTCAGGCGCGCGCTCGCGCCTGTCGGGGGTCTTCCGATCGGTCGTGCTGCTCGCGATGCTGATGCTGGGCGCACCGGCGTTCGCCTATATCCCGCTTGCCGTCCTGGCGGGAATCATGCTGACCGTGGCGGCCGGCCTCGTCGACCCATGGAGCAAGACACTGATGCGGTACTGGCTCCGCGGCAGTCTCGAACGCGACGCGCGATGGGATCTGGCGGTGATCGCCACGGTGTGCTTGGTTACGGTGGTATTCAACTTCGTCGTGGCCGTGGGCTTTGGTCTCGTCGCGTCGATGGGACTGTTCATTGCGTCGATGCACCGCTCACTGGTGCGCGCAAGCTGGAACGGCCTGCAGCGCAAATCCAGACGCGTCTATTCCGTTCAGCAGGCACAACGCCTGAACGAGCTGGCACCGGCGATTCGGGTGCTGGAGCTCGAAGGGCCGGTATTTTTCGGCACGACGGCGCGGCTTGCGCGGGAGACCGAGGGGCAGGCGCGCGATGCGCGCTACATCATTCTGGATTTTCGCCGGGTCGGGCAGATCGACGCGACGGGAGCGATGTTGCTCGAGCGGCTGTCGAAGCGATTGGCTGCCAATGGCGTCAGGCTCCTGTCGCGCATGTCACGTCGGAGGGCAGACACGGGCGCGCTCTCGCCAGCTTCCGCACTTTTCTCGCGCGGCCGCAGCCGGGCTGGTTCAGCGATGTCGACCGTGCGCTCGAGGCTGCGGAACTCGGCTTGCTGGGCGAATCCAAGGCCGGCCCCGAATGCGAGATTCCGCTGGCGGAGACTTCGCTGTTGGCGGGCGTGAGCCCGGCAAATGTGGAGCGCGTGCGCCTCAAGTTGCAACGCCACGAGCTTGCCGCCGGCGACGTGTTGTTTCGCGAAGGCGATAGCGGTGACTGTCTCTTTGTCCTCACGCGTGGCAGCGTGACGCTTGCCTTCAGCCTTAATCGCGACGCGCATCGCATTGCGAGCTTTGAGTCCGGCGTCATCTTTGGCGAGATAACGATGCTCGACGGCGAGAAGCGGTCTGCAACTGCGGTGGCCGACCGGCAGGCGACCGTCTACAGCCTTTCAGCAGCCGCCCTGCAAGAGCTGCAGGCTGCCGATCCGGAGCTGGTCAACGAGTTGCTGCTGCGGGTCGGGCGCCATCTTGCGCGCCGGCTGCGTGTGTCCACCGACGTGGCAAGCGCAATGGCGGATTCGGCGAATTAAGGAATGACCAACAAAGGGGCCTGGAAGCGTGGGGTTCTTGCTTACGCTGCCGCGAGCTCCGCAGTTTAGGCCTGCACGCGCGGTCTATAATCGCCGATGTTTTTCCGACGCCGCGATCGTTGATTCCCGCCATATGAACGAAGTCGACAACTGGATCGAGGAGAAGCGCGCGGTCTATCTCTATCGCGTCGTGTCCGCAGTCGAAGCCGGAACGCCGCGGGAAAGCCTGTTCCGCGAGCTTGCGGGTGCCGCAGAAAAGCAGGCGGCGATCTGGGCGGACGCCGCGCGCAAGGCGGGTCTCCAGATTCCGGAACACTATGATCCGGACCTGCGCACCCACATCATCGCCGCGCTCGTGCGCCGCTTCGGCCCGTATGCGCTGCGCACCATGCTGGCTGCAATGAAAGTGCGCGGCATGGCGATTTATGCCAAAGGCGTGCCCGGGCATTTCATGAGCACTGCCGTGCGCGGGGCCGAGCACCGGCACCGCAGCGTCGCATCCGGCGGCAACCTGCGGGCTGCGGTCTTCGGTGTCAACGACGGACTGATTTCGAACGCCGGACTCATGCTCGGCGTCGCCGGCGCAAGCGCCAGTCATGGCGTCATCCTGCTCAGCGGCATCGCCGGGCTCGTGGCCGGCGCAATCTCGATGGCAGCCGGCGAGTACGTGTCGGTGCGCTCGCAGCGCGAGATGTACGAGTACCAGATCGGACTCGAGCGCGAAGAGCTCGATCAATATCCTCAGGAAGAGGCCAACGAGCTCGCGTTGATTTACGCCGCGCGGGGACTGCCGCGTGACGAAGCGCAGCGCCTGGCCGAAGCACTGATCGCGGACCACGAGCATGCGCTCGACACTCTCGCGCGCGAGGAGCTCGGGCTGAACCCTGAAGATCTGGGCTCTCCTGCGGGAGCGGCCGCGTCCTCGCTCGCCGCGTTTGCCGTCGGCGCGGCGATACCCTTGCTGCCGTTCGTTTTCGGTGCCGGACCAGCAAGCCTGTCAATGGCGATCGCCCTCACGGCGATCGCACTGTTCGCCGTGGGCGCAACGCTCTCGCTGTTCACCGGCCGCAGCGCGCTCCGAAGCGGGTTGCGGATGCTCACGATCGGCGCGGCGGCCGGCGGGGTAACTTACCTGGTGGGGAAGCTGTTGGGCGTCAGCTTGATGTGAGTGGTGAAATATGAATGGCGAATTGCAAGTAATCGCGATTTGATCTAAGGAAGCTCTGATTAAGCCTCTCTACGAGTTCCAGCTTCCCCTGACTTAGGGGATTTACAAGGGGGCATCGCCCCGAATGGCACTTACATAAGGATAAGCGTCTGATATGACGTACAAAACAGCTGGCTCGGATCGAGTGATAAGGTGGAGTTGCCAAACAACCATCCATCACCCGAGGAGCCAGCCAGAATGCATCCTAAACTCAACGCACGATCGCAGCAACAGCATCGTGTTCGCGGCCATGCCGGTAACGGCGATGCGTATTCGTTCTTCAACCTTCTTACGAGTCCTGAATTGTTCGACCAAGTCGAGTCGCTGTTGCCGGCACATCGGGAACGGTTGTTCCCACCGACCGAGACGCTAGCGATGTTTCTGGCACAAGCACTCAATGCCGATCGTTCTTGCCAGAATGCGGTGAACGAAGCGGCGGTGAAGCGTCTGAGCGCAGGATTGCCACCGTGTAGCACGCATACCGGAGCCTATTGTCGTGCGCGGAGCCGTTTACCGATGGAGATGGTGTGCACGCTGGCGCGCTATACAGGGCGATGGATTGCGGCGCGCGCGCCCGCGCCGTGGCGTTGGCGAGGCCGTGCGGTACGGCTGGTGGACGGCACGACCGTGGTGATGCCAGACACAGCGGCCAATCAGGCGCTGTATCCGCAACCGTGCAGCCAGAAGCCTGGTCTGGGCTTCCCCTTGTGCCGGCTGGTGGGCATCGTGTGTCTGGGCAGTGGCGCGGTGCTCAATGCGGCGACCGGCCACTATCAGGGCAAAGGCGGCGATGAGCAATCGCTGCTGCGTTCGATCCTCGATACTCTGGAGGGCGGAGACCTGCTATTGGGCGATGCGTTCTACGCCACGTATTTTCTGCTGTGCGCCTTGCGCGAGCGCGGCATTGATGCGGTGTTTGAACAACACGGCTCGCGCCAACGCACCACCGACTTTCGCCGCGGTCACCGACTGGGAGCGCGCGATCACCTGATCGTGCTGCAAAAGCCTGCCATCAAACCTGACTGGATGAGCCAGACTGACTACGAACAGGCACCCGCGAGCCTGAGCGTGCGGGAACTGCGCACCGGGGGCAAAACTCTGGTGACCACGCTGCTGTGTCCGAAGCAAACTTCCAAATTCGACTTGAAGTTACTGTATCGCAGTCGATGGCACGTCGAGCTCGATCTGCGCAACATCAAAACCACGTTGGGAATGCAGAGGCTCAGCTGCCAGAGCCCCGACATGGCCCTCAAGGAGATCTGGGTCTATCTGCTGGCCTACAATCTCATTCGTCTGATGATGGCTCAAGCAGCAATGGTGGCCCACCGGCTGCCGCGCCAACTCAGCTTCAAGCATACCGTACAGCTTTGGATCGCATGGGATCAACAGGGCAACCGCACCGAGCATGACCACAAGCTCCACACACTGTTTGTGTTGATCGCTCAGCAGCAAGTCGACGATCGACCCGGACGCATCGAGCCCAGAGCCATCAAGCGACGATCCGGAACCTACCCGCTACTCACCAAACCGCGCGAGATCGCCCGCGCGCACGTCAGAAAATATGGCCACCCCAAAAAGCTTAAGTAAGTGCCATTCGG